>NZ_PYVV01000013.1:0-168232 GCF_003056325.1 Halomonas sp. BN3-1 | reverse complement strand
CGGCCCTGGGTGCGGCGATGCGGAAGCTGATCCACATCGCCTATGGTGTCCTCAAGACACAAACCGAATATCGGCCACAAACCGCCTGATGGGATGTTTGTGGCCGGTTAGGGGAGATGGTATCTAGGATAGTCGGCCCGCGGAGGAACCCCGTGACGCTGAACGAAGAAAGCCGCTGCCTAGGGAAAAAAGATGAACAGGCAAAGATGAACAGGAAACGCCGATGATGTCGCTGGACCCGTTACGCCTCTACAAGTGCCTGTCGGAAGAGACGCGCCTGTCGATCATGCTGTTGCTGCTGCAGGAAGGAGAGCTTTGCGTCTGCGAAATGACCGCGGTGCTCGAGGTGTCGCAACCCAAGGTGTCACGCCACCTGGCGGAGTTGCGCCGCTGTGGGTTGCTCCAGGATCGTCGCGATGGACAGTGGGTCCACTACCGGCTGAGCGCCGAACTGCCCGACTGGGCGCTCGACTGTCTCGAAGCCGGCGCCCGGGGGCGACGGGCCGAGCTCGAGGCATTGCACGAAGGACTGGCCAGGATGGGGGATCGTCCGCAGCGCTGCGAGAGCCTTTGCTGAGGCGCCATCGGCCTCCATGGTGACTCCTGGTCGCCTTGGCCGTGCCCAGAAAAGACGCAGGCAACTTGCCTGTATTACAAGAAGAGGGCCTACACTGAAGCTGTGCACCGGCATGTTAATTCTCATGCTAATCAATTAACATGCCGGCCACTTAAACGATTCAGCGCAAGGACCTTGGATCATGATCATCTACTCCCTCATCTTGTTGTTGGTGGGGCTTTCGCTATTGGGGGGCGGCGCCTGGCTGGTCACCCTGGGTGGAAGCTGGTACTACGCCCTGGCCGGTCTGGTGCTGATCGCGGTGGGCGCCATGGCGCGCTCCCGTCGCGTGCCGGCGCAGCTGCTTTACGCCGGGCTGCTTGTCGCCACGGCCGCCTGGGCCCTCTGGGAATCCGGCTATGACTGGTGGCCGCTGGCCACCCGCATGGGCCTGTTGATGCTGCTAGCCATTCCGCTGTTGTGGCCGCCGCGTGCCGGCAAGCGTCTGGGTACGGCGGTGCTGTTGCCGGTCTGGGCGTTGCTGGGCGTAGGCCTGCTGGGTAGTCTGGCGGTAGACGCTCATCGCATCGAGGGGCGACTCAACGAGGACGAGATCGTCCAGTCACCCGAGCTTGGCGATTCGCCGGAGGCGAGCTGGCATGCTTACGGCCGCAGCAACCTGGGTCAGCGCTACTCGCCGCTGGACCAGATCACCCCGGATAATGTCGGCGAACTGGAACTGGCCTGGCAGTATCAGACCGGTGACAGGAAGGGCCCTGACGACGTTGGGGAGACCACCTACGAGGCCACGCCGCTGAAGGTGGGCAATGCGCTGTTTCTGTGTACGCCGCACAACTGGCTGGTGACGCTTGACGCCGATAGCGGCGAGAAGCTTTGGCAGTATGACGCCAAGGTGCCGGCGGAAAGCTCACGCCAGCACCAGACCTGTCGCGGCGTCTCCTACCTGCCGCCGGCATCCGGCGATGGCGATAGCCTCGACGTCGCGGCGGCGAGCCAGCCGGCCGAGGCGCTGGAGCCGATCCAGTGCGACGCCCAACTGTTCATGCCGACCTCCGATGCGCGCCTGCTGGCCGTCGATCCGGCCACCGGTGCCCGCTGCGCCAACTTCGCCGACAACGGCGAGCTGGACCTGATGCACAACATGCCGTTCACCCAGTCCGGCTTCTACTACTCGACCTCGCCCCCCGTGGTGGCCAATGGCCTGGTGGTGGTGGCCGGGGCGGTCAATGACAACTACGCCGTCGATTCACCCTCCGGCGTGATCCGCGCCTACGACGCCAGGACCGGCGAGCTGCGCTGGAACTGGGATTCCGGCAACCCGGACGAGACCGCGCCGATCGGTGAGGACGAGACCTACGCCACCAGTTCCCCCAACAGCTGGGCGGTGGCCAGCGCCGATGAGGAGCTGGGGCTGATCTACTTCCCGATGGGCAACCGGACCCCGGACCAGCTCGGCCACTTCCGCAGTGAGGCCGAAGAGAAGTTCGCCACCTCGGTGGTGGCGCTGCGTCTGGACAGCGGCCAGGTGGAGTGGGTCCAGCAGTTCGTCCACCACGACCTGTGGGACATGGACACCCCGGCGCAGCCGAGCCTGGTCGACCTGGAGACCGACGAGGGCATGCAGCCCGCGCTGGTGGTGCCGACCAAGCAGGGGGACGTCTACGTCCTCAACCGCGCCACCGGCGAGCCGATCTTCCCGATCACCGAGGAGCCGGCACCGCAGGGCACCATCGAAGGCGACTACGCGGCACCGACCCAGCCCAGGTCTGCCCTGAGCTTCCGTCCGCCGAAGCTGCGCGAGGCCGACATGTGGGGAGGTAGCCTGATCGACCAGATGGTCTGCCGTATACAGTTCCGCTCGCTGCGCTACGAGGGTCAGTACACCCCACCGTCCGAGCAGGGCACCATCGTCTTCCCCGGCAACTTCGGCGTCTTCAACTGGGGCAGCCTGGCGGTGGACCCCAAGCGCCAGGTGATGTTCGGCATGCCGCTGTATCTGGCCTTCACCAGTACCCTGGTGCCCAAGGACGGCGCCGAACTCGGCGAGACCAACCAGGGTGAGCAGGGGCTCAACGAGAACGCCGGTGCCGACTATGCGGTGGAGATGAAGCCGTTCCTGTCGCCGCTGGGCATTCCCTGTCAGCAGCCGCCCTGGGGCTACGTGGCCGGCACCGACCTGCGTACCGGTGAGGTCGCCTGGCAGCACAAGAACGGCACCATCGAAGACATGACAGCGCTGCCGCTGCCCTTCGAGATGGGGGTGCCGGGTATCGGCGGTCCGATCATCACCGACGGAGGAGTGGCCTTCCTGGCGGCGTCCGTGGACGACTACTTCCGTGCCTACGACCTGACCACCGGCGAGCAGCTGTGGGAGTCGCGGCTGCCAGCCGGCGGCCAGGCCACGCCGATGACCTACCTCAACAGCCAGGGCGAGCAGATGGTCGTGCTGGTGGCCGGGGGGCATGGCTCGATCGGCACCACCATCGGTGACTACGTGATGGCCTACAAACTGCCGGATCAGGCGTCACAGTAGGCGAGCAGGGTGGGGAGCCGAACATTCGGCTCCTGCCCTGAAACCACGCCGTTGCAGCAAGAGCCCCCGTCGGATGCCCGTCGGGGGCTCTTGCTTGTGTCACAAGGTGGCCGACAAGGGTGCGGCAAAACACCCGCTACCGGCCATAATAAAAGATTCAGATAATGGGGATCTTTGTGCCGCTTCGGGATCGAGTGTCTCGACGGCCTACCGCCAGGGACAGGGAGAAACGCATGTCAGATATCGCCCTCTACGTGATGATCTACGCGGCCGTGCTGTTGTCGATCTATCAGGTCTACTACATCTACTACGAGCAGCACTTTGCCGACTTCGAGAAGCGTCCCGGAATGGACGCCGAGGCGCTTGAGGAGCTGTCTCGGCTGGCCGAGCAGGCCAGGAATACCGGTGATCGCGAGGCCTTTGCCCGGGCGGTGAACGAGCGCTTCGATGGCCGCGTCGACCCCAGGGTAGCGCTGGCGGCCTTTTCCCGGGATGACGAGCCGGTCAATGCCGCCATGCTGCTGCGCCGCCGTCGCCAGATCGTCACCAATGGGTGCATCATGGTCCGCCATCTGGCGAGCTGGACGACCCGCCCGCCGAGCCGGGACCTGCGTGGCACCCTGATCATCGTGATCATCGCGCTGTGCCTGTCGGTGCTGGGGCTGGGTGGGCTCAGCGTCTATACCATCGGCTATGAACTGGGCTCACCGGCGTTCGCCTGGGCCAACGATCCCGCCGTCCTGCTTTCGTTGATCGCGCTGCTGATCGTCGCCACCCACCTGGTCTACAAGCTGGACGTCTACCTTCACGATCTCTACGAAATTGGCAGGCTGAACCCGCACTTTCGCTAGGGCTAGCCTGAAAAGTGCCCGTGCTCGTCGACTCTTTGGGCAGGGCTCCAGGCGTCGCCGTATCTGCCGTCTTCCAGTGCCACAAGGCTAGCCGTCTTCCAGCACCACCAGGCCGTAGCTGCCGAGCTCCGGCAGTCCGCCTGCACTGGTGCGCAGGGATAGACCACCATCCTCGGCGACATCGAAGGCCATCACCTGGCCGGTGTTGCCGACCAGCTGATAGAGGGTGTCGCCGTCGGGGCTCAGCGCCATGTCCGAGAAGAACAGCAATTCGCCGTCGTCCTTGTAGGCGGTGGCATCCTCGAGGGCGATGCTGCCGTCCGGTTTGACGCTGTAGCGGCTGATGGAACTCGACAGGGCGTTGGCGGTGTAGAGGGTGTCGCCGTCGGCGTTCAGCGCGACCCAGCAGTTGGCGATCTCGCCTCCTTCCATGGCAGCGCCGGTCAGGGCGTCGGCGGTCTTCAGGGTGAGTCCGCCCTGATCATCCAGCACATAGCTCGAAACCGAGCTGGTCTGCCAGCTGTAGAGCGGGCTCTGGGGTACCTTGTCGGCCTCTTCACGCAGGCCGAACTCCGGCGTCAGGAAGCGTGCCTCCGACATCAGCAGGGTCTCGCCCTGGTCCCCCTTGCCGATGGCGAAGCCCACCGGTATGGCGTGGAAGCGTTCGGCCGGCGCACGCGGGCTGTCCACGCTGGCGATCGGATCGGCGGACAGACCATCGTCACTGACCGCAAAGCTGTGAATCTTGCCGGTCACCAGCTCGTTAACGATGACGAAGGCTCCGGAACGCGAGAAGGCGATGGTCGAGGGGCGGGCACCCAGGTCGCGCCGGCTGCCCTGGATCGCGATCAGTCCTTCGGGGGTGTGGCGATACAGCGCGATGGAGCCGGCCTGGTTGCTGTCACCCACGCTGGCGGTGGCGACCAGGTGGCCGTGGATGGCGACAGAAATCGGGAAACGGTCCGAGGCCGTCACGCTGTTGACGGCCTGAAGGCTGCCGTCGGGGGCGCGGTTCATCAGGCTGAGGGTACCGTCGCCCGGGTTGACCGCCACCATCCAGCCGCCGTCCGCGGAGGCCGCGATGGCGTTGGCGGAGATCAGGGGGTCGTCGCCGTTGGCCAGCGGGTGGTCAGGGTTCTTCTCCAGAGCCGGAATCTCCAGATCACCGGTACCAAGGCCCCCGGTGGGATACTCGGAGGCTAGGGAAAGCGTGCCGTCATCGTCGGCATGGAAGGCGGCGACCGAGTTGCCTTCGGTCTTGTTGGTGACCACGTAGATCGTTTCTGCCGCCAGGCAGGTGGACAGCGGGGCAAGTGTCAGCAGCATCAGGGTGGGCAGGCGTGGCGTCATGGGCGGGGCTCTCCATGGGAAGGGACTCTCGATAGCTGTCTCTTACCTTAGGGCAGTCCTGCAGCGGTGCTCTTCATGGCTGTGCCTTGCCACAACACGGCCGGAAAAAAGGTCGATGCGATGCCTCGATGCGCGATCTTGCAAGGTTTGTGGTGCGCCAAAGAAGAGCGCCGACATCCCGGGATGTCGGCGCTGTGGGCAGGGGCTGTAAACCGCGACGCTCTGATCGGAGGCGCCGCGGTCAGCGCTCAGTTTTCCTTGAGCTCCAGGTCCGGTACTTCGACCTTGAACAGGCGGGTCAGATAGAGCAGGTAGGCAAAGCCGACGGCGACCCAGGTGAGGCCCACCTGGAAGGTGTTGAGCGACAGACTCGACCACAGCCAGATGGTCAACAGGAAGCCGACGCTTGGCATGACGCCGTAGCGCAGCAGGTTCTTGGGTTGCATCAGGTGCTCATCCACCAGGTAGTGCTTGATCACCGAAAGGTTGACGAAGGAGAAGGCGACCAGGGCGCCGAAGCTGATCATGGTGGCGGCCAGCTCCAGGCTGATGACCAGCGCCATCAGCGAGATGGCGCCGACGATCAACGTCGACCCCAGCGGGGTGCCGTAGCGCTGGCTGAGCTTGCCGAAGACCTTGGGCAGGACCTGGTCGCGGCCCATGGCGAACAGGATCCGGGAGACGCTGGCCTGGGCGGCCATGGCCGAGGCGAAGCAGCCTGCTACATATGCAGCGGTGAAGAAGGCGACCAAAAAGCCCCCGCCGGCGCGGCGCATCACGTCCACCGCGGCCGAGTCGGCGCTGCCGAAGTTGTGATAGTCGGGGAACACCAGATGCCCGACCCAGGAGGCCAGAATGAACAGGCCGCCGCCGATCAGGGTGCACAGCATGATGGCGCGGGGAATGTCACGCTTGGGCTCGCGGGTTTCCTCGCACAGGGTCGAGACGGCGTCAAAGCCAAGAAACGACAGGCACAGGATGGCGGCACCACCGACGATGGTGGTCCACTGGAGCCCTTCGCTGTGGAAGGGCGCCAGCAGCGAGGGGGCTTCGCCACCGGCGATGACCTTCAGCGAGATGGCGATGAAAGTGGCCAGAAAGACGAACTGAAAGCCGATGATGATCAGATTCATCTTGGCCACCAGCTTGATGCCCAGGATGTTCAGTGCGGTCACGGCGACGATGGCTCCTACCACCCAGACGCCCTGATCGATGGCGGGGAAGACCTCCTTCATGTAGATCCCGATCACCAGGTAGTTGATCATCGGCAGGAAGATGTAGTCGAGCAGCAGCGCCCAGCCCACCATGAAGCCCACACGGCCACCGAAGGCGCGGCGTGTGTAGGTGTAGGCGGAGCCGGCGGTAGGGTAGTGCTCGACCATCTTGCCGTAGCTGTAGGCGGTGAAGAACATCGCCGCCAGGGTGATCACGTAGGCCATGGGCACATGGCCGCCGGTGGTTTCGGTGACCACGCCGTAGGTGGTGAATACGGTCAGGGGCACCATGTAGGCGAGGCCGAAGAACACCAGGGCAGGCAGGCCAAGGATGCGCTTGAGGCCGCTGTCCTGGCCGTCGGGGGCCTCGGGGAGGCTGGAACGTCGTTGTTGTGTCATGGGTCGGTTCCTGTTGTTGCTGTTGTTGTTCTGAGCGCTGCTCAGGGCGTGGTCTACCGCCCGTTCCAGGTTGCCGTCGTCGATGCGGTCTGGCGGCTGCGTCGGGGGAGACGTTTCGCCGAACCGTGCACGGTCCCCGTGGCAAACCAGTATGGAAAACCGGCGGTGCTCGCGTGGCGCTGACGCCCGTCCGGGACAAGCGACCTACTGATGTCGTACGGGGCGTCCAGCGTTTTCGTCGAATCGGTCGTGCCTTGTGCCGCGTGCCGGGGCTCAGGCGTTGTCGAAGCCCTTGAGCACGTTGATCGCATTGACCCCGATCTCTTCCACCGCGTAGCCGCCTTCCATCACGAATAGTGTGGGCAGTCCGATGCGCTTGAGGCGGGCGCCGATGTCCAGATAGTCGTCGCTTTGCAGGGTGAAGGAGCTGATCGGATCGTTCTTGAAGGTGTCGACCCCGAGGGCGATGATCAGCATGTCCGGGGCGAAGTCCCTGACGCGCGCGATGGCGTCATCCAGTGCCTGCGCCCAACGGGCGTAGTCGGTGCCGCTGGGCAGGGGGTAGTTGACGTTGTAGCCCTCGCCGTCACCTCGTCCGGTCTCGTTGGCGAAGCCGAGAAAGTAGGGAAACTCGTCCATGGGGTCGCCGTGCAGCGAGAGAGTGAGCACGTCGCTGCGCTCGTAGAAGATGTCCTGGGTGCCGTTGCCGTGGTGGAAGTCGATGTCGAGGATGGCGACACGCCGGTGGCCCCGGTCCAGTGCCCGCTGGGCGGATACCGCCACGTTGTTGATGAAGCAGTAGCCGCCGTACTGGTCCCGCGCGGCGTGATGGCCGGGCGGTCGGCACAGGGCGAAGGCTGGCGCGCCGCTGTCGAGCACCTGGTCCAGGGCGGTCAGGGCGATGTCCTTGCTGAGCAGGGCCGCCGCGAAGGTGTCGGCGTTCAGCGAGGTTTCTCCGGCCAGGGCGTAGTAGCCAAGGCGGCCCTCGATATGGCGGGGTATGGGGCCGCCGGGCATCCGTCGTGTCGGCCAGATATTGGGAATCGCTTCGCCTTGGTAACCGGCCGCCTGCCAGTCGCGCCAGGCAACCCGCAGAAAGTCGATGTAGTCCGCGTCATGGATGGCCAGCACCGGCTCCAGTCCATGCTCGTCGGGGCCGCGGATCTCGCCGATGGACTCGGTCCTGGCGCGTTCGATGATGTAGTCCACCCGCTCGGGACACTCGAAGGGCGCGACCAGTTGGCCGGCAAACAGCTCGGTGAGAGTGCGACGGTCGCGGGTGGCGTCGCTATGAACGATCAACATGGCGGTGTCTCCTTTGGCAGTTCCGGGGCAAGGTGACGAGTGTGCGGCCTGCATCGCGGCTGTCGCTGTCTACTCGATCACGGCGGCAAAACGGTCGTTGAGTCGGCTCAGCGCCGGGCCGATCAGCGGCAGGTGGCGCTCACGCGACGCCAGGGCCTCCTCGGTGGCGTAGCTCAGGGTGATGGTCTGGGCGCCCAGCCAGCGCAGGGGTTCGGGCTCCCAGCGACGAACCACCTGGTCCAGTGCACAGCCATCGAAGGCCCAGGGGGCCCGTGTCAGCGGAGTGTCCTGTCCACAGAGCATCTCGGCCAGGGTGCGCGCCATCAGGTGGCTGGCGGCGACGCCTTCGCCGGCATAGCCGCCGGCGGTGGCGATGCCGGCTCGCCGATCGACGAGGGCGTGGGGGCGAAAACTGCGCGAGAGGCCCAGGGTGCCGCCCCAGCCGTGGCTGATATCGACCTCGCCGAGGTCGGGAAACAGATCCTGGAGCAGCGCCTTGCGCATCTGGATGTCGCCCTGGGTGATGGAGGCCTGGTGACGCGGACGGGCGTTGAAGCGGTAGCGACCCCTGGCGCCGAAGATCAGGCGACCATCGCGGCTGCGATGGCCGTAGTTGATCAACCGGCTGGCGTCGGCGAAGGTCGGCCGCTGTGCCAGGCCGATGGCATCCCACTGGCTCTGACTCAAGGGCTCGGTGGCGATCACCAGGCTGGAGACCGGGACCAGGTGGGGACGTAGCTGGGGCAGGGTGTTGTAGCCTTCGGTGGCCATCACGATCATCGGCGCGCGGATGCTGCCCTGGGGCGTGGTCACCTTGCCGTCGTCGATGCTCGTCGCCGGGCTTTGTTCGTAAAGCCTGACCCGCATGGCCGCGAGTCGCTCGACCAGCCCATCGATCAGTTTGCCGGGGTGCAGCGTGGCGACCTGACGATGAAAGATGCCACCGAAGGGGCGGCGGAAGCGGGCCCGGTCGCTGAGTTCGTCGGCGGACAGCCAGCGGCAGTCATGCTGGCGATGGCCGAGTTCCAGTAGGTGTGCGAGGTAGTCCCGCTGGAGCGCCTCCTGGGCCGGGTAGCGCGCCGCCGCGTAGAGCGCCCCACCCTTGTGGAAGTCGGCGTCGATGGCTTCCTGCGAGAGGGTCGTGCCGATCTCGTCGACATTGGCGGACAAAAGCTCGCACAGCGCCTGGCGCCGGGCCAGGGTCAGGCCCTTCAGGTGCCGCTCGAGGCCCGCCAGGTTGCCCACCACCCAGCCCCCGTTTCGCCCGGAGGCGCCGTGGCCGAAACGCCTGGCCTCGAGGACCCGGATGTCTTTCTCCGGGGCCAGGCGCTTGAGGTGATAGGCGGTCCACAGGCCGGTGAAGCCACCGCCGACAATGACCACGTCTGCCTGTTCATCCCCGGTCTGTTCATCGATAGCCTGTTTATCCCCGGTCTGTTCACCGATGGCCTGTTCATCGATGGCCTGTTTATCAATGGAGAGGGGGGCGAGTGGGACTCGCCCGTTGTCTCGGTGTGACCAGAAGATGGCGTCGTTGGACGGTGCTTTCGTCATCACATGAATCCCAGTACCAGATAGAGGGCGGCGGCCAGCAAGCCGGCCAGGGCCGCGTAGGGCAGTTGGGTAAAGGCGTGCTGGAAGGGCGTGCAGCCGCTGGCTTGGGCCGTCAGCACCGTGGCGTCCGAATAGAAGCAGGCGTGGCTGCCGAAGGTGCTGGCCGAGAGGGTGGCACCGATCACCAGCGTCATGTCGGCGCCCAGATTGTGGCCCAGGGTGGTGACGATGGGCAGGATGATCACGAACACGCCCCAGTTGGAACCGGTGGCGAAGGAGACGAAGCCCATCAGCGCAAAGATGATGAAGGGCAGGATCTGGGCGTTGATCAGCGGTTCGACCGTGGTGATGATGTACTCGTTGAGTCCCAGGGTGGTGTTGACGTCATTGAACATGAAGGCCGCCACCAGCACCGCCAGGGCATCCAGCATCGACTTGAAGCCCTCCAGAATGTTGTCGAAGGTCTCGCCGGGGGTCAGCTTCTTCAGGCCGATGAAGGCCACGATCATGCCGGCCAGGGTCACGAAGATGCCCATCAGGAAATCGAGATCGAAGTACCAAGTGAAGAAGGCCAGCGACATCATCGGCAGCAGGAACATCCAGACGCTGCTGCGTGTCTGGTCCTTGGCCGCCAGGTGGGCGATCTCTTCATCGATGTGCTCGGCGCCGGGCGGCACGCAGCGACCCTCGAGCTGGGCGCGCTGCTCGGCGCGCTTCATCGGGCCGAACAGCGGAATCTTGCCGTAGGCGACCAGCGGCACCATGGCCACCGCGATCCACGGATAGAACATGAAGGGGATGGCCTGGATATAGGTCCAGACTCCCTGGCCGTCGGCGGCCAGGCCGTTCTTTTCGATCAGCGCGCCGAAGAACACCGCCCAGGTCGAGATCGGGATCAGTACGCTGATCGGTGCGGCGGTGGAGTCGATGACGTAGGCCAGCATCTCTCGCGACGTCTTGAAGCGGTCCGTCACCTGACGCATCGAGGTGCCGACCGCCAGGGAGTTGAGGTAGTCGTCGACGAACAGCACGATGCCCATGAACCAGCAGCCGAGCAGCGCCCGGGGCTTGCTGGTGATGTAGCGCAACAGGCTTTCGGCGAAGGAACGCGAGGCGCCGGATTTCAGCAGCAGCGCAATGATCGAGCCCATCAGCCCGCATACCGCGATCACCCAGGCCACGTCCTCGTCGGTCAGGACGTTGAGCAGGCTCTCGGAAAGGGTGGACAGGGCGCTGGTCGGCTCGATCAACAGGGTGCCGACGAAGGCGCCGGCCACCAGCGGCTCGAGCGCGCGACGGCTCCACAGTGCCAGCAGCAGTACAACGGCGGTGGGCAGCAGCACCAGCCAGCCGCCTGCGGGGAAAAACGCTTCCATGGATGTCCTCCTGGACGATCATTGTTGTTGGTGAAGCGACCTGGCGATGGCCGTGGGTCGCGTCGATCAGGAGCGTGGCGTGACAGCTATTGGTTGTCGTTGATGTTGTCGTTGGCGTCGTTGATGGTGAAAGGTCCGGTCGATATCGAGCTGCCGACGGCGAGTCGGCGGCGGACGCTCAGCGCAGTTTTTCGCGCAACTGGTAGTACCACATGCCCGCGGCCAACAGGCCGTTGCCGAGGCGCTCGCTGACCGGGATGCGCCAGTGGCGCATGTCGGCGAACAGGTCGAACTCCTCCAGCTGACCGCTGACCGCCCTGGCCATGATGTTGCCAACGATATGCGAGGTGGCGATGCCGTGGCCCGAGTAGCCCTGGGCGTAGAAGACGTTGGGTGACAGCTTGCCGAGCTGAGGGATGCGGTTGATCACGATGCCCGCCTTGCCCTGCCACTGGTAGTCGAGCGCGATGCCCTTGAGCTGCGGGAAGGTGTGTTCGAGCCGGGGGCGCAGTTCGGCGCCGATATCCGCTGAGTCCTGGCCGGAATAGTTGGCGCCGCCACCGAACAGCAGGCGACCGTCGGCGGTCAGGCGGTAGTAGTCGAGCACGAAGCGGGTGTCGTAGACCGCCAGGTCCTGGGGATTGATCGCGGCCTGCTGCTCCCGGCTCAGCGGGGCGGTGGTGACGATGCCGAGAGAGGCGGGGAACAGCTTGCCCTTGAGCGCCTTGCGCTCCAGCCGGTGATAGGCGTTGCCGGCCAGCACCACGCTGTCGGCGTGGATCTGGCCACGCTCGGTGACGACACAGGGGGTAGCGCCGTGGCGAATCTCGGTGACCCGGGTGTCCTCGAACAGCAAGCCGCCCAGGTCCTCAAGGGCGCGGGCCTCGCCAAGACACAGGTTCAGCGGGTGCAGGTGCATGTTGTAGTCGTTGCGCACCGCGCCATGGTAGAGCTCGGTGCCCACCAGTTCGCGCGTCTGATCGGCGTCCAGCAAACTCAGGTGCCGGGCGATCTCGTGGCCCTGGGCCGCTTCGACGTCGCGCTTAAGCTCGGCCATGTGGCTCGGTCGGTAGGCGGCGTGCAGGTGGCCGAACTTCAGGTCACAGGCGATGGCGTACTTGTCGACACGCTGACGCAGAATGTGGTGGCCTCGCCAGCGAAGATCCCAGACGAAGTTCTCGGCTGCCTCTCGCCCTAGCGGGCCGGAGAGCTGCTTGAGCATGGCATCCTGCCCCGACAGGCTGCCGGTGACCTGACCGCCATTGCGACCGCTGGCCCCCCAGCCGATCCGGTTGGCCTCGACCAGCGCTACCCGGTAGCCACGCTCGGCGAGTTCCAGCGCGGTGTTGACGCCGGTGAAGCCGCCTCCGATCACCGCAACGTCGACCCGATGCTCGCCCTCGAGCCTGGGGTATTCGGCTTCTTCGTGGATGGTCGCGGCGTAGTAGGACGCGCAGCGCGGTTCGCTCATGACGACTCCCGAAACGATGGCAGCTTGTTATTGGTGTGATCACATGTTGTGATCACACTAGCAGGGCTTGCAGATGCGCACAAGATGCGAATTCGACCCTGGGCGGCCCAGGCTGCGGCGTCTCGGCGTGGGCTATCGTCATCGAGATGGGCTAGTCTTGACGCCAGACGCAGGTAGATATCGCCGTGATGGTGGCAGGCCAGCGGCCTGTCGGGTTTTCCGCCGATGGTGACAGACGAGCGGTCGACGGGCGGCCGGCAAAAGAAGCAAAAGGGGAGTGATAGAAAAGTTATAGTGGGTTGGCGTGAGGAGTGAAGTGGAGAAAGGAATGGCGAGGGGAATGGCGAGGGGAATAGAGAGCGGAATGGCAGAGAGGAATGGAGAGAGGAATGGACAGAGGAGTGACAAGGAAGCGCAATGACCGACGTTCATACTGACAATAGCGATGACGCCATGGTCGCGCCGATCGGCACGGAACCATCGCCTCCGCCCTACCTGCCGGATACCGCCTCGACCCGAATTCACCGGGACCTGAGGCGTCGTCTGTGCGAAGGGGCCTTCAGTCCGGGCGAGGTGCTTTCGATCCGCGGCATCGCCGCCTGCTATGACACCAGCGCCATGCCTGCTCGGGAGGCGCTGCGCTGGCTGGTGAGCGAGGGGGCTCTGCAGTTTGTCGACAGCCGCAAGATCATCGTGCCGCACTTGAGCCGGGAGCGCTTCACCGAGGTGCTGTTCGCCCGCAGGCGGCTGGAAACCGAGTTGGCCCGGCAAGCCTTTACCGCGATCGAGCACCAGCACATCGACGCCCTGGAGGCGTTGGACGATGGCATCAATCGTGCCATCGAAGCTGCTGATCTCAAGAGCTATATGCGTGGCAACCACGCCTTTCACTTTCTGATCTACCGGCTGAGCGGCTCGACGGTATTGCTGCCGCTGGTCGAGCAGCTATGGCAGCAATACGGTCCCAGCATGGGCTTTATCTGCACGCGTTGGGGCGGCTCCGCCATCGCCGACGATCACCATCGTGAGATTACCCAGGCGCTGCGCCGGGGGGACAGGGACGCCTTCTGTCGCGCGGTGACCGCCGACATCGAGCAGGGAATGCGGCTGCTGGACGACTACTACGCCTCATCGAAGTGATTTCTGGGCTATCTTGATGACGTCCGGCGCCAGTCCTTCGGACCGCCGACCCGAGCATCGAAAGAACGTCGTTGAGTCATCAGGAAAAGCTCATGCAAATCTACCCTTACCTGTTTTTCGACGGCCAGTGTGAAGAGGCCCTGGCGTTCTATGCCGAGCTGATGAACGGCCGAGTGAGCGAGCTTCATCGCTACAGGGACATGCCCGCCGATGCACCTGATGCTGGATGCGGGGAAGCGGGCACACCGTCACCAGAGCACATCATGCATATGCAGATCGAGGTGGCGGGTCATGTGCTGATGGGGTCGGACGCCTCTGGGGAGGCGCCTCAGGGCTTTTCTCTGGCGCTGTCAGTGGACACGCGCGAAGAAGCCGAACGGCTTTGTTCCGGGCTTGCTGAAGGTGGAGAGATCATGTTGCCCCTGTCGGAAACCTTCTGGGCCGAGCGCTTTGCCCTGGTGAAGGATCGCTTCGGCGTCGCCTGGATGGTCATGTATGAAGGCGCACGTGGCGGCTGAATACCGGTGCGTCTTGATGCAGGGCGTCCAGCGGAGCCGGAGGATTCCCAGGCGGCATTCGCAAGCGGGGGCAAGGAGCACGACAAGCGCTCAAGCATGGGCGGCGAATAGCGACAAGAGAAGGAGGATGGGGGCAAGGATGGAATTTTCAGATGTCAGGGGGCCCTATATCAGCGAGCCGCAGATGCTGCCGGGCTTCGGTGAGAAGAGTGGTATCTACAAGGTCGCTGCCGCTGAGCCTCAATGGCTGTCCCGACTGGGGCTTTCCAATGACAGCCAGGCCAATCAGGTCGACCACGGTGGGGTGGACCGCGCCCTGTGTCACTACTGCGCCGATCACTATCCCCGCTGGAGCGAGCGCTATCCCGACGCCGGTGTGGTGCTGGAGGCCGGCGTGCTGGGTGAGAATATTGCGAGCCAAGGGGCCGATGAGCGCGAGGTGCGTATCGGTGACGTCTATCGCATCGGCGAAGCGCTGGTGCAGGTGACCCAGCCCAGGCAACCCTGCGCCAAGGTCGATGCCCGTACCGGCCAGCCGGGGCTGGCGCGGGCCTTTATGCAGGAGGCCCGGATGGGCTGGCTCTACCGCGTGCTGGAGGAAGGATGGATTGCGCCGGGGCCTGTCATCGAGGTGGTCGAGCGCGGTGATGAAAGGTGGAGCGTGGAGGCCTGCTGGCGGGTGCTGGAAGACCGCAGGGCGCCCCTGGATACCATGGCCGAATTGCACGGTGTCGAAGCCCTGGCGCAACACTGGAAGGACCAGTTGGTCCGGCGCATGGACTATTGGCGCGGGCGCGCCTGAGGACGGCAGGCGGGTGAATACCACGCGCTGTAGGGTGCTGCTGCGCCTGGCACCGAACCGACTGAGCCTGTCTTCTCTACACCTGTCTCTCGTGTGCCCCTGTCTCCTCTGGCTCTGTCTCCTCTGCCCCAGTCTCCTGGGCTGAAACGACAAGGCCCTGCTGTGTCGCAGCAGGGCCTTGTTGCAGGGCCTTGTTGCAGGGCCTTGTCGTGATCAACCGCAGCGGAGCATCAGATGTCGCTGTCGGCGGCCAGGTCGTTGGCCAGCGCCACTTCGGAGCCGGGCTTGGCGGTCTGAAGCGCGGCCAGGGTGGGGCCGGTTTCCTGCTGGAAGGAGGCCAGCGCCTGACCGGACAGGCTCTGGTTTTCCGGAAGGGCCACGCGCATCGCATTGACCTGATTGTTGTTGACCATGACCTCGTAGTGCAGGTGAGGTCCGGTGCTGCGACCGGTGTTACCCGACAGGGCGATCCGTTCGCCCATGGTCACGCGCTGTCCGGTGCTGACCAGCGGGCGCGACAGGTGCAGGTAGCGTGTCTTGTAGCCATTGTCGTGACGAATCACGATATAGCGACCCGCCGCCGGGTGGTTGCCGACCTTTTCCACGCGACCATTGGCCGGGGTCTCGATGCCGGTGCCGATCGGCACGGCGAAGTCCGTGCCCTTGTGCGGGCTGACGCGGCCGGTGATCGGATGGCGGCGGTTGAGGTTGAAGTTGGAGCTGATGCGGTAGCTGCCGGAGAACGGGTAGCGGTTGAAGGCCGGGTCGAGGCTCTGGCCTTCGGGGGTGTAGAAGTTGTTGTCCTCGGGATTGCGCACCAGCGTCAGGTCCATGCGCTCGCCGTCGTAGGACACCGCCAGCACGCGGGGGTCCAGGCGCTGGCCGTCGATGATGTCGGACTCGACCAGTACCCGGAAGCTGTCTCCGCGACGGGTGTCGCGGCGAAAGTCGAGCTTCTTCTCGAGCACCCGTGCCATCTCCGAGACTTCGGCACGGCTCAGGCCTGCGGCCTCGGCGGAGCGAGCGAAGCTGCCGCTCACGGTGCCGGCGTAAAGGCGTTGTGAGGCTTCGCCGGCACGCTCGATGGTCGCCACGTCAAAGCCTGAATCCTGGCGTTCGATCAGGTAGCCGTCGCGCACGTTCTTCATGATGCGCAGCGCCAGCAGTCGACCGTCCTCGCCAAGCTGATACTCGAAGGTGTTACCGACGCGCCAGCGGGTCAGCACGTTCTGGTCGGGCAGGTCCTCGAGCAGCGCCATGACCTCGCTGTAGCCCAGCCCCAGGGTCTTTTCGGCCATTTCGGCGAAGGTGTCGCCCTGCTGGACGCGATAGGTCTGCCAGGTCGGGACGAACGGCTCGTTGGCCGCAATCTCTTCCTCGAGCACGATCGGGCCTTCATCGAACAGTTCGAGCTCGTCTTCGCTGACATCCTCATAGGAAGTGGCGTCGCTGGCGACGTCCAGTGACTGCTGCTCCAGCAGCCCACTGGCCACGGTGCCGAGCACCACGGCGATATGCAGGGAGCCTTCGTCGAGCTTGAAGGCGGGCGGCTGCGGATTGCCGTCCAACGCAACTGGCGCCGCGGTGGATGAATCAGCGGCGCCAGGAAGCGTGCGAGAGGATTGTAAGGTAAGAGGAGGTAGTCCCGACGATGAACGCATGGCGTTCTCGAACTTGACGTCGGCGTGGGCCTCGTCGACGAAGTCGATGTCGACGATTTCGCTGGCCTTGAGCTGGGAAATCGGGATGTGCTGGCTGGTGGCATCCAGCGCCAGGTCGATGGCTTCGGCGACCTGGGTTCGCTCGAAGTTCAGCGATGGCAGTTCCGGCGAGGCAGACTCTCCTAGCGGAACCAGAACTGACTCCAGCGATTCATTGCCTCGCTGAACGTCTTCGTAGGTGGTGACAATCTTGTGGGCGCCCAGCACGGTGACCATGGTGGCAACGGGTAACAGCAGCAGCTTGTGCGTGCGGGGCAGCGAATGGAGGATTCGCATCATGGTAAAAGGGCCATAGAAAAATTGATGAAGGTAAATATATAGGCTATTGCACCATACCCCATGAAGTATGGTATGCCTAGACTGTATGGCCATACAGCGGATGGCGCATCGCCCGGTGGTTTATGTGACCGGGGGCGCCAGGAATGGATGAAGCTGTGACAAAACCCTGTTCGAACGCTGTTTATTAACTGTTGTTCATTGGACCCTTAGCGTTGAACAAATGCAACCCCCCGGTAAGTCGTAGTGCTTTCTACTCCCCCTGAAGGACGATAAGTCTCATTTTGTTGATATAAGTCCAATGACTGGCCAGGCGCCGTACAAGGCCTCGCGCGGGAGGGGCGTATCGTGATTTTCATCGATGCGACTTTCATCGATGCCAAGTCGTGTCATTGGCGCCGTCGGCTGGCATGCTCAATGGATATCGTCAAAAGGATTCAAGCATGTCGCGTGTCACGCTCGCACAGTGGCAGATGCTGGCCGCCGTGGTCGATCACGGTGGCTTTGCCAGGGCCGCCGAAGCCGTTCACAAGAGCCCTTCGACCCTCAACCATGCAGTGCACAAGCTGGAGGAGCAGTTGGGGGTCAAGGTGCTGGAACCGGTGGGGCGGCAGGTTCGGCTTACCGAGGAAGGGGCCTTGCTGCTGCGCCGTGCCCGCCAGTTGCTGGAGAGCTCCGACGCGCTCGTGGATATCGCCGCTCGACTGCGGGAAGGCCTGGAGGCCGAGGTGGTGCTGAGCATCGACCAGATCTTTCCCTCGAACGTACTGGCCAAGGCGATGGAAGCTTTCTCCAGCGCTCTTCCGCAAGTCAGGCTGCAATTGCACGAGTCGGTACTCAATGGTGGTGTGGAAATGCTCGAGGATGGCCGAGCCGACCTGGTGGTGTCAGGGGTGACCACGTCAGGCTACCTGGGCGAACCCCTGGTCAGCGTGCCTTTTATCGCGGTCGCTCACCCGGACCACCCTCTACATGCCATGAGCAGGCCGCTGGACCTCAGGGATCTGGAGCACCATCGCCAGGTCGTGGTGAGGGACTCGTCGCAAAGGGCGTCGCGCGATTCGGGCTGGCTCAAGGCCGAGCAGCGCTGGACCGTCAGCCATATCGCCACCTCGGTAGAGATGCTCGAGCACGGGCTGGGGTTTGCCTGGTTGCCCAAGACCCGCATTCGCGACCAACTGGCCAGTGGCCGGCTCAAGCCATTGCCGCTGCAGGCCGGCGGTACGCGTGAGGTGCCCATCCAGCTGTATCATCGCGACGCCGACCGGGCGGGACCCGCCACCAGGGCCATGGCGGAGCATCTGCGTCAGGCTGTCCGGGACTGCAGTTGCTGAGGTCTGGGCACATCGGAGGCAATGGGTTCGAAAGAATCGAAAGGTTGGCGGCAAAATGTGCGCTTGTAGTCGATTCTTTCCACCGTATGCTGGGCTCTCCAAGGCGCTTCACGGGAGAGACCGTATGGGACTGTTAATCGATGGGGTCTGGCACGACCAGTGGTACGACACCGAGAGTACCGGCGGCGAGTTCGTGCGAGAGTCCGCCCAGTTGCGAGACTGGGTCAGCGCCGATGGCGCGCCGGGCCCCGATGGCCAGCCAGGCATCAAGGCCGAGGCGGGACGTTTTCACCTGTACGTGTGTCTGGCCTGTCCCTGGGCCCATCGCACCTTGATCATGCGCCGACTCAAGGGGCTTGACGCGCTGATCGACGTCTCCCACACCAGTCCGCTGATGGGCGACAAGGGCTGGAGCTACAACGAGGCCGAAGGCTCCAGTGGTGACTCGATCAACGGCGTGAGCTTTCATCATGAGCTCTACACCCTGACCGACCCTCACTACACCGGTCGGGTGACCGTCCCGGCGCTGTGGGACAAGCAGCGCAAGCGCATCGTCAACAACGAGTCGGCCGAACTGGTCAGAATGTTCAACTCGGCCTTCGACGAGCTGACCGGCAATCGTCTCGACTTCTATCCCGAGTTCCTGCGCCAGACCATCGACGAGATCAACGCCGACGTCTACGACAACATCAACAATGGTGTCTACAAGGCGGGCTTTGCCTCCGATCAGGCGGTTTACGAACGTCACGTCTCGGCGCTGTTCGCCTGTCTCGACAGGCTCGAGGCGAGGCTTGCCAATCATCGCTATCTGGCCGGAGCCTGGCTGACCGAGGCCGATATTCGTCTGTTCACCACCCTGGTGCGTTTCGATGCCGTCTACCATGGCCACTTCAAGTGCAACCTCTATCGCATCGAGGACTATCCCAATCTGTCGCACTACCTGCGCGAGCTCTACCAGTGGCCGGGTGTCGCCGAGACCGTGGACCTGGATCATATCCAGCGCCACTACTATATGAGCCACGACACCATCAATCCCAACGCCATCGTGCCGTTGGGGCCTGTGCTGAGACTGGATCGGGACCACGACAGAGAGCGTCTGGCCTCAGAAGGCGTCTACCAGGGCTGAGTCAGACGCTGGCGGAGAGGATCCGCTGGTGAGCCGTGGGTGGGGGAGGGGACCGGCTCGTGAGCCGGTCCGGGCGGCTCGATCAGCGTGCGTGCCTGGCCAGCCAGCGATCGAGGGCGTTGGCAAACTCCCGTCGATCACTGTCCGAGTAGCCCTTGGGGCCGCCGGTGTGCTCGCCGCTGGCACGCAGCGTCTCCATGAAGTCGCGCATCTGCACGCGTGCCTTGATGTTGTTGCGATCCAGGGTCTCGCCTCTGTTGGTCATTACCATGGCCCCCTTGTCCAGCGCCTCCAGTGCCAGCGGTAGATCGGCGGTGACCAGCAGGTCACCGGGTGCGATGCGGCTGACGATCTCGTTGTCGGCGGCGTCGAAGCCGTGGCTCACCGCCATGGCCTTGACCCACTTCGAACTGGGCAACGGGATCTGGTGGTTGGCGACGAACCAGGTCTGGGTGGTGGTGCGTTCGGCGGCGCGGACGATGATGTCGCGAGCGACTCTGGGGCAGGCGTCGGCGTCGACCCATAGTTGGGGCATTGGTGTCTCCGGTGCAGAAAAAGGGGGCTCGATCATAAAAGGGCTGGTCAGAGCCACGAGTCGATGGTAGCATGCGCCCTCCTCGCATGTGTTGACCCCACCATCATGACGCAGCGACCTCCGACGCCCAAGCGGCCTCGAGAGTTCAAACAGATGCTGCAACGCGCAAGACGCGTTCGAATTGTGAAGATGGAGCACCCGACGTCGATCCCGACGCCCGCGGTGCAAACGGTCGCCACGATGGCTCCACGCAGTTGCGTGAGCCGATGCCAGGTGCGACCGGCGTCCCCGACTCCGAATGTTGACAACAGACTTGTTGACCTTGCTCTACCACGAGTAGAGCGACGTATTTCTGTTCGCCCCGAATACGGGCGCGTCAGGGACGCCAACCACGTTATTTTGCCGGTAACCCCGGCCTACCAAGGTGTGATTCATGACCTCGACGACTGTCGCTTCACCGTCTTTTGGTGATCTGGCCCTGCTGCCTGCCGTTCTCTCCGCCATCGAGACCCTGGGCTACGAGACTCCCTCGCCCATTCAGGCGCAGACCATTCCAGCCCTGCTGGAAGGCCGCGACATGCTGGGCCAGGCCCAGACCGGCACCGGCAAGACCGCTGCCTTCGCGCTCCCCATCTTGTCTCGTATTGAACTCGATCGGCGTGAGCCCCAGGTGCTGGTGCTGGCACCGACCCGCGAGCTGGCTCAACAGGTAGCCGTCTCCTTCAGCAAGTACGGCCAGAACCTCAAGGGTCTGGAAGTCGCCACCCTGTGCGGCGGCCAGGAATACCGTGAGCAGCTCAGCGCGCTGCGTCGTGGCGCCCAGGTAGTGGTCGGTACCCCCGGCCGCGTCATCGATCACCTGGATCGTGGCAGCCTCAAGCTTTCCGGCCTCAACGCTCTGGTGCTGGACGAAGCCGACGAGATGCTGCGCATGGGCTTCATCGACGACGTCAAGCGTGTTGTCGCCGATACCCCCGAGAACGCCCAGCGTGTGTTCTTCTCGGCGACCCTGCCCACCGAGATCGAGCGCATCGTCAATCGCTACCTGGTGGATCCGGTCAAGGTCGCCATCGAGGCGCGTACCACCACCGCCGAGAGCATCGAACAGCGCCTGGTGCGCGTCGATGGTGGCGCCAAGCTGGAAGCGCTGTCGCGCATCCTTGAAGTCGAGCCGGTGGACGCCGCCATCGTGTTCGTGCGCACCCGTGCCGCCTGTACCACGCTGATGGAGCAGCTGTCTGCGCGTGGCGTCAACGTCGCCAGCCTGTCCGGTGATCTGGACCAGAGCCTGCGCGAGCGCACCATCACTCGCCTCAAGCGTGCCAAGGTCGATGTGCTGATCGCCACCGACGTGGCCGCTCGTGGCCTCGACGTGCCGCGCATCACCCACGTCATCAACTATGACCTGCCCCAGGATGCCGAGGCTTACACCCACCGCATCGGCCGTACCGGCCGTGCCGGCCGCAACGGTGTGGCGATCACCTTCGCCGGCTTCCGTGAAGGCCGCAAGGTAGGTTGGCTCGAGCAGGCCACCGGCCAGAAGATGGCGGTCATGGAGCTGCCCGACGAGGCCGCCATTCGTGCCCACCGCGACAACGTCTT
The DNA here is from genome assembly GCF_003056325.1 of Halomonas sp. BN3-1. Classification (NCBI taxonomy): domain Bacteria; kingdom Pseudomonadati; phylum Pseudomonadota; class Gammaproteobacteria; order Oceanospirillales; family Halomonadaceae; genus Halomonas; species Halomonas sp. BN3-1. The sequence goes on along the minus strand of NZ_PYVV01000013.1, from coordinate 146,548 downwards.
CCATCAGCGCGTGATCGCCGCCGTCACCAAGGGTGCCGAAGAGCAGCGTGCTCTGGTCGAGCGTCTGGTCGAGGAAGGCTACGATCCCATCGAGCTGGCCTGTGCCTTCTCCGCCATGGCGCGTGCCGACGAGGCACCCATCGGTCGCCTGCAGGCGCCGCGCAAGGAGCGCAATGACCGCGCCCCGCGTGACGGCAAGCCGCAGCGTCGTCGCGAGAGCCGTGGACCCAGCGAAGGCATGACCCGCTACCGCGTCTCCGTCGGCCACAAGGATGGCGTCAAGCCAGGCCAACTGGTTGGAGCCCTGGCCAACGAAGGTGGTATCGAAGGCGCCCGTATTGGCCGCATCGACATCCGTAACGGCTTTTCCACCGTGGAGCTGCCCAATGGTCTGCCGGCCAGCATCCTGGCCAAGATGGCACGTGCCCGTGTGGCCGGTCGTCCGCTGGAAATCAGCGAAGACCGTGGCGGTGATCGCGCTGAGCGTGGTGGCGAGCGCAGCGGCGAGCGTGCTCCCCGTCGTCGTCGCGATGACGAGGCGCCTGTGCGTCGCCAGTCGCGCGCCTGATCGGGGTGCCAGGGGCCTGAGCCGACAGCCGGAACAAGGCCCCTGTTGATCCGATGACGCATCGGATCACGACAAGGCAAGTTTCGTGAACGGGCCGGTGGATATCCACCGGCCCGTTTGCGTGTGCATGTTTCGCTGCTTCCTGGGCGTTGGCTCCCGGGGAGCGGGCCCGATGCGATCCTCATTCCCCTCAACGTCGACTTTCCCTCTCTGATCTACGTCAACCTCTGATGCGATGCCGCCGCTCCTGATGGCCGAAGCACGACATAATGTTGCAAAGTGTAACATCCAGGTGCGGTGACAGGGTCTCTCTTGTCCCGGCCGGGCTGAAGGCATGATTGCAATGGAGCGACGGAACATGGAACGGAAAACAGGCAAGGGATGGCTGCTTGGCGTCATGCTTTTTACCCTGGCAGGCAATGGATACGCCGCCACCGGCACCATCACGATATCCGGGAAGGTGCTTGCCACGACCTGTACGGTAAAGGTCAACAATGCGGGAACCGGGGATGGCACTGTGGTGCTTCCAACGGTCAGTGTCAGCGACTTGAAGAGCGGTGAGACGGCGGGTGACACCTCCTTCACCATCGACATGAACTGCTCCGCTGCCGTGGACAATGTAAAGCCGTACTTCGAGCCTACCAATGTCGATGCCGCCACCGGCTATCTGGTGAATACCGCAGGCACCGGCGGCGCCAAGAACGTCGAGATACAACTGCTCGACCATACCAACAAGGTGATCAATCTGATCGCCAATGATGCCACCGCGATGGATCTGGCCGACGACACCACGGCGACTCAACTTCGCTACACCGCGCGTTATTACGCCAGTGGCGCGGACGCCGTCGCGGGGACCGTCAGCACCTCAGCGGTGTATACCCTGAACTACCAATAGATCTCGCAGACCGCCCGCACTGGCAGAAGTGCGCGGAGGTAGGGCGTCTGGCAAGGCTTCATAAAGGCTACAGAAAGGCATAGGGATCATGCGTGTACGGGAGTCGTGGGGAAGGGGAGTGGCGCTGTTGGCGCTGGTGGCGCTTTGCAGCCTTGTCAGTCGTGTCGATGCCAGTGTGGTGGTCTCGGGCACCCGGGTGATCTACCCCGCCGATGCCAGGGATGTGAGCGTCGCGCTGACCAATGCGGGCGATACGCCCTCGCTGGTGCAAGTGTGGATCGATCGTGGCGACCCGGACTCCACGCCGGAGAGTGTCGAGGTGCCGTTTCTGACGACACCGCCGGTGACACGCATCAATGCCCATGGAGGACAGGCGATTCGGATCGCCTATCTGGGCGAGGTGGCGCCTGTCGATCGCGAGTCTGTCTACTGGTTGAACGTGCTGGAGGTGCCCGCCACCCAGGCGGCGCCGGAGCGCAACGTGCTGCAGCTGGCATACCGCACCCGCATCAAGCTGTTCTATCGACCCGTCGGGCTTGCCGCTTCCCCCGAGCAGGCCGCCGAGCAGCTTCACTGGGAGCTTGAGCGGGGGCCAGGCCGCTGGACGCTGGTGGCCCGCAATGAGAGCCCCTACAGTGTGTCGCTTCGTCGGGTCGGGCTGGGCAACGAAGAGCACCAGGTCACGGCGCGTGGCAGTCTGATCCCGGCCCAGAGCTCCCGCCGTTTCGGCATCGAACCGCTGGCAACCTCCCAGGGTTTCTTCGATTGGATCAATGACTACGGGGTGACGCAGCGGCGCCGATTCGAGCTGTGAAACGTCTGTCTGGCACAGCAGCCGGCAAGGTTCGAGGCTTTCGGCGGCACGAAGGCCTGTCTGTGCTCGTTGCGCTGGGGCTGTCACTCGTCACCGACGCCGGTCTGTCCGCCCGGGCCGACGAGGGTAGCAGGGTGACCGGCGGTGCGTCCGAGCGCCGGGTCGAGTACGCCTTCAACGCCAAGCTGCTGAAAGGATCACTCCAGGGCATGGACCTGACCCGCTTCGAGCAGGGTATGACGGTCCCCCCTGGTCGCTATGAACTCGACGTTCTGGTCAATGGCCAGGCGTTCGGTCGCGAGACGGTGACGATCGGTGAGGACCCGGAAGGGACGCGTCTGTGTCTGTCGCTTGATGCGATAAAGCGCCTGCCGCTGAAGCCCGCGGCAGGGGGAGGCGACTCAGGCCGCGAGTGCGTCGATCTGGCCGCTCGCTATCCCTACGTCGATAGCTCGATCGACTCGGCGAACATGCGACTTGAACTGAGCGTGCCCCAGGCCTATCTGCGACATCGCGTCAGGGGAAAGGTGCCGGCCGAGGCGTGGCAGGACGGCATCAATGGCGCCTTTGTTCGCTACAACAGCAATGCCTTCCGTGGCGAGCGAGACGGGCAGGAGTCCCGTGAGGACTATCGACTCGGGATCAACGCCGGGGTGAACCTTGGCGGTTGGCAGCTTCGTCACAATGCCAGTCTCGATGACGCCAGTGGCGAGACCGCCCACTATCATGTCACCAACACCTACCTGCGCCACGACGTGACGCCCTGGCAGGCCGACCTGGTCATCGGCGAGTATCAGACCTCCGGGATGGGATTCGAGTCGATACCCTTCACCGGCGTCCAGCTCGCCAGCGACGATGCCATGCTGCCTCCGTCCCGGCGGGGCTACGCCCCGGTAGTGCGAGGCACCGCTCGCACCAACGCCAGGGTGACGATCCGTCAGGGGGAGGACGTCATCTACGAGACCAGCGTGACGCCCGGCCCCTTTGCCATCGACGACCTTTACGCCACCAATGTGGCTGACGACCTTGAGGTCACCATTACCGAGGCCGACGGCAGCGAGCGCGCCTTCGTGCTGCCCTATACCTCGGTGGCACAGTTGCTGCGACCCGGCGCCCACCGCTTCCACCTGACCCTGGGGGAGTATCGGGATGACGGCCTCGTCGACCTGCCCCGGTTCGTTCAGGCCGAATACCGACGCGGGGTCAGCAATCGGCTGACGCTCTACTCCGGCGCCATCCTGGCCGAGGACTATATGGCGGGGCTTGCCGGTGGCGCCGTGTCGACCCTGTTGGGCGCCTTCGCGCTGGATGCCACCATGACCCGGGCGAATCACCTGGAGGCGCTGAGCGGTGAGCCGGAGAGCCCGCGTGGCGAGAGCTTTCGTGTGAGCTACAACACCCGTTTTGATCCCACCGACACCGAGCTGTCGGTGGTCAACTACCGTTTTTCCAGTCAGCACTATCTGAGCCTTTCGGACGTTGCGCTGCTGCGCGATGACGGCACGACATCCTCACCACGGGACCGTGAACGCCAACGTCTCGAGGTCAATCTGACCCAGACCCTGGCCGGCGGCACCAGGCTGTTTGCCTCTGGCATCAGCGCCGACTACTGGGATCGCGAGGACGCGACCACCTATCAGGTCGGTGTCAGTCGTGGCTTCTCCTGGGGCACCCTGAGCGCCACCGCAGGCCGTAGCGAGACCGAAGGCGACTACACCAACGAGTTCTACCTCAATCTCAGCGTTCCGCTGGGAGGCCACCTGCAACTGACCTCCAATCTGGCCCATCGGGGCGATCATCGCTCGGGCCAGTTGAACCTCAGCGGCGACAGCGGCGCGCTGAACTATGGTGTCTACGTCAACCACAGCCGTGATGACCGGTCGCACGATTCAAGCTATGGCGGCAACCTGGGGATGGACACCTCCAGGGTACGTCTTGGCCTCAACCTCAGCGCCGGAGATGACTACCGCAGCTACAGCGCCAGCGCCGATGGCACCGCCATTGCCTATGCGGGTGGCCTGGTGCTGACGCGGGATCAAGGCGAGACCATGGCGGTCATCGAGGCGCCGGGCGCCAAGGGCGCGGCGATTTCTCAACATGACCAGGTGTTGCTGGACGGGCGGGGCAAGGGGGCGATCAGCGGACTGACGCCTTACCGCTACAACCGGGTGGCGCTGGATCCCTCCGGCATGACCGATGGCGTCGAGCTCAAGGGCAATGCCAGGCGGATAGCGCCTCGCCGAGGCGCTATCGTCAGGCTGACCTACGACACCCTGGTGGGGGCGCCGACCCTGGTGCGGGTGACCACGCCGGCGCCTTTCGGCGCGCAGTTGATCGACGCCGATGGCGACGTGCTGGCGGTGCTGGGTCAGGGGCGCATGGCAGTGGTCAGGGGAATCGATGCACACCGGGGCTATCAGCTTCGCTGGGGGCCGAGCCCGCGGGAGCGCTGCCGCCTGACACTGGAGCCGCAACGCGAGGCGACGCCGCACCAGGGTGCAGCGCCGCGTATCGCCCAGCGCCAGGCGACCTGCTTGCCTGGAGATATCTCGTCTGGCTAGCTTCGCCGATCGAACAGGGTTAGGGCGAAGGCGTCCAGCAGGCTGCTGGCCTCGGGGGTCTCGATCACAGACCGCTCGAGTGCCTCGACGTCCTCGTCCTGAGCGACAAGAATGTCGCGCTGGTGCGCCAGGTAGGCCGCGGTCACCTGGACGGTGAATTCCGGGTGGAACTGCACGCTGTACTGGGCTGGGCCATAGCGCAGGGCCTGGTTGGGGTCATGGTCGTTGGCCGCCAGGACCGTGGCGGCCTCGGGGCGTGACAGGGCGCTCTGGGCGTGGGTCAGCTGGGCGGCGAAAGCATCGGGCAGCGCACCGAACAGCGGGTCCCCGCGACCGGCCTCGGTCAGCGTGAGGGTACGCGTGCCGCATTCCCGCCCTCGGGGGTGGTAGCCGGCGCTGCCGCCGAAGGCCTCGGCCATCAGCTGGTGGCCATAGCACACGCCAAACAGTGGCAGGCCGCGGTCGAGCGCCTCCCTCAGCCAGGGTTTCAGCGCTTCGCTCCAGGCTTCCCGGTCGGACACCATGGCGTGGGACCCGGTCACCATCACCCCGTCCTGATCACTGATTGCCGGCAGCGGTTGGCGGCGAACGTCGATCACCTCGATGACGCCGCCACGACGACGAAAGCCGTCGAGACGTGCGCTGAACAGGTCCTCGAAGTCGCCGTGCTCGGCGACGACATCGGCGAAGCTGTCGCCGGTCTTGAAGATGGCAAGGCGAGGCGGCTCAACGGGCCTCGCCGGGCTTGAAGCAGTGTGGGTCACGGTCTTGGCTCGAAAAGGGGAATCCAGGGGCGCTTGCAGGTGTAGATTCAGCCGCGCTTGAGGCGATCACCGAGGGCGACCATGAAGCGGCTGCCGGCGTCGAGCTGTTCGCGCTCGATGTATTCGTCGGGCTGGTGGGCCTGGCTGATGCTGCCGGGGCCGCAGATCACCGTGGGCAGGCCGGCGAGCTGGAACTGACCGGCCTCGGTGGCGTAGGCCACGGCGGCACCGTCGGGGCTGTCGCCGAGCAGTTCGCGGCACAGGCCCAGCGCCTCGCTGTTGTCACGATCGGCCAGGGCCGGCACGGTGGTGTTGAGCGCCTCGGTGGTGATCGAGGCCTCGGGGGCGCGCTGGCGCATGCGGGCTTCGAGTTCGCGGGCGGTGGTCTCGACCCGGGCCAGCAGCCCCTTGGCGTCATCGGTGGGCAGGTGGCGAATTTCCCATTCGAAGCTGCAGCGCCTGGCCATGATGTTGATGGCGGTGCCACCCTCGATCTTGCCCACGTGCAGGCTCGAGTGGATCACGCTGAAGGCCTCGTCGACCCGACCCTCTTCCTTGAGCTCCGCCATCACGTCCTCGATGCGGGTGACCAGGCGGGCGGCGACGTGGATCGCCGAGACCCCTTGATACACCTGGCTCGAGTGGGCTTCGCGTCCGATCACCGTGGTGCGGAAGTTGCTGGCCCCCTTGTGGGCCACCACCGGCTCCATCAGGGTCGGCTCGCCGACCACCACGGCGGCAGGGCGGGGGTGTTCGGCCATCAGCGTCTCGATCATGCGCGGGGCGCCGACGCAGCCGATTTCCTCGTCGTAGGACAGCGCCAGCCAGATCGGTACCTCAAGCTCCATTTCGCTCCAGCGCGGAACCTCGGCCAGGGCGCAGGCGATGAAGCCTTTCATGTCACAGGTGCCGCGACCGTACAGGCGCCCGGCATTGTCGCCCTCGCCGGCGGTCAGGGTGAAGGGATCGCTGGTCCATGGCTGGCCCACCACCGGCACCACGTCGGTATGGCCCGAGAGCACCACACCGCCCTCTACCGCCGGGCCGATGCGCGCCAGCAGGTTGGCCCTGGAACCGTCGTCGCTCTCGACCCGCCAGTGATCGACGCCGTAGCGGTCGAGCCACTGCTCGACGAAGGCGATCAATTCCAGGTTGGAATCCCGAGACACGGTGGCAAAGCCCACCAGGGTCTTGAGCAGGTCGTGTGCGGTCATGAAGGCTCCGTCGACTGAGGTCACTAGGAGCGTCAATGTACCATGGCCAGGCGACGCGCCCCAGCGTATCGCCCCGGGTTACCGCCCGAGCACGCTGCTCTCCTGAGTCACCCAAGACTGAGGCCGCCCAAGACAGGAACCGCCCAAGACTGGTCCGCCCAAGACCAGGTCCGCCCAACAGCGACGTGCGGGGCGGACGGGGTTCAGTCAGACAGCGCGACCCGACTCTCGCCATTGCCGGCGGGATGCACCTGGATCTGCACCGGAATGCGCTCGTGCATTTCCTGGACGTGGGAGATGACCCCGACCCGGCGGCCCTGGGCCTGGAGGCCGTCGAGGGCGTCCATCGCCAGCGCCAGCGACTGGGGGTCGAGGCTGCCGAAGCCTTCGTCGATGAACAGCGACTCGATGGCCAGCTCCCCCGAGGCCAGCGAGGCGAGCCCGAGCGCCATGGCCAGTGACACCAGAAAGGTCTCGCCGCCGGATAGCGAGTGCACCGAGCGACGCTCGTCGGCGACGTCCTGATCGATCACCAGGAGCCCCAGCGGGCTGCCCCCTCTCACCAGACGGTAGCGCCGGCTGAGGCCCGCCAGGTGGACATTGGCCTCGTCGATCAGGCGCTCCAGGTTCCAGGCCTGGGCGATGCGCCGGAAGGTCTTGCCGTCGGCGGCGCCGATCAGCTCGGCGATGCGGCCCCAGCGATGATGCTCGGCCCTGGCCCTTTCCAGGGCCTCGAGGCCATCGCGTTGGCGCTGCCGGCGTCGATCATCGTCGCGCACGGCGTGCAGGGCGCCATCGCGGCGTTGCTGGGCGGCCTCCAGCCGCGGCCGGTTTGCCTCACGTCTGGCGTCGAGGTCGGCCTGGCGTGCATCCAGCTGGCGTTGGGTGGCCTCGTCGAGCAGTGTCTGCGGGTCCTGCTCCGGCAGATGGCGGGCGCGCCAGGCGCGCCAGCCCTGGCGGCGCTCGTCGCGACTGGTGCGGGCGGTCTGGCAGGCCTCGCGGGCGCCGTCCAGTCGGGCGCGCAGGGCCTTGAGCGCATCGTCGGCCTGGTCGAGCAGCCGCTCCAGGTCGCCATCGGTGATGTCCGGATGCTCGCTGCGCCAGCGTTCCAGTTCGGCGTCCAGGCGGGTCTTTTCGTCCTCCAGCACCGAGAGCGCCTTGCCCTCGTGCTCGATCCTCTGGGTCAGGCTCAGCACCTGACGCTGGGCCTGGTCATGGGCCTGGCGGGCCTGCTCGTGGTCCTGACGTGCCTGGCGGACCTGGGCTTCGAGGCGCTCGAGCCAGGCATCCGCCGAGCGGTCATCGCCGAGCGCCTCGGCCAGGCGTCGTCTGTGCTCGTCGATGCTGCGGGTCAGCTCGGGACGCTGGTCGTCGAGACGCTTGAGTTCCTCGTCGAAGGTGGTGGCGCGCAAGGTGAGCGCCTGACGCTCTCGCTCGTCTTCCTCGATGGCCTCTGCCAGCGGGGCAAGCTGGCGTTCGGCGTCGTCCAGTGCCTGGAGGCGCTCGCGAGCCTGTTGCTGGCGCTGGCGGGCCTTTTCGCTGTGCTCGGTGAGCCAGGCTTGGCGGGCCTCAGCGTCGAGGGCGCGCCACTGCTCGGCGAGCGCCGGGTCGTCGAGCCTGGCCTGGGCTTCTTCGAGACCGGCCTGGGCCTCGTTCCTTCGAGGTTCAAGCGCGAGCAGGCTGGTCTCGGCCTGTTCGACGCTGGCCTTCAGCGCCTGAAAGCGACCGAACAGGGCGTCACGCTGCTCGCGCAGCTCGCCGAGTCGGCTTTCGGACTCGGCGAGCTGATCATCCTCCAGTGCGATCTGGGCGGCGAGCTGGGTGGCCTCCGGGGTGGCGGGGGGCGAGTCGCGCCAGGGGTGATCGTGACTGCCACACACCGGACAGGCGGTGTCCGGTTCCAGGGTGGCGCGCATGTCGGCGACGCTGTCGCTTCGGGTGGCGCGGGCGCGCTGGATAAAGCGCGTGAGCTGCTCGTGCTCCGCCGAGGCGTGGTCCAGGCGCGCCCGCGCCTGCTTGCCCTGGTCCAGCAGTTCGTCGCGCTGTGCGCTGTCGCGGCGGCGCTCGGCGTCGAGCCGGCGCTGCTGCTCATCGAGCTGGCGCAGCAGACGCCAGCGCTGCTCCAGCTCGGACAGCGCCAGCAGGCGATGGCCGGCGTCCTCGAGGTGCTGCTGGGCCTCGGCCCTGGCCGTTGCGACCTGCTGATGCTGGCCCAGATGGCGTGACAGGGTGCGGGTGGCGGCGTCGCGCTGCTCCAGATGGCGGCGATGGCGCTCTGCCAGGGCTCGCTGCTGCCCGTCGAGATCCTCGCGCTGGCGTTTGCGCTGGTGGTGTTCGTCCTCCAGCTGTCGATGCTGCTGTTCGCGGCCCTTGAGCTCGCTGGCAATTTCACGGGCCTGGGCGATGGCGGGACGGGCCTGCTCGAGCGCCTGCTCGCTGTCCTCCAGGGTCTGGCGGCGACGGCTGGTTTGCTGGTGCTGTTGTTCCAGGGCGGTGCGTGCCTGGGCCAGGGCTGACGTGGCTAGTTCGAGCTGCTGGCGCTGGTCCGGCAACTGTCGGGACAGGCTACGCTGGCGCAGCAACTGGGGGCGCCAGGGTGCGACGCGCTCGAGCATCTCGCACTCACGGCGCTGGTCGCTCAGTGCCTCCCATCGGGCCTCTGCCTCGACCAGGCTGGCGTCGGCTTGTTCGCAGCGCTGGCGCCACTGGGCGTCCTGGGCGAGCCACTGGGCCTCTTCGTCCAGCGCCTTCATCTGCCGCTGGCAGGTGTCCAGCTCGCCTTCGGCCTCGGCGAGTTCCTGCTCCATGGCCTGGCGTGCGGTGTCGTCGCTGGGCGCGTCCTCGGCGAGCAGCGCCTGCTGGCGGGCCACCGCGTCGCGGGCCTCCTTGGCCCGGGCGTAGCTTTCGACCGAGATGCGCGAGTATTCCTGGGTATTGGTGAGCTTCTCGAGCAGGTCCGAGCGGGCGTTGTCGTCGGCCTTGAGAAAGGCCGCGAACTCGCTCTGGGCCAGCAGCACGGCGCGGGTGAACTGCTCGAACGATAGCCCCAGGCGCTCGGGGATCAGCTCGGCGAATTCGCGCTTCTGGGCGGTCAACAGGCGTTCGTCGTCCAGGTCGGTCAACGATTGCTCCACCGCCTGCAGCTTGCCGTCGGCCTTGTCCCGGGCGCGCCGCACGGCCCATCGCGCGCGGTAACGGCGAGCGTCGCGGCCGATGAAGTCGACCTCGGCGTAGCCGCTGGCGGCGCCGCGCCTCAGCAGGCTGCGGGGGTCCGCGGTGGCGATCCGAGAGCCGTCCAGGTCGTCCAGATGGGAGTCGCGCCCCGGGGCGTGGCGAAGCCTGGGCGTATTGCCGAACAGCGCCAGACACAGGGCGTCGAGCAGGGTGCTCTTGCCGGCGCCGGTGGGGCCGGTGATGGCGAACAGGCCGGCATCGGCCAGTGGCGCCGCGGTAAAGTCCAGCTCGACTGGACCGGGCAGGGAGGCCAGTTGGGACAGGCGCAGGGCGAGAATCTTCATGGCTGCGTGCCCCCTTCGGTGGTGTGCTGGACTTGCGCATCCGCGCTCTGGTCTTCGGCATCCGCGTCCTGGACGCGCTGGCACAGCCAGTCGAAGTCGGCGATCACGCTGTCGTCCGGCGCCTCGCCCCAGCGCTCTTTCCAGGTGCGCGAAAACAGCTCACGGGGTCCGATGTCCTCGAGGCGCTCGCCACCTCCGGGTGCCTGTGACTCAGTGATCGGCAGCTCGCGCTTCAGTCGCAGCAGGCGTACCGCCCGGTCGCCCAGCGCCTGCTCGATGCGCGAGCGCAACTCCGGCATCGGGGCGTCCAGGCGCACGTTGATCTCGAGCCAGTCCCAGCGCTCGACCGGGCCTGCCCCGTCGCGGGCCGGCAGCGCCTCGATCGCGCCCAGGATCTCTTCCAGCGGGGCAGGGCCGAGGCGACGCATGGCCACCGCCCGCGGCACGCTGATGGGCTCGACATGGGCAAGGGCGCCATCGGCGAAGTCCGCCATTAGCACCTGGTGGGGGTAGTCGACCTCGCTGAAGTCCAGCGGCAGCGGGCTACCGCTGTAGCGTATGCGCTCGTCGCCGACCCGCTGGGCGCGGTGCAGGTGCCCCAGGGCGACGTAGTCGATGTCCTCGGGAAACAGCGAGGCCGACAGCGATTCCTCGCCGCCGATGACGATAGGGCGTTCGCTGGCCTCGGAGACGGCGGCGCCACGCAGGTGGGCGTGGCTCATGGCGATCAGCGCCTGGCCAGGCTCGCGCTTTTCCCGGGCGGCCGCGATCAGTTCGCGATGGACCCGCTCGACGCTGGCCACATAGTCGTCGCCGGCGTTCGTCTCTCCTCCTGCTGCGCCCGCCGCTTGTCTGCTCTGCCGGCCACGACCGGTGATCTCCGCTGGACGCAGGAAGGGCAGCGCCAGGCACCAGGCGCGGACCTCACCCTGGGCATCGCTCAAGGGCACCAGCAGGCGATCGCTGTCCAGCGCGCCGTCATCGACGAAGCGCACCCGGCCAAGGGCATGGGTGCGCAGGTGCTGCATCAGCGGGGCGGGCAGCTCGATGCGGCTGCCGCTGTCGTGATTGCCGGCGATCAGCGCAATGGTCAGGTCAGGGCAGCGCTGGTGGACCCTGACGATAAAGTCATAGAGCAGCTCCTGGGCGCGCAGCGACGGATTGACCACATCGAAGACGTCGCCGGCGACCAGCAGCGCGTCCACCTGGCGTTCGGCGAGGATGTCGACCAGCCAGTCGAGGAAGGCGCGATGTTCCTCGTGACGTTCCTGGCCGTGAAAGCTCTGGCCCAGATGCCAGTCTGCGGTGTGGATGATCCTCATCCGTCCTCCCTGATGGAGCGCCAGGCCCTGCGGCCGGCAGCTTGTTGATCCCCGTGACTGGCGCGTAGTCTACCGCGAGCGGGTGGTGTCTTCAGCCACCGCAGGTCATCAACAGGGAGGTGACATGACCCAGCACCCCAGGACACGAGAGACTGCGCTGCACGACTGGGACCTGGCACCGAAGGAGGCCATCGCCTTGCAGCGTACCCTGGCAGGACGCCTGATACGCGAGGACGCCCTCGGTGAAGTGGAACACATTGCCGGAGTGGATATCGGCTTCGAAGATGGAGGCGACACCACCCGCGCCGCGGTGGTGGTGCTGTCCTGGCCGGGGCTTGCGCCGATCGAGCAGGTGGTGGCGCGTCAGCCGACGCGCATGCCCTACGTGCCGGGGCTCCTGTCCTTTCGTGAGATACCGGCGGCCCTGGCGGCCTTCGAACGACTCGACAGCCGCGTGGATCTGGTCATGGTGGATGGCCACGGCATCGCCCATCCCCGGCGCCTCGGGGTGGCGGCGCACCTTGGACTGTGGCTGGATCTGCCCACCCTGGGCGTGGCCAAGAAACGCCTGACCGGGCGCCATGGCGAGGTCCCCGAGGGGCGTGCGGAAAGTACCGACCTGATGGACGGCGACGAGCGCATCGGGGTCGTGCTACGCTCGCGCGCCGGCGTCAAGCCGGTGTTCGTGTCGCCGGGCCACCGGCTGTCGGTGGATTCGGCCAGGGCCTGGGCGGTGGCCTGCCTCGGCCGCTACAAGTTGCCCGAACCCACAAGGCTGGCCGACAGGCTGGCGTCACGGCGCTGAGCCGGCCTTCACTCAAGCATCCGAGAACTCGCCATGTCCGACACAGAGGTATCACCCGGCGTTGCGGCCACCGCAGCCTGGGTCGAGGAATTCGTGGTTGGCCTCAACGTCTGCCCCTTCGCCGGGCGTGAGGTCACACGCGGATCGATTCGCTATATCGAGGTCGACGGGCGCAGGCTCGAGGACGCCCTGGTGGCGCTGATGGAGGCCTGCCACCACCTCGAGACGACACCCGAGGTGGAGACCAGTCTGCTGGTGTTCACCCGAGGGCTTGCCGACTTCGACGACTATCTCGACGCCCTGGCCATGGCCGAGGCATTGCTCGCCGACCGTGGCTACGAGGGCGTCTTCCAGCTGGCGAGCTTCCACCCTGACTATGTCTTCGACGGCGTGGATGATGATGATCCGGCCAACTTCACCAATCGTTCTCCCTGGCCGGTCTGGCATCTGCTGCGTGAAGAGGGTCTGGAAAGGGCGCTGGCCCACTATCCCGACCCCGAGGCTATCCCCGAGCGCAATATCGAAAGGTTGAGGGAGATCGGCAGCGACAGTCTGGCCGAGCGGCTGGCGGAATTGAAAGCGCGCTTTCGCTGAGCCGAAGGCGCACTCAGCTCTCTCATCAGGTTGGACCCACCTAGACGATATCCAGCGGCACCTTACGCTGTGGCGCCGGATACAGGGCGTCGAGTCGCGCAAGTGTTGCCTCGTCCAGGGTTACCTCCAGCGCCCTGGCGTTGTCGTCGACGTGCTCGGGGGAGGCGGCCTTGGGAATCGCGATGACCTCGTGCTGGCCCTCGACCGGTCGGATGGCCCAGGCCAGCAGCAGTTGCGCCGGGGTCAGGCCGAGGTCCGCGGCGAGCTCACCAAGTTGCGGGTCGGCCAGGGGATCTGCGCCGACGGCGCCGGCCTGGGCCAGCGGACAGTAAGCCATCAGCGGCATCCGTTGCCGGCGTTGCCATGGCCTCAGGGCAATCTCGATTCCCCGCGACGCCAGATGGTAGAGGACCTGGTTGACCGCGCAGTCGCCGCCACCGGGCAGGCGAGCCAGCGTCTGCATATCGTCCACGTCGAAGTTCGACACACCGAAGCGACGAATCTTGCCGGCAGCGACCAGGCGATCGAAGGCCTCCAGCGTTTCGTCCAGTGGGATGCTCCCCGGCCAGTGCAGCAGGTACAGATCCAGGTAATCGGTGCCCAGGCGCTCAAGACTCGCTTCGCAGGCGGCGATGGCGCTGTCGCGACCGGCGTTCCAGGGGTAGACCTTGGAGACCACAAACGCCTGGTCGCGGCGACCCTGGATGGCCTCGCCGACCAGGCGTTCGGCGGCACCGTCGCCGTACATTTCGGCGCTGTCGATCAGCCGCAGACCTCGCTCCAGCCCACGTTGCAGGGCGGCGATTTCCTGTCGCCGGGGCGCACGCCCTTCACCCATGTACCAGGTGCCCTGGCCCAGGGCAGGCAGGGCCTCGGCGGTGCTTCCGGTTTCCAGCAGAACCTTGGCAGTCGTCATGTCGCACACCTTTGCGGAATAGTTTTCCAGAGATGCGATCGACTATCGCAGCCATGACCGTCGGCGCGCAAGACGAGGCTGGACAGACCTCGGTACAAGATGCATGGTGAAGTCATCAGTTGTCCCGCCAGGGATGATTGGCCCCGCAGGTACCGCCCATCGATGGGAGGTGGCGGGGCGAGCGCCTCAGGAAGAGGCGCCACCGTAGTGTGTTTACCAGCCCGTGTATCTCAACTGGAAGGAGTCGTCATGAGTATCACCAACACCGCATCCGCGCAGTGGAAGGGCAGTCTCAAGCAGGGCAAGGGCGTTGTGTCCACCAACAGCGACGCGCTCAGCGATGTTCCCTATGACTTCAAGCAGCGCTTCGAAGGCCAGGCCGGGACCAATCCGGAAGAGCTGATCGGTGCGGCCCACGCCAGCTGCTATTCCATGGCACTGTCGATGATTCTGGGCGAGTCCGACCTTGAAGCCGACAGCATCGACACCAGCGCCGAGGTGACCCTCGATGAGGTCGACGGTGGCTTCGCCGTGACCAAGGTGCATCTGACCACTCGCGCCAGCATCCCCGGCGCCGACGAGTCGGTGTTCCAGGAGGCCGCCGAGAAGGCCAAGGCCGGCTGCCCGATCTCCAAGCTGTTGAACGCCGAGATCAGCCTGGACGCCAAGCTGGCCTGATCCGGCCGGGTCGCGTCAGCGACGTCGTTGCCACGATGTTGTTGCCACATGGAAAAGCCCGCCGATTGGCGGGCTTTTTCGCGCAGCTGCATTGACCCTCGAAGGCTCGTGCTCAGGAGGCGCTTTGCGTGGGACGTTCGGCGCGGGGTTCCGGTGGCACCTGGCGCTCGGCGTGGGGCTTTCTCGCCGCGTCGACCAGAGCGCGGATGAGTCGTTGCTGGGGGCGATTGAAGATCAGGAATTCCGGGTGCCACTGAACCCCCAGCAGGAAGTCGTGCTCACGGGACTCGATCCCCTGAACCAGGCCGTCCCGGTCACGTGCCACGATATCGACACCGCGACCGGTGTGTTCCACCGCCTGGTGATGAAGGCTGTTGATGCGACACCAGCTGACCCGCAGCAGCTGATGTAGTCGGCTACCCTCGACGATGTCAACGGTCTTGCGTGGCAGCACGGTGCGCCGGCGCTTGAGCCCTTCGTGGGTGGTGTAGATGTCGCTGTCCAGGGTGCCACCCAGGTGGACGTTGATCAGTTGCGAGCCGCGGCAGATACCGAGTACCGGTGTATTGCGCGGGATCTCGCGGGCCAGCAGCTCGAGTTCCAGTTCGTCACGTTCTGGATCGACGCGCACGTCGAGCTGCATCTCGCCGCCGTACAGATGCGCCTGGATGTCATCACCTCCGCCGACGATCAGGCCATCGAGCCGGTCCGGTCGTGGCCGCGACGGCGATAGCCTGAGCGGTTTGCCTCCATGGCGCCACACCGCGAACCAGTCGAAGCACCAGGCCAGCAGGCTCTTGTGGTCGGAGGTGGAAATACCGATCACCGGGCGTTCAGCCATCCTTGGAGTCTCCCTTGAGCTTGTGCTTTATCTTTTGCCACAGCGAGCTGTCGAGGTGACGGGCTCGATACTCCGCCATACGCTCATGCAAGGTCTCGGGCGCGCAGGCCAGGCGTTCTACCTCGAGCCAGCGGTTCCATTCGGTCACCGCGCCCCAGTCGGCTTCGGAAAGCTGAGCGTTGGGCAGACGGTAGTGAAAGGTGGGTCGCGGCTGGACAAGTTCCTTGCGAAACAGCTCGTGGGGATGGTCGGGCCTCAGGTGGGCGAACAACGGCAGCATGTCCAGATCGCGGTTGCGAGTGTCGTTGTCGGCCAGATAGTCATCGATCAACTGGTCGATATCGGGAGCATAGTCCTCGTCGAACAGCTTGAGGCAGTAGCGTTTGTGGAAGGGATTGGCGTGGGGCAGCACCTCCCGGGTGATATCGACCCGGATCTGTTCGCGCAGCCAGTCGGCGGACAGCAGGTAGGCGCGCAGATAGCGCAGGATGTCCTCGGCCTCGAGACTCGGGAGCTCCGGATTCAGATGCAGACCGAAACCGTACATCAGGCTGGCCTCGGTGCCCTTGGCGCCGTGCTCGCGCAGTCCGTCGAACAGCGCGTCGAGCTTGTCGAGCTCATCCCAGGGGACCGGGGGGCAGACGATCTCCGTCGGCACCAGTCCGGTGACCATGTCGCCAAGCAGCTCGCGAGAGCGACGGTCGAGGTCGCGGCGCATGCGATCCCAGTCGTCGCCGGGTGTCTTGGCCGCGTCCTCGGGTGATTCGGGGTGGACGTACTGAGAGTCCAGTTCGATCTTGAAGTCGCCCCACTGGGTGTCGCTGACCTTCATCCGGTGGGCGCTCTGGACCTCGATACGACCGTCGAACAGGGACTGGACCATCTCTGCGGTGGCCATGGGGTCCAGGCCGGCGAACTCGATTTCCACTCCCACCTTGCGGATGTCTCCGTCGGCGGTGGTGGGCTCGGGTGGCGCTTGAGCTTTCATGGCGGCATCCTGATAAGGCATTAGTGGGACGTTACTTCGCAGACTACCATAGGCGGTCACTTTTCATCGGCGGCGGCGCCGAGTCCTCACCGGCAGGGAGCACGAATGTTGCTGCATAGAAGTAAAATAGTTCACATATTTCAATGGTTTGTGCTTCTCTTTCTCATTGGGGCATGTATTTTGCCCGTTCAGGCGTCGGCCCAGGGCCTGGCGCTGGAGGCCCTGGCCGGGGGCGGTGAACAGGCCCCACAGGAAGCCTCCTCCGAAGAGCTGCAGCGATCCCTGGATACCCTGATCCAGACGCTGGAAAGCGACCAGAGCCGTCAGGAGTTGCTCGATAGCCTCAGGTCACTGCGCGACGCGGGCCAGGCCGCAGCGGAAACCGGCACCAGTTCCCAGGGACTGCTGGGGGCGCTTGCCGATACCTTCACCGAGCTTGGCGAGCAGGCCGAAGGGGCCGGTTCGCCCATGGCCCAGTGGCGCGCCAAGCTGGCGGAGGGCTGGCGCGATATCAATGGCCTGATCGCCGACACCAGCCATAGCGCGCTGGCCCAGTTCGCCGTGGAGTTCAGCATCCTGCTGACGATCTGGGGTGGCATGGTGATCATCCTGGTGGCGCTGGGGCGTTTGATCGGGTCCCGCCGGGGCTGGCCGATGGACCTGCCGAGAGAGCCCAAGGCGTGGCTGCTGGCGGCTCACTTTCTGCGCCGCATGCTGCCCTGGGCGCTGGCCTTTCTGGCGGTGCTGGGGGTGTCACAGCTGGTGCCCGGCAGCGCCGGGCGCACCGTCGTATCGGTGATCGCCTACGCCGCACTGTGCGGGCGCATCCTGTCGGTGGTGGTCGAGATCGTCATCTCGGTGTTCACCCGCGGGCATCGCTATACCGCGGTCAAGCTGCTGCAGCAGCGGGCTCTGCGTCCGCTGTTCGTCATCGGCGCACTGATCGCCCTCGGCGACGCCTTCAAGACCGAACGTCTGGTGGACCTGCTGGGGGTCGACCTGTCCTCGCTAGCCTCGGTGCTGGCCAATATCCTGGCCGCGGTGCTGACCTTCCGCTTCATCGTTCGCTTCAAGCGGCCGATCAAGCATCTGATTCGCAACCGCACCTACACCATCCGCAGCGATTGCTCGAGTCCCACCGAGGTCACTCGGGTGATCGGTCGGCTGTGGCATATTCCCGCGTTGCTGCTGGTGGGGGCCTCGCTGGTGGCGATCTTCGTCACCGGAGGCGATGTCGGTACCGCACTGGCCCGTTCGATCATCAACGCCGCCCTGCTGGTGCTGACGCTGGTGGTCACCGCGCTGCTGCGCCGCCAGAACGAGCGTCATGACCACAGCCGGGGTCGCCACCGCCACCACAGCGAGTATCGCCGCCGGCTCGAACGTTTCGCCTATACCCTGGGGCATGTGCTTGCCTGGCTGGTGTTCGCCGAGCTGTCGCTGCAGGTGTGGGGCGGCTCGCTGGTGGGCATCGGCCGCGAAGGGGTGGCCAGCGTGCGCATCGGCCAGGCGATCCTGGCGATCGCCTTTACCGTATTGCTGGCCTGGCTGGTGTGGATCTTCGCCGATACCGCCATCCAGCGGGCGCTGACCTCCTCGGCGCGCTCGCGCGGGCGTCGGGTCAACCAGGCGCGGGCCCAGACCATCACCCCGATGATTCGCAACGTGATCTTCGCAGCCATCGTGATCATCGCCTCCATCGTCGGCCTGGCCAATCTGGGGGTCAACGTGACGCCGCTGCTGGCCGGTGCCGGGGTGATCGGTCTGGCCATCGGCTTCGGCGCCCAGACCCTGGTGCAGGACCTGATCACCGGCATCTTCATCCTGATCGAGGACTCCCTGGCGGTGGACGACTTCGTTCAGATCAATGGCCACATGGGCACGGTGGAAGGGTTGACGCTCAGGACCGTACGCCTGCGTGACCTGGACGGCATCGTGCATATCCTGACCTTCTCGCGTATCGACTCCATTCATAACATGTCGCGGCAGTTCGGCGTGGCGCTGATGAAGATCCGCATTCCCTTCGACATGAAGATCGACGACGCCACCACCCTGATGCAGGAGACCGCCCGGGATCTGCGCCAGGATCCGATCATGCGCCACCACATCTGGTCACCGCTGGAAATGCAGGGTATCGATCGTTTCGAGGATGGCTGCGCGATCCTGCGGATGCGCTTTCGCACCTCGCCGGAAATGCAGTGGGACGTGGCCCGTGCCTTCAACATGCTGCTCAAGCAGCGCATGGAGGAGATGGGCGTCGAACTGGGCGCGCCGCGCCTCAGCGTCAGCATGGAAGGCCGTGGCGGCGGGCGTCTCGATGGTACCACCAGCGAGGGCGAGGCCGACCACCAGGGGCGCGATGCCAGCGGGCGCGCCCGAGGCCAGGCCGGGGTGGCAGACCCCCATCATCAAACCAGTGCTACCGGCGCCTCGCCCGATCCGGGGACCTGACGGCGTTGTGCTGTACCCCGCATACATTGCACTGAGGTGAGAAAAGTCGGGAAAGGCTGTCAGGAACTCGTGAGTGTCGACACCAAGTTAGCAAGTCGGGCGGCGGCAAGGTCTGGTACCAAGGCTCAGCGCCAAGGTTGAACCTCCGGAACGCGCCGTCGCCTGCACCAACTGTTTCGGGTGTCGTCGACTCTTGAAGGGAGTGACGTCACCGACCACATCGTCAACGAGCGGTATCACCCACGAGGGAGTCGTCACCATGACCGTTGCCAAGGATCTCGCGCTTTACCATTTCGCCCACTGCCCGTTCTGCGCCTTTGTGCGCCGTGAACTCGACAAGCTCGGCGTCGAGGTGGATATCCGCGACGCGGGCGCCAACCCGGCGCACCGCAAGGCACTGAAGGAAGGCGGCGGCAAGATTCAGGTGCCGTGCCTGCTGATCACCAATGAAGACGGCAGCGAGACCTGGATGTACGAATCCATGGACATCGTCGCCTACCTGAAGAAGCGCTTCAGCAAGGGAAAGGTGGCCTGAAGCAAAGCGTCTGACGTCGTGGGGCTCATGAACCCAAAGCGGCCTGAAGCAAGCGCGGCCACCACTTGGGACAAACGAGCCTTCGAATCGCGTGGCGTCACCGCCAGTCTCGCCACGCGAAAGACACTACAGCACGTCTGATGGAACCGATCTCAGGCAAGTCCAGCAAGCCTTGTGGCCACCAGTGGTGGCCTTTTTTGCGTCCGGCTGGCTGCGGCAGCTGCAGTCAATCGACTCCGTTTTCCAATCTCACATCGTCGGGGGGCGAGTCATCGGCGGGTGACACCAGGTGGATGATATTGCAGGGGCTGGTGATCCAGAACGAGTTGAATTCTTTCGGCAGCTGCTCGATCTCGTCGCAGCGCTGACAGCCACGCTGTTCGAGGTAGCTCGAGGCGGCCTGGATGTCGCTGGCCAAGATCTGAAGCCAGATCTCCGCCTGGCTCAAGTGCGGCTCGCGATCCAGCCACAGTATCTTGTCGCCGAAGGCAAAGCGTGGCGTCTCCCGGTCACCGGGGGGCGTCAATTCCTCGAACTTCAGGATCTCGCGGTAGAAGGCAACGGTCGCCTCGTACTCGTGGGCCGGAATCTTCATGGCGATATTTTCGCCGGGAGAGAAGTTGGCATTCATCTGTGAGACCTCGATGCCAGCAGCGGGCGTGGGTGAGATCTGAACACGGCTGGCCCCTACCCGGGTGGCGATGGGGAACTCCCAGGTAGCAGTGCTTCAGAGATCGCCCGGCGGCGCCCCATCGCCACAGGATGGTCGGGGCAGATGAAGCTGCTGCAGGCGGTAGGCAAGGACATTGGTGAGTATAGCCCTGTCGGGCCATCGAGACTCGGCGGGGCGTCTTTGCGGAGAAGCGTTCTTGAAAGGAAAGGAGGCTGCAGAGAATCTGGCCCATAATTTCCGCTACCTAGTAGGCAAAGGTAGCGATGGACGCAATTTCATCTTCGCTGGTGCATCGATTGTAAGCCTAGACTTTGTCGGTGATTCCCCGGCATGACCGAGCCCGGCGAGCACTGTCAGGCTGGGCAGGTCGTCGTGCAAGTAACTGCAATGCCTTGGTCAACGACTATGAGGTGGAAGGCGGAAAAGTCCGTGGACGAGCTCCAGCGGATGTTGGATGACGCTAAACTTCATGAAAGCTGACGGAAACGGCTGCCCGTTCGAGCTTCAACTCAGGAGTGAGGCCTATGGCAGATAGACGCGAACTGCCCTCAGAGATTTCTTTCTCGCCTACAGACACTCTGTCTGGGCTGGGAAGTGCAAACCGTGAGCTTCTCGCTACCTGCTTAGCATTGTTCGATGACAGTCATTGGCAACGCCGTCTGGCTAAGCGCGCTGAACAGAATAGCGAACGCGCGGGAGCTATCGGCCGGCAGCTTGGCCAGTGGGTTAAGCGGAGGCGCGGAAGCCAGTCCCAAGACGTGCTGCCACGCTTGAGCGCGCCTGAGGCAGTGGAAGGGGCCAGAGAGCTCAGCGAACGTCAGCGCTACTGGCTAGAATCCGAGCACAATGATCATTTGCTTAGGCTGCTGCTATGGGTTCGCTTGCGAAATGCGTTGGGTCTGCCCGCGCGGCTGACCACTACTTTCCGAGGCTGCGGTTTCCTGGCGGATGATCTGACGGCGCGATTGATTCATGTGTTGGACCCACCCAAGTTGGTTGACTCGGGGCGTCGTTGGCTCCAACAGCGGGGCTGGTTGGCGAAGGGGCAGCACGCCATCACCCTGGATGATGTGGTTTTTCCGGTCTTGGACGAACTGCTTGAGCAGACGCTTACGGATGAGGAAGCTCCGCCCACCGCTGAGCAGCGTCGTGAACTGCTTAGACGCGCTGTCGCTTCGCTCGATGCGCTGGATGAACAAAGTCACCAGCGGCTTTTGGACGAGACACAGGCAAATCGTCATAACGATGCTGCGCTCCGCAAGGCGCTGCTGCTTGGAGGCTCTCTTGGCACTTTTGGTGCCGGCGTTAGTGCGGCGGGCTTTTCGGCCTACATCTTGGCCGCTCAGGCCTCAGCCTTTATTCCTCTGGCCAGTGGGCCTCTCCTGGTCTCGATCGTTTCTGTGCTGTCCAACCCGATCACCATTCTGACCGTTGCGGGTGGGGGCGGGTGGTTGTTCCTGCGCTCTGCACGCGACAAGATCAGGGCTGCGGTGGCGGCAAGAGTGGTCGCTATGCTCACGCTGCAGGGTAAGCTGCAAGGCCCATCCGGCCTCGACTCCGCCAGGAGTTGCTTTGCTCTGGCGCCGCATCTGTCCAGCGTTGTAGGAATCCGTGATGAGGAGTTCCAGCGCTATCGCGATGAGTGGCAGCGCCTAGCTGTCGTAGCCACTCACTCTGTCGCATTACCGCCCGATGACGTACTTGAGGCCATGGCCCAGCCATTGCCATCGTTTATCTCTGATGATGATATCGCCATTGACCCTCGGATTAGCGGGGAAACGCACCAGGTAAGCGAGCGCTCGACAGTAGCCGCGATGGCAACGCTCACGGTGGGTGATGTGCTCTATTCGGTAGCAGCCGTTGATCCCACTGTGCTCGAGGCGGCCAACTTTGTGCGCAGTGAGGATATTGATGGAAGCCTCAGCTTCGCTGAGATGGCTGTTCAACTGCTTTCTGGCGGTGAGAGGGAAGTATTGGGTGGTGTCAGCCAGCTCAAGGGCTACGTGGCAGAGCGGGCTGTCGCTGCCCAGTTGACGGCCGCAGGTCATACCGTCAGCCTACCGGAGACCGCCAATCAGCCGGGCTGGGATATCTTGGTCGATGGTCAGCCATTTCAAGTCAAGTTTCATGCCACCTTGGATGGCTTGAGAGAACACTTCGAACGGTATGACTATCCTGTTATCGCAAATGCTGAACTGGCCTCCCAGATACCCGAGGAGTGGGCAGACAACGTCTTTTTCATCGAAGGCTTGAGCAACGAGGTGGTTAATCAGGTCACCCGCGACTCCTTGGGCGCCGGTGTGGAACTGCTCAACCCCAGTGTAATCAGTCTCGCCGGCACAATCAGCGTCGCAAGGGGCCTCATCGCTTACCGGCGCGGTCAGCTTACCGGAAAGCAGGCCGTGGAGCAGGTGCTGTTCGACGGTATGGTACGTACGGGACTAGCCGCTGGTGGAAGCGTGGCAGGTGCTTCCCTGGGTATGCTGCTGTTCGGCCCTGCCGGCGCTTTGGTGTTTGGATCAGGGTCGCCCGCGCTGGCACAGATGACGGCCCCCCAGTTGACCGAGCAACTGCGGCGGATCAAGGCGAAGGCCCACCGTGAGTGGGAGTTGCAAGCTCACCGGGACCTGGATGCCCTTCAGCAGCGCGTCGTGAAAGCATTGGCTGATAAACAAACTCAGTTGAACCAGAAGCTTGGTTGTCTGCCTGATAGCCGGGAGGGAGGCTACTTGGCTTGGCGCCTTGAGGATGACCACGCCTTTTGCGGTGAGTGCCTCCAGCGACTGAGTCTTCTTGCTGGCTCGGGTAGGCTGTATCCAGAGCAAAGGTTAGCCGACACTTTGCGAGTAATAGCCATGTGCGGTGTACACCCGGCGATCTATCAGACCGAACTCCACGCCGTAAATGACAGGCTCAAGGTGCGCCCTGGCATGATGGAGTGGTTGAGCAAGCAGCAACTTGTTGAGGTCGCTAATGCAAGCCGAGGCCTTGCCGAAGGAGCATGGCAGTCTGCCAAGGGCATGGCAGAGGAGCACGAGTTGCGTGGAAAGGTGCAAGAGATTTCGAATGGGTTGTCGGAACGCCTTCGTCGTAGGAGAAAGTAGCGGGATGGGTAGACGGTGCTGACACCAGTGAGCGAAGACGCAATCAAGTGATAGAGAGCGCAAGCCGAAGTGCGTGATGTCGCTGCCAGTCTCGCCACGCGAAAGACTCCACCGCACATCTGATAGATCCGATCTCAGGCTAGTCCAGCAAGCCTTGTGGGCCACCCGTGGTGGCCTTTTTTGCGTCCGGTGGGCTGTGGCAGCCGCATGCGGTTGGCTCAGTTTTCCTTTGTCATATCGTAGGGGGGCGAGTCATCGGCGGGTGACACCAGGTGGATGATATTGCAGGGGCTGGTGATCCAGAACGAGTTGAATCCCTCGGGCCGGTGCTGCCCGCTGGCGGTGACGCGTTCAGCTGTGCGGTGGCGAGTCGGCGAGGGGGCACCCTTGCTGGGCTTAGGTCATATTGATGTTGGTAAAACTTCGATCTGAGGTATGCTGAAGCGTACAGGTGGGAACGTTGCTGGCGCCGTGCCAGCGAGTGAGCGCCGGGAGACCGCGATGGAGCTTCTCGAAAAGGACCGTGCAGCGGGTGGCGGGGTGATGGCGCAGATCGACCTGCCCCGCGAGGTGTACACCGATTCAGCCGCTTTTATCAGAACCGTCAGGCAAGGGCTGCCGGGAAGCGTGCTCAAACAGGCGATTGATGCACTGTCGGCCGACCGCGATCTCTTTGTACGACTGCTGGAGACGGACTCCGGCAATCTGCATCGCTTCTACAAGCGCAAGGCGCTGGGGCGTGCGCAAAGCGAAGAAGTGCTCGACACGCTGAAGTTGTTTGTCGAGGTAGGTGAGGTGTTCGCTGACGAAGCGGTCGGTCATCAATGGCTGCACGCCGAGGTACCCGCACTCGCCGGCTCGCGCCCGATCGAACTCCTGGATACCTTTGCTGGCCGTGAACTGGTACGACAGGTGCTGCGCAAGATCAGTCACGGCGACTTCAGTTGATGAGGCTGTACCGTATCGCTCCTGAGCGTTTTCTGGCCAACCTGTCCGGGCGCGGTGCCAGCTATCACGATGGAGCGCGCTGGAATGACCCCGGCCATCCGGTGCTGTATTTCGGTACCAGCGCCTCCGTCGCCATGCTGGAAATGGGTAACTATATTCCAGACCCGCGATTGGTCCCGAAGGATTTTCGCCTGGGCATCTATGACGTACAAAGCAGCGCCGTCGAGAAGGTCGGAGTCGATGAATTGCCTGATGGCTGGGACCTGTTTCCCCCTCCTGAACACACGCGGCGACTCGGTACCGCGTTCCTGTCGGCGGCCCGCAACTTGATACTGCTGGTGCCAAGTACCGCTGCTGCGGGTATTGATCAGGTGGCGGTGGTGAATCCGCTGCACCCGGACATGGATAAAGTCTCGCTCATCGACATCCGGGCACGGATCTACAATCCGAGATTGTTTCAGGGCATCCAGTAGGGCTCCGGTTGCCGAGTCAGTTCGTTTGGCGCTCCGGCAGGTCTGCCAGGCAAATCGAGCCGATTCGGCAATGCCAGAGCGGACAACTCCGAGGAAGTGAATTCGCTCGCCTAGCTGGCGAAGGCGGAGTCCTTGCCCAGGTTTTCCGGCCCGAAGGAGTCCGGCAGCAACTCGTCCATGGTGTAGCGCTTGAGCAGTTGGCCGTCCGCGTCCACCACCCGGATCAGGGTCTCGGGGGAGGAGAACTCGCGCAGGCGCTGACGGCAGTCACCGCAGGGGGTGCACAGATGCTCGCCGGGACCGATGACGTAGACCTCCTTCAGCCGGGTCTCGCCGCTGGTGACCATGGCGGCGATGGCTGAGGCCTCGGCACACAGCCCCTTGTAGTGGGCGACCTCGACGTTGGCGCCGACGTAGCGGGTTCCCGAGTCGCTGATCAGCAGGGCGCCCACCGGGTGGCTGGAGTAGGGCACGTAGGCGCGGCCGCGTACCTCGATCAGCGCCTTGACGATATCGGCGTCGACGGTCTCTGTCGTCCTTGGATCGCTCATCGGGGGGTCTCCTGGCGGCTGGTTTGCTGGTGGTCGTCCTCGAGCACGGTCTCGAGGGCGATGGTCATCATCTCGTCGAAGCTGGTGGCGCGCTCGTCGCTGGAGAGGCTGTCGCCGTTGACGATATGGTCCGATACCGTGCAGATGGTCAGTGCGCGGGCGCCGAATTCGGCGGCGACGCCGTAGAGCCCGGCGGCCTCCATCTCGACGCCGACGATGTCGAACTTGCGCAGGCAGTCGATCAGCGCTGGGTCCGGGTGATAGAACAGGTCGGCAGAGAAGATGTTGCCGACCTTGACTGGGGTGCCCTGGGCGCCGGCGGCGTCCACGGCGGCGCGGGTCAGGTCGAAATCGGCGATGGCGGCGAAGTCGAGGCCGCGAAAGCGCGAGCGGTTGACGCCGGAGTCGGTGCTGCCGCCGAGGCCGATGATCAGGTCACGTACCTTGACGTCGTCGCGCACGGCGCCGCAGGAACCCACGCGGATCAGCCGTCTGGCGCCGAATTCGGTGATCAGTTCCTTGGCGTAGATCGATACCGAGGGGATGCCCATGCCGTGGCCCATGACCGAGATCTCGCGTCCCTTGTAGCGACCGGTGTAGCCGTACATGTTGCGCACCTCGTTGACCAGTCGCGCATCCTCGAGAAAGGTCTCGGCGATGTATCTGGCGCGCAGGGGATCGCCGGGCATCAGCACGGTGTCGGCGAAATCACCGCGTTCGGCCTTGATGTGGGGGGTAGCCATCTAAGCTCCTCGTCTATCCAATGCTCGTTTGCGCTCGATAAAGCTCTCACCGTCGGCCATGGGGGCAAGACCGAAATAGCTCGCCAGGCTCTGGCCGATATCGGCGAAGCTCTGCCGACGCCCCAGCGATCCGGCCGCAAGCCCGGCGCCGCTGGCCAGCACCGGGATGAACTCGCGGGTGTGGTCGCTGCCTTGCCAGGTGGGGTCGCAGCCGTGGTCGGCGGTGATCACCAGCAGATCGTCGTCGGTCAGCCGTTCGAGCAGCGCCGGCAACTGTCGGTCGAAGGCTTCCAGCGCCGCCGCATAGCCGGACACGTCGCGGCGATGGCCGTAGACCATGTCGAAGTCGACGAAGTTGGTCATGATCAGGCGCTGGGTGTCGCTCGCCACCGGTTCATCCATGGCCGCCAGGGTCGCCGCCATCAAAGCGTCATGGCCCGACGCCTTGATCAGACGACTGATGCCGCAGTGGGCGTAGATGTCGGCGATCTTGCCGATGGCCACGACCTCGCCGCCGGCGTCGTGAAGCTTCGACAGCACCGTGGGCGAGGGCGGCTCGACGCTGTAGTCGCGACGATTGCCGGTGCGCTGGAAGCTCGCGGCGTCGTCACCGACGAAGGGGCGCGCGATCACCCGACCGATATTGTAGGGCTCGAGCAGCCGCCGGGCGGTCTCGCACAATGACAGCAGGCGCTCAAGGCCGAAGCTGTCCTCATGGGCGGCGATCTGGAAGACGCTGTCGGCGGAGGTGTAGACGATGGGCTTGCCGCTGGCGCAGTGTTCTTCACCCAGACGGGCGATGATCTCGGTGCCTGAGGCGTGGCAGTTGCCCAGCACACCGGGTAGCGCCGCCTCCTCGATCAATGCCTTGAGCAGTAGCGGCGGAAAGCTCTGCTCCCTGTCCTCGAAGTACCCCCAGTCGAAGCGCACCGGGACCCCGGCGATTTCCCAGTGCCCGGACGGGGTGTCCTTGCCCGAGGACACCTCCATGGCGTGGGCGTAGGCGCCGTCGACCTCGCCCAGCTGGATGCCTGCGGCGCTGGCGCCGGTGGCCTCGCGGTGGGCGTGATAGAGCCCCAGGCGGGCCAGGTTGGGAAGTTGCAGCGGGCCGCGGCGGCCACGGTCGTCGGCCTGCCCGCGGGCACAGGCCTCGGCGATATGGCCCAGGGTATCGGCGCCGGCGTCGCCGAAGCGCTCGGCGTCGGGGGCAGCACCGATGCCGAAGGAATCCATCACCAGCACGATCGCGCGGCTCATGGTGTCTCTCCCGTTATCGAAGGATCGCACAAGGTCTCGTGCACCAGTGGCGGGGGCGTGCCCTCGTCGCCGAAGGTGAAGGCCTCGCGTACCCGTGCCGCGAGTCTGTCAGCGTCCGCCTGGCTGGCGGCGTGAATGCGCGCCAGCGGGGTGTGACGGTCGACCGTCTGGCCGATGGCGGCGATGGCGTCCAGTCCGACACGATGGTCGATGGCGTCGCCGGCACGGCGGCGCCCGCCGCCCAGCTCGACCACCGCCATGCCCAGCGCCTTGACGTCCTGGCGTGCCACCCGTCCCGGATGCTCGGCCAGGACGTCCTGGATCACCGGGGCCGGGGCGGGCAGGGCGCCTGCGTTTTCCAGCAGGTCGGTCGGTCCGCCAAGACCTGCCACCATGCGCTCGAAGCGCTCGGCCACGTCGCCGCTGGCCAGGCGTGCCTCGAGCTGGCGTTCGGCGTCCTCTTTGGACGTCGCCAGTCGGCCGGCCAGCAGCGCTTCCACCGCCAGGCGGCGGGTCAGCGTCAACAGCCGCGAATCGCGCTGCTCACCGCGCATGATCGCCAGGCACTCGCGTACCTCGATGGCGTTGCCGGCGCTTTCGGCCAGGGTCTGGTTCATGTCGCTGAGCACCGCCGTGGTCGGGGTGCCGGCACGTCGGGCGACGTCGGCGATGGTGGCTGCCAGGGTTCGGGTCTCGTCGTCGTTCGCCATGAAGGCGCCGTTGCCGATCTTGACGTCCATGACCAGGGCATCGAGGTTTTCGGCGAGCTTCTTGCCGAGGATCGAGGCAACGATCAGCGGCAACGAGGCAACGGTGGCGGTGACGTCGCGCACCGCGTAGAGGCGCTTGTCCGCCGGCGCCAGATCGCCGCTCTGTCCGACGATGGCCACACCGACGTCCTTGAGCAGGCGCTCGAAGGTGGTGCGCCGAGGAGTGACGTCATAGCCGGCGATGGCCTCGAGCTTGTCCAGGGTGCCGCCGGTGTGGCCCAGACCACGACCGGAGATCATCGGCACGTGGGCTCCGCAGGCGGCGAGCCAGGGGCCGAGGATCAGCGATACCGGGTCGCCCACGCCGCCGGTGGAATGCTTGTCGAGGATAGGCCCCGGCAGATCAAGCTGTCGGTAGTCCAGCACGCTGCCGGAGTCCCGGGTCGCCTCGGTCAGCGCCACCGTCTCATCCAGCGTCATGCCGTTGAGATAGGTGGCCATGGCGAAGGCGCCGATCTGCTCCTGACCGGCGCTGTCATCGGCGATGGCCATCACGAATTGGCGGATGGCCTCGCTGGACAGCGCCTGGCCGTCACGCTTGGCGGCAAGAATATCCTGCAACAGCATCAGTAGCCTCCGGACTGGCCCCCGCCGTCGACACCGACACCGGCGGTCATCAGCAGGTTGTCGAGCAGGCCCGAGGCGCCGAAACGGAAGGTCTCGGGACGGGCCCAGTTGGCACCCATGATCTCGGCGGCAAGCTCCAGATAGACGGCGGCGTCCTCGACGCTGCGAACGCCCCCGGCGGCCTTGAAGCCGACCGGGCGGTCCGCGTCGCGGATGACTTCCAGCATCACTCGGGCGGCCTCGGGCGTCGCGTTGACGGCGACCTTGCCGGTGGAGGTCTTGAGGAAGTCGGCACCACCGGCGATGGCCTGCTCGCTGGCCCGGCGGATCAACTCGGCGTCCTTCAACTCGCCGGTTTCCAGGATCACCTTGAGGGTGCGGCCGCTGGCGGCGGCCTTGCACATCTCGACCAGCTCCTGGCCGATCTGATCATCGCCATTCATGAAGGCGCGGTAGGGGAAGACCACGTCCACTTCGTCGGCACCGGAAGCCACCGCTTCGCGGGTAGCGCGGGCGGCTGCCATGACATCGTCTTCGCCGTGGGGGAAGTTGGTCACGGTGGCGATCTTGACCTGGCCGCTGAGGTTGTGGGCGGTGAGGGCGCGCCGCGCCGGCACCACGAACTGCGGATAGATGCACACCGCAGCAGTGTGGCCCAGCGGCGTCTTGGCCCGCTGGCACAGGGCCTCGACGACATGGTCGGTATCGTCATCGTTGAGGCTGGTCAGATCCATCAAGGACAGTGCCTGGCGAGCGATCACGGAGGGGTTGGTCGACTGGGGGGACATGGGAGGCTCCTGGAGTGGGACAGGCCGCCGCCTCGGGCGGCCGAAGATATGAGGGCGGGCGCTGGATCCGCGACGTGGGATCAGGCGCCCAGGGTCATGAAGAAGCCGGCGATGCAGGCCGACATCAGGTTGGACAGGGTGCCGGCCAGTACCGCCTTGAGGCCATAGCGGGCGATGTCGTGACGACGGCTCGGGGCAATGCTGCCGAGCCCGCCCAGCAGGATGGCGATGGAGGACAGGTTGGCGAAGCCGCACAGCGCGAAGGACAGCACCGCGGCGGTATGGTCGCTCATCACCTCGCCGGTGGCGGCCACGAGCTGCTCGCCGTCGATATAGGGGGCCAGGTTGATGAAGGCGACGAACTCGTTGACCACCAGCTTCTGGCCGATGAAGGACCCCGCCAGGGTCGCCTCTTCCCAGGGAATGCCGAGCAGGAAGGCCAGCGGCGAGAACACCCAGCCCAGGATCAGCTCGAGGCTGAGATCCTCGAATCCGACCCAACCACCGACGCCACCGAGGATACCGTTGAGCAGGGCGATCAAGCCGATGAAGGCCAGCAGCATGGCGCCCACGTTGGCCGCCAGTTTGAGGCCG
Source organism: Halomonas sp. BN3-1 (assembly GCF_003056325.1). Classification (NCBI taxonomy): domain Bacteria; kingdom Pseudomonadati; phylum Pseudomonadota; class Gammaproteobacteria; order Oceanospirillales; family Halomonadaceae; genus Halomonas; species Halomonas sp. BN3-1. The sequence goes on along the minus strand of NZ_PYVV01000013.1, from coordinate 116,616 downwards.
GACGAGGCGCCACCGGCGGCAGCGTCAAGCACGTTGGCCGGCTTGTCCTCGTCCTCGATGACCTCGGAGACGCGGTCGGCCTTGTCCGCCTCGGGATCGGTCTCCGGCATGATCAGCTTGGCGAACAGCAGGCCGCCGGGGGCCGCCATGAAGGAGGCGGCCACCAGGTATTCCATGGGGATGCCGAGTGCGGCGTAGCCGGCAAGCACCGAGCCCGCCACCGAGGCAAGGCCACCGCACATCACCGCAAATAGCTGGGAGGCGGTCATGCGGGCGATAAAGGGCCGCACGACCAGCGGCGCCTCGGTCTGGCCGACGAAGATATTGGCGGTGGCGGACAGCGACTCGGTACGCGAGGTGCCGAGCAGCTTCTGCAGCGCGCCGCCGAGCAGGCGCACGACCCATTGCATGATGCCCAGGTAGTAGAGCACCGCCGTCAGCGACGAGAAGAAGATGATGACCGGCAGCACCTTGACCGCGAACACGAAGCCGACGCTGTCGGCGTTGGCCAGGCCGCCGAACAGGAAATCGATGCCGTCGTTGGCGTAGAGCACCACCTGGCTGACGGCGTCCGATACGGTTTTCAGGACCTTCTGGCCAAAGGGCACGTAAAGGACGAAGGCCCCGAGACCAGCCTGGATCAGGAAGGCGCCCCCCACGGTTCTCAGGCGAATGGCACGGCGGTTGTAGGAGAACGCGACGGCGATGGCGATCAGGGTGGCCATGCCGACCAGGCTCATCAGGAGTGTCATAGGTTCCTTCGCCTCATCAAAATATGAACGTTGAAGAATAGATCATCGCACTTCGGGCCTGGTCTGGCGTCCCGCATCGCGTTGATAGCGGGCAATTGCCTCGAACGGGGCGGAAATCTCTTATGCCGAATGGGGTATCAGAACAGGAATTATAGAGGTGATGGGGCATGGCGGCGGCTCGTGTCGAGTGATTGTTGTCGAGCGGAATTGGCCGGCACGGGCTGGGCCCATCCGTCAATGAGTGTATAGTAACACTTGATGTGAGAAAAATAACATTTGTGCAGTGGCGTTTTCTTACCTGCCCGGGCACTGGCTGAACCCGGTAGTTCAGGGCATGCTTATTGAAAAACGACGGCAGCAAGCCATGACCGTCGAGGCGCGGGGGAGAATCCATGAATCAGCGCAGTATTCAGCGACAGGAGCGCCTTTTGCAGGCGCTCGCCGGAGGCGGCAGCCTGAGGCTGGCGGACGCCGCCATCCTCTGCGGTGTGTCAGAGATGACCCTGAGGCGCGACGTGTCCACCAAGGACAGCCCTCTGATGCTGATGGGCGGGCATCTGGTTCGCCGCGACGACCCCCACTTCACGCCAGTCTACGACCTGGAAACTCAACAGGATCGCGGCGCCGATATCAAGGCGCGTCTGTGTCGCCGCGCCAGTGGCTACGTGGAAGACGGCGATACCCTGTTTATCGATTGCGGCACCACCCTGGTGCCGATGATCGCAGAACTGGCCAGCCGACGAGACCTGACGGTGGTGACCTACGCCCTTAACGTGGCCAATGCGGTCAGCCATTTCGATGGCATCCGACTGATCCTGCTGGGCGGCGTCTATCAGGGCGTCTCCCAGTCCTTCGACGGCGATGACATCGCCCGCCAGGTCCGGGGACTCGGCATCAATCGCGCCTTTCTCTCCGCCGCCGGGGTGCATGCCGCACGGGGCCTGAGCTGCTTTCACTTTCATGAAGTGGCGCCCAAGCAGGCCGCCATCGAAACCGCCGCCCAGCGGATCCTGGTATTCGACGACAGCAAGTGGGGCGTGCTGCGTCCCGCCTTCTTTGGCGCCCTGATCGACGCCGATGTCATCATCACCCACGGCGAGGGTGCCGCAGGCCTGTCACGTACGCCGGAAGTGGCGTCTCGGCTGGTTCATCCCTGATTCCCCGGTTTCGGTTTCTTGCCCAGCGTGGATCCTTGGCTTGTGGATTCTTGTCTTGTGACTTCTTGTCTTGCGGATCATTGGCCTTTCAGTCTCTGACGGCCTTTCTCGATAGTGGTCCCCTGGGCGCACGGTTGCGCCTCTCGTTGTGGTCTGTCCCTTCTGCTCGAGCCTTCCCTTGGCCCCCTTGCTGATCTGGCCCTCGTCGCCGATTCGCTCTTTTATGACCAGGCCCTTGGTGAGCCGGCCCTTCCTTATCGATCCTCCCTTATCTGTCCCTTCCTTGTCTGACACTTCACGGTTTGGCCCTCTCGGCATCGTCATCGCTTTCGTCCTGGCGTTGGGGCGATGGCGTCGGGGGAAATAACGTCAGGCGATAACGTCAGACGATAGCGTGGCGACGGATATCGTTCTTTTCCATCAGATCGCCTTTCCCATGGGGGTGGGGTCCGGCCTCGCTGACACGGTTCCTGGTGGTGCTTCCTGGGTGTGGTGTTGGGTCGCAGGGCAGGTTCTGCTGGCCCAGGCAATTGGCCATTTGTGCACTGTTGCGACGTCTTGGTGCGACAGATCAAGGAAAGGTGCGACACCCCTGCGGCAAATCGTCGCTTCTCAAGTCTGGTCGCTCTGTCGACAATACGCCCCGGTCGCATTCCATCTACTTCTTTTGTTCAGGTGTCGACGTCTTGTCGTGGTACCGAGGCAGGGTAGGGGATGCGAAATTTTGCGGGTCTAGTCCGTGGTTCGGCACATTTCATGCAACTTTTGCCAAAGGTGCATGCAATGTTCCACCTCAGCGGCCCCTGCACATCGCGCGAGCCTGAGCTCGTAATCTCTGGTATTCCGCCTCCAAGCCCTGACGAGGTTGCTACATGAGAAGAAAGTCGTACCTGCGCGTGCTCAGCGTTGTGCTGATGCTGGCGCTGCCCCTGTTGCTGGCGGGCTGCGAATCGGCGCTGCTCGACCCCAAGGGGGAGATCGGCCGTGAGCAGCGTACCTTGATCCTCACCGCCTTCGGTCTGATGCAGATCGTGGTGGTGCCGGTCATCGTGCTCACCCTGTGGTTTGCCTGGCGCTATCGCCGTGGCAACACCGATGCCACCTATTCACCCGACTGGGCCCATTCGACCAAGATCGAGGCCATCGTCTGGTTCATTCCCTGCGTCATCATCGTCTTCCTGGCGCTGTTGACCTGGTACACCTCCCACAGTCTCGACCCGCACCGCAGTCTCGAGGCCAAGGAAGGACAGAACGAGCCCATGGAAATCCAGGCCGTATCGCTGGACTGGAAGTGGCTGTTCATCTACCCGGAGCAGGGCATCGCCACGGTCAACGAACTGGCCTTCCCCGAGGACACTCCGGTGCGCTTCCGGGTGAGCTCCGGTTCGGTGATGAACTCTTTCTTCATTCCGCGCCTGGGTAGCCAGATCTACGCCATGGCCGGCATGGATAACGACGTTCACCTGATCGCCGAAGAGCAGGGCGTCTATCCGGGCCGCTCCACCAACTACAGCGGTGCAGGCTTCTCCGAGATGACCTTCGACGCCCACGTGGGTTCCGTCGAGGACTTCGAAGAGTGGGTGGAGAAGGTGCGTTCCTCGTCCGATACGCTGACCTTCCCCGAGGAGTACTACGATCTCGCCACGCCAAGCGAGGACAACGAGGTCCAGTACTTCTCCGAGATCACCCCGGCGCTCTATGAGCGCATCATCAAGAGCTTCCTGGCCGGCGGCAAGCATGCCGAGTTCGTCGAGACCTACGGCGGCGTGGTCAACGGGCACGGCGCAGGCGGCCATGGCGACGAGAGCGAGTCTCACGGCGAGTCCATGAGCGCAGAGGCAGCGGAGTAAATCATGTTTGGAAAACTGACGTTAGACTCGATTCCGATCCAGGAGCCCATCATCATGGTGGTGGCGATCGGTATCGCCCTGGGCGGGATCGCCGTGGTCGGCGGCCTGACCTACTTCAAGAAGTGGGGCTATCTGTGGCGCGAGTGGATCACCTCCGTCGACCACAAGAAGCTCGGTATCATGTACTTCCTGGTCGCGCTGGTGATGCTGATCCGTGGCTTCGCCGACGCCATCATGATGCGTACCCAGCAGGCCATGGCCTCGGCCGGAGCCGAGGGCTATCTACCGCCTGACCACTATGATCAGATCTTCACCGCCCACGGTGTGATCATGATCTTCTTTGTCGCCATGCCCATGGTCATCGGTCTGATGAACCTGGTGGTGCCGCTGCAGATCGGCGCGCGCGACGTGGCTTTCCCCTTCCTTAACAACTTGAGCTTCTGGCTGTTCGTTGCCGGTGTCATCCTGGTCAACGTCTCGCTGGTGGTCGGTGAGTTCGCCGCGACCGGCTGGCTGGCCTACGCGCCACTATCGGGGATAGAGTACAGTCCCGGCGTCGGGGTGGATTACTGGATATGGGCGTTGCAGATATCTGGCATCGGTACGACCCTGACCGGTATCAACTTCTTCGTCACCATCCTGAAGATGCGCACCAAGGGCATGACCCTGTTCCGTATGCCCATCTTCACCTGGACGTCGCTGTGCGCCAACGTGCTGATCATCGCGTCCTTCCCGATTCTGACCGCGACCATCGCGATGCTGACGCTGGATCGTTACCTGGGGACTCACTTCTTCACCAACGATTTTGGCGGCAACATGATGATGTACGTCAACCTCATCTGGGCCTGGGGCCATCCTGAGGTGTACATCCTTATCCTGCCGGCATTCGGGGTGTTCTCCGAGGTCATCGCGACCTTCGCTCGCAAGCGGCTGTTCGGCTACGGCACCATGGTGTGGGCGACCATCGCCATCACCTTCCTGTCGTTCATCGTCTGGCTGCACCACTTCTTCACCATGGGGGCCGGGGCCAACGTCAATGCCTTCTTCGGCATCATGACGATGATCATCGCCATCCCCACCGGGGTGAAGGTATTCAACTGGCTGTTCACCATGTACCGCGGTCGTCTGGAGTTCACCTCTCCGGTGCTGTGGACCATCGGCTTCATCATCACCTTTACCCTGGGTGGCATGACCGGTGTGATGCTGGCGGTACCGGCGGCCAACTTCGTGCTGCACAACAGCCTGTTCGTCATCGCCCACTTCCACAACGTCATCATCGGCGGCGTGGTGTTCGGCATGCTGGCGGGTCTGACCTACTGGTTCCCGAAGGCCTTCGGCTTCACCCTCGACGAGAAGTGGGGCAAGCGCTCCTTCTGGTTCTGGCTGACCGGCTTCTACGTGGCCTTCATGCCGCTGTACGTTCTCAGCTTCTTCGGTGCCGTGCGTCGCATGCAGTCCTATGACAACGGCGCCTGGCAGCCGTGGATGATCATCGCCTGGATCGGCGCCGTGCTGATTCTGTGTGGTATCGCCTGCACCGTGATCCAGTTCTACGTCAGTATCCGTGATCGCAAGAAGAACCAGGACGTCACCGGCGATCCCTGGGATGCGCGTACCCTGGAGTGGGCGACCTCGTCTCCCGCACCGTTCTACAACTTCGCGCATCTGCCCGAGATCAAGGACATCGACGACTTCTGGAACCAGAAGCAGGCCAACGGCGGCAAGGCCGGCGTGTCCAAGGGACCGTACAAGGACATTCACATGCCCAAGTACACCTGGGAAGGTCCGGTGATCGGTCTGATCTCCGCGGTCTTCGGCTTCGCCCTGGTGTGGCATATCTGGTGGCTTGCCATCGTGACCGCACTGGGCATGTTTGCCACCTTCATCGCGCGTATCTTCAACGATGACGTCGACTACTACGTGCCGGCCGCGGAAGTCGAGCGTATCGAGCGCGAACACCAGAACCGTGTGGAGATGCAGGCATAACCATGGCAACCGACACCCTCAACCAGCAAGGTCATGCCCACGGGCATGACCATGATCACGACCACGACCATCATGATGCCGCGGGCACCAAGGTCTTCGGTTTCTGGGTCTATCTGATGAGCGACCTGGTGATCTTCGGGTCACTGTTCGCCACCTACGCCGTGCTCCTTCGGGGCACGGCCGATGGTCCGACCCCGGGCGAGATCTTCCAGCTCCCGTTCATCCTGGTCGGGACCTTCCTGCTGCTGTTCTCGAGTTTCACCTACGGCATGGCGGTGCTCGCCATGAACGCCAATCAGGCATCCAAGGTGATGAAGTGGCTCGGGATCACCTTCCTGCTGGGCGCGGCCTTCGTGGCGCTGGAACTCTATGAGTTCCGTCACCTGATCCATGAGGGCTTTGGTCCGGATCGTTCAGGCTTCCTGTCGGCCTTCTTCCTGCTGGTCGGTACCCACGGTCTGCACGTGACCGCCGGTCTGATCTGGATCCTGGTGATGATGATCCAGGTGAAGCAGCGTGGTCTCGACGATATGGTGCGTCCGCGCATCATGTGTCTGAGCCTGTTCTGGCACTTCCTGGACATCGTCTGGATCTGCGTCTTCTCCTTCGTCTACCTGATGGGAGCCCTGTGATATGAGCGGACACGCCAACGACCATCACAGCCATGGCAGCGTCAAGTCCTATGTGATCGGCCTGATCCTGTCCATCGTGCTGACCGTCATTCCCTTCGGGGCGGTGATGACCGGCGCCTTCGACACCTTCGCGACGTTGATCGTGATCGTCGGTACCGCGGTGGCTCAGGTGCTGGTGCAGCTCGTGCTGTTCATGCACATGAACACCAAGGCCGATGAAGGCTGGAACTTCATGTCCTTCGTCTTCACCGTGGCGATCCTGGTTCTGGTCATCGGAGGTTCCCTATGGATCATGTACCACCTGCATCGCAACATGATGATCGGCTGACGCCGACTCGCATGATGTTCAGGGACACTCTCAGGGACTACCTCACCATCACCAAGCCGGGCATCATCGGCGGCAACGTGATCTCTGTTCTGGGCGGCTACTTCCTGGCCGCCCAGGGCCAGTTCGATGCCGTGGTGTTCCTGTCGGCGCTGTTGGGTCTGGCCCTGGTAATCGCCTCGGGCTGCGCCTACAACAACGTCATCGACAAGGACATCGATGCCCTGATGGAGCGCACCCGCAACCGCCCGCTGGTGCAGGGGCGGGTCAGCGAAGCGGCGACACTTCGGTTTGCCACCCTGCTGGGCATCGCCGGCTTCGGTCTGCTGGCGCTGGGGACCAATGCGTTGACGGTGGGTCTGGCGGCCTTCGGCTTCGTCATCTATGTGGGGGCCTACAGCCTCTACATGAAGCGCAATTCCGAGTTCGGCACTCTGGTCGGCAGCCTCTCCGGGGCGGTGCCGCCGGTGGTGGGCTATTGCGCGGTGACCGGCAGCTTCGATACCGGGGCCTTGACCCTGCTGGTGATCTTCAGCCTGTGGCAGATGCCGCACTCCTACGCGATCGCGATCTTTCGCATGGAAGATTACCGCGCCGCCAACATTCCGGTGCTGCCGGTGGTTCGCGGTATCGGTACGGCCAAGCACCATATCCTGGGCTATATCCTGGCCTTTATCGGTGCGACGCTGTCGCTGAGTCTGGCCGGCTACGCTGGACCCGGTTACTTCATCGTTGCCCTGGTGCTGGGCGTCTACTGGCTGTATATCGCGGCCAAGGGCTACCGTACCGACGACAACGTGCGTTGGGCGCGACAGGTATTCGGCATCTCGATCCTCACCATCACGGCGCTGAGCCTGATGATGTCACTGGACGCGACGCTGATGCCAAGCACGCCGATGTGGACCTCGATGTCCTGATCGGGTGGCGCTGAAACCGAAACCCCGCATCTTCACCGATGCGGGGTTTTTTTGTGTTTATCAGTCGTATGGGTGAAGCGTGACTGGAGATCAAGTGTTGTACAGGACTTGTATAGTATGTACGGTAACGTTGGTAGCGAAGCGAAAAATCGCTTCTATACTGCAAGTTAAGGACAACGGAGTCGCGGGCGCCGAGTGCCGGTCTCGGGACTTACTTCAGCGGTAGCAGGAGGGAGTCAGTATGCTGACACACGTCTGGGGATTGATGGCCCACCCGAATCGCGAATGGAAGCAGATCAAGCAGGAAAGGGAGACGATAACGCACCTGTACGCGCATCACGTGTTGTTGCTGGCCGCCATACCGGTGATCTGCTCGTACATCGGTACCACCCAGGTCGGCTGGAGTCTCGGCGGCGGCACGACCATCAAGCTCAGTTATCTAGACGCCCTGGGGGCGGGGATCGCCTTCTATCTGGTGATCCTGGCGGCGGTCTACATCGTCGGCAAGACCATCCGTTACTCGGCTAAACGCTTTCCCAAGACACCCAGCCAGAGCCAGTGCATCATCTTTGCCGGCTATGTGGCGACCCCGATGTTCCTGAGCGGCATCGTGGCGATCTACCCGATCATCTGGCTGTGCCTGCTGGCCGGCGTTATCGGCCTCTGTTACACCGCCTACCTGCTGTATCTGGGCATTCCCTCCTTTCTCGATATCAGCGAAAAGGAAGGCTTCGTCGTCTCCAGCACCACCCTTGCGGTGGGGGTACTGGTGCTCGAAGGACTGCTCGGCATGACCGTCCTGCTGTGGGGCTACGGAGAGCGCATCATTCTGTCGCTGCTGGGGTGACTAGAGGGTGACTGGAGGGTGACAAGAGGTCGACTAAAGGTCGATTAAAGGTCGGCTAAAGAGTGACAAGTCGACGGGGATGACCCGAGAGCACTGAAACTCGAGGCGTGCAGGACCTGGCCGTTCAGTCCGACAACACGGGTAAGACAAGAGGGGCGACGCTGATGCGTCGCCCCTTTTTCTATCTGGGCCTTTCTGTGCGGCCCGATCTGGTGGGTGTCAGCCCGTTTACCCCTTGATACTGTCCAGCGCCTTGCGCAGGTGGTCGATGCTGCGCTCGGGCTGATGCAGCTTGTCCAGGCCGAACAGGCCAATGCGGAAGGTCTGGAAATCGTCGCCTTCATCGCACATCAGTGGGACCCCGGCGGCGACCTGGACGCCGGCTGCGGCGAACTTGCCGACCAGCCCCGGGTCGTTGTGGTAGCAGACCACCACACCGGGCGCCTCGTAACCCTCGGCGGCGACGCTCTTGAAGCCGTACTCGGCCAGCAGGCTGCGCACTCCCTGGCCCAGGGCCCACTGTTCCTGTTTCACCTTGTCGAAGCCGTAGGCGTCGGTCTCGCGCATGATCTCGCGTAGCTCGCGCAGGCTGTCGGTGGGCATGGTCGCGTGGTAAGCGTGGCCGCCATTCTCGTAGGCCTCCATGATCTCGAGCCACTTCTTGAGATCGGCGGCGAAGCTGGTGCTGGTGGTTTCCTTGATGATCTCTCGCGCCTGGGCCGAGAGCATCACCATGGCGCAGCAGGGTGAGCCGCTCCAGCCCTTCTGGGGGGCGCTGATCAGCAGGTCGACGCCAGTGTCCTGCATGTCCACCCAGACGGTGCCCGAGGCGATGCAGTCCAGCACCATCAGGCCGCCGTGGGCGTGCACCGCATCGGATACGCGACGGATGTAGTCGTCCGGCAGGATCATGCCGGACGAGGTTTCTACGTGGGGGGCGAAGACGATGTCCGGCTGCAGTCGCTCGATGGCCTGCTCGACTTCCTCGATGGGGGGCGGGGCGAACGCTGAGGTCGGATCGCTGTCCTGCTGACGTCGGGCCTTCTCCACGCACAGTTCGGCCGGGATCTTGCCCATCTCGAGGATCTGGTGCCAGCGGTAGCTGAACCAGCCATTGCGGATGACCAGGGCGCTGCGGTTCTGGGCGAACTGGCGGGCTACCGCCTCCATGCCGAAGGTGCCGCTCCCGGGCACGATGACCGCGCTGTGGGCGTTGTACACCTGCTTCAAGGTGGTGGAGATGTCGCGCATTACGCCTTGAAAGCTCTGCGACATATGGTTCAGGGCGCGGTCGGTATAGACCACGGAGTATTCCAGCAGGCCATCGGGATCGACGTCCGGGAGCAAGCCAGGCATGAGGCGCATCCTTACAGTGGGCGTTGAACAAGCCGAAGACGCGGACTGCGTCAGCGACGACGGCGCCGAGCGGCTAGGGCTCGGCGCTCATTATTCTCTACAGCATAAGGTCAAAGGGCGGTGGCGGCCAGAGGACGGCGGCTCGCGCGTGGCGCGGTCATTTTCCTTGTGTGACTGTCGTTACATCCGAGTCCGTCGTGATATGTGTTTTTGTACTGATTCGAGTAAAAAACGGACTAACCCGCCAATAAGGATTTTCATGAGACTTATCAGCCATTTCGCGTAGATGTCATCTCAGTAGCTGAAGCAGCGCGGCATGACCGATGGCTGGCAAAGCAAACTTTGACCATGCTGAGAAGACCGCTGCCAATAAGGCGTCGCAGCGTGTTTCGTCTAACGCCGTCGGTGACGCCGGGAGGTCCGGCCGGCGGAGCACGATCTTCCCAGGTGGAGGACGTCGATCATGAACGAACCATCATCATGTACGTGTCAGGCCGCTGGACTGACGCCTGAGCAGCTCGACGTGCTGCTGGCGCGAAACCCGCAATTGGCACAGGAACTGGCGGCACGATATCAGCAAACACTGGCCGAACCGGCAGAGCTGGACAGGCCAGATGACCTGGCCGCGGTGGGACTGGGGCCGGATGGGGCGCCGCTGGTCAGCGGTCCTGCGGAGCCCATGCCGCTGGCCCGTTTCGATCTCAGCAACGGCAACCGCGTCGAATTCGTCGGGCTTAGAGGCGACGACAAGGAGGCCCAGGTAGGTATGCGGGAGTTGGGCGTGAGCGATCGTGCGACCCCGCGAACCTTTGCAAGCGAAGTTGGCAAGTCCGCGCTGGATCACTACCTTATGCTCGCCCCGCAGGAGGTGCCCATCCCGAAGATGCTGCTCGAGCTGAATCCCGACATCGACCGCAAGGCGTTCAAGAATCGCACCGTGGAGCGGTTGGAAGAACCCATCGAGGTGGATCTGGACGAGTTGGGCATAACGCCGGACACTGCCAGGGCAGGGTCCTCAGCAGGAGGCGGACCAGGCCAGCAATACTGTGTCCCGGGCGATGGTTATCATCTGTTTCGCAACCACAACTGCGAGACCGTCTCCTTCCCGAGCAACACCTGGTGGTGGTGCGACCCGGAGGCCCACTATTCCTTCCGGGATCGCTGGACCTCTGACCGCAAGCGTCGCAACTCTCTTGGTGTCACCACTGCCTGCCATGGGCCGGCGGCCACCCTGCACTACTACAAGAATGTCTTTGGCAACTGGAAGCATCTACATACCTTTCACCTGCCTTCAGGCTACTGGCAGTGGACCCGGTATGAGGGGCTATCCAAGCGAGACCGCTGGATACGACATCGCTGTGTGACCGCGGGAGGCAGCAGCTTCGTGCGCTGCGTCAGCTTCTTCTACAACTGAGGCCTGTGTCATCTGCGCAGCGCTCGTTGCTTTCGTTGCAGGAGGGGGGGGGGGCAGGGCAACAGGGTCGGCGATCAAGCGAGCGACTCGTCGAACCATCTCGGCGCCATCACCGTTGTCGCGGTGGTGGCGCCTTGCTGTTTGGCGTCTGGTTTGGTGAGGGTTCCGGCCATGCGGGGTTGCTGCGGCTAGGGCGTCAGGCAGAGGTTTCGGATTCTGCGATGGGCTCGGGCAGGGCGCCCTGGTTGATCCGCGCGATGGCGGCGGCGGCGCGCTCCAGCGCCGGCAGGCAGTCCAGTGCGCGCTGTTTATCCATGCGCATCACCGGTGCCTGGATCGCCAGGCCGACGTTGGAGACCCCGGTGGGGTTGGGGGCCAGCACCGCGATGCACAGAAGCCCCGGTAGGAATTCCTCGTCGTCGAAGGCGTAGCCGTCGCGCTTGACCTGCTCGATCTCCGCTTCCAGAGCGTCGATGTCGGTAAGCGTGTTTCGGGTGAAGGCCTCCAGGGTGGCATCGGCGAGCAGCCGACGGCGCTGGGAGGCGCTCATCTGCGCCAGAAACAGCTTGCCGCTGGCGGAGCAATGGGCAGGCACCCGGGAGCCGGGGTGTAGATAGAAGCGCAGCGGAGCCGACGTCTCGACGCGGTCCAGATAGAGCACCTCGCTGCCGGACAGGGCAGTGATGTTGCAGCTTTCCCCGACCTCGCGGACCAGCTCAGCCAACACGCCGTGACGTGCGCCCTGAACGGTGTCGTTGAGCAGCAGGGTCTCGGCCAGCCGGCGCAGGCGGCTGCCCTTGCTGTAGTGGCGGTTGTCCGCTTCGCGCTGCAGCATGCCGGAGTTCTCGAGCTGCTGCAGCATCCGGTGCAGCGTCGGCTTGGGCAGGCCGGTCTCGTCCACCAGGCTCTGCAGGGTGAAGTACTGGTCCTTCTCCGCGATCACCTCGAGCAGCGCCAGCAGGCGCTGGGCCGGGGTGTCGCCCTCGATGATCCGGGTGTCAAAGCTTGCTGTGCTCATGGCGGGGTCTCCTCGATACTACAAGCCTATACGTATCTAAAAATTAATCAATGTGTATCGGAAAACGGAATTCGCCGAGATCACTGTCGTCTCTGACTGAAGCACGTCGGCGTCGGGAACCGGGCGGCGGACGTGAGTGGACAGGCACCCATGAGCCAGGACTCGGCCATGGCCAACCGGTTGTCGCGGTATCCGGCATAGGCTGCCCTGTCTGAGCTTGCACCGAGTCAAAAGTCCGAGCGGATTTCGGCACGGTAGCTGAAGCGGTCGGCCCTTCCCTTGGTGGTACGGACTTCCACGATACGGTCGTGGCTGGTGTAGGTCATCCGCTTGAGCACCACCACCGGGGTGCCGGGAGCGATGTCCAGCAGGGCGGCGGTGTGGGTATCGGCGGCTTCTGCGGTCAGGGTTTCGTCGGCCCGGACGACGGGGATGCCGAATCGGTCGAGGATCAAGGCATAGAAGTAGTCGGGAATATAAAGCTCGGAATCTTCCAGCCCCGGCACCAGTACGCTTGGCCACCAGCTGTACTCCACCAGGGTCGGGGCGTCATCGACCACTCCCAGGCGTTCGATATAGGTGACTGGACTGGTCTGGCTCAGGCCGAGGCGGGTATATACGTCATCGGGAGCCTGGCGGATAGCGCGATCGGTGGTGGTCTTGTGGATACGCACGTCCTTGCCGTCGGCGTCCCCGTAGCTGACAAAGCGAAACAGGGTTTCCTCGAAGTCGGTCCGCGAGACATAGGTGCCCTTGCCCTGATGGCGGAACAGCAGTTTTTCCCAGACCAGATTGGAGATGGCCTTCTTGACCGTTCCCTGACTGATCTGCAGCCGGTCGGCGAGCTGCCATTCGGGTGGAATGAGGTCGCCCGGGGCCAGGTCCCCCCGTTCGATCAGGCCGCGAATATGGTCCTGCAGCAGTCGGTACAGCGGTTTCCCCGGCTGTGCCACCATCACCTCGGGGGAGAAGAGGCCAAGGCGATCAGATTCGTTTTCACTGGTCATTCGCAAGATCCCGCTGCTGGCAAGGTCGGAAGGGGAGGCTGCTCGGGTCAGGCGCTTGTCTGACTCGCCGCTGCCCTGCAGCAGCGTGACGGCGCTCGCCTCTTTCACACCTTGATTCATCCGTTTCATTCTTAAGTGGTATTTCATCAATCTATCACGGGGCTCCTGTGCAGACACCTTTCCGGCCGTGTGACCCCTGGCCTCAGACCGGAAAGAGAAACAGCGGGCGGCGGGTGCGACGACTGATCTTGCGCGCCACCGAGCCAAGCACCATATGACCCAGCCCGGACTGGCGCTGTGTTCCCATGACGATGCAATCGGCATCGATTCTGTCGGCCTCCTGCAGGATGATTCGGGATGGCTTGCCAATGCGGACGTGAATCTCCTTCAGAGAGGCGTGGTAGCTGTCTTCCGAGGCCAGCGTCGAGTGGCCGAAGTCTTCAAGGCGGCGCTTGATTTCGTCGATGGCCTGCCGGGTCGCTCGTTCGCGATAGTTGTCCAGCGGGGAAACGGCGGTATAGCGGCTGGCCAGGCTGTCTTTCAACAGTGCCGGATCTTCGATGACGTGCAGCAGGTGGACCGCGGCGCCGAAGCGTTCGGCGATACCGATGGCCTTGCGGAAGACGTCGGGGCTGTGGGCGCTGAGGTCAGTGGCATACAGCAGCCGGGATATCTGGAAGCTCATGGCTTCATCCTCACAAAGGTTGGATGGCGCAGGCGGTGAGCCGACGTGGCCGAGGCACCTTCGACGCCAAGGCCGGGCTCGCCGGCGCCAGGCCCGGCCGAAACATCGATCAGGCAGGACCCTGGGTACCGCGAGCGCAGGCCAGGGCATCGGGCGCCAGGCTAGGCCGGTGCTTGATGCAGATGGTCGATCATCTCCGCAATCTTGAGGCGCTGGACCTTGCCGGAGGGCCCTCTGGGCAGCCATTTCACGATGTGAACATGTTCAGGCGCCTTGTAGTCACCGACCTCCTCGCGACAGTAGTCGAGAAGTTCTTGCTGGGTCGCCCGATGGCCTTCCTTGAGCACCACGACGGCCTCTACGACCTGCCCGTAGTGCCGGTTTTCCATGGGATAGGCGGCTGCCTCCAGCACCGCCTCATGGGCCAGCAGGGCGTCATCGATCTCGCGCGGGGCGATGTTCTCGCCACCCTTAATGATCAGCTCCTTGATGCGGCCCGTGATGAAGAAGAAGCCTTCCTCATCGCGATAGCCAAGGTCGCCGGTGTGCAGCCAACCCTCGTTATCGATGGTGTCTGCTGTGGCCTCGGGATTCTTGTAGTACTCCTTCATGACGTTGTCGCCGCGGACAACGATTTCACCGGTCTGGTGGCAGGGCAGTACCTGTCCTGTCGAGTCGAAGACACTGACCTCGTTGCGGTAGGCGATACCGGGGGATCCGTAGCGAGATTCGAAAGGGGGCAAGGGGTTGGACAGGATCTGGGCCGCGGTTTCGGTCAGTCCCATGGTTTCCACCAGGCTGACACCGAAGGTGGTCTCGAAACGGCGGTGGCTCTCCGCCGGCAGTGCCGAAGAGGCAGATCGCCCGAAACGCACCTGACGCATGCGCGGATCCTCGCGCAGGTCCTTCGACTCTGGCTTCTCGGCATGCTCCAGCAGGTAGGCGACAATCGTCGGCACGATACTGAACCAGGTGCACTGGTTGTCGAGCAGCCAGTCCCAGAATGCCGAGACACTCAGCTTCTCCGGCAGCACCACACTGCCGCCACTGATCAGTGGCGCCATGATGGTGACCACCTGGGCGTTGATATGGTAAAGCGGCAGAACGCAGAGGGCGCGATCCTTCTGGCACAGCGAGTGGGCCTCGATGGTGCACCTTCCCCCCGCGATCAGATTGGCGTGGGTCAGCACGACGCCCTTGGGCTTGCCTGTTGTGCCCGAGGTATACATCAACAATGCCGTGTCGTCGGGCGCTACCACGGGCAAGGGCGAAGACGCGATACGCTCTTGCTGCCGCGGCCCGTTGCGAGGACAGGCGACCAGAATTTCCTTCTCGCTCCCGTCGAGCAGGCCATCAAGGCGCTGCTCGTAGTGGGGCGATACGATGACAGTGGTGGCATCACAGTGCTCCAGCACGTAGCGCAACTGGGCCTCCCCTGCGATGGCGTTCAAGGAGACCGCGACACGACCACTGGCCATGATCGCCAGCAGCAGTGAGGCGGTCCACAGTCCGTTGTCCATCAGCATGGCCACATGGTCGCCGGGCTGGCAGCCGCGCGCCTGAAGAAGGCCATGCACCCACTCGACGCGCTCCTGGAGTCGGGACATCGAGACCGTCTCGCCAGTGTCGGGACAGATCAGGAAATCAGTGGCGGGTTGGCGTTCACACTGATGCTTGATGGTGTCTTGAATGGTCATCATCTGGCCGGCCTCTAGAAGGGATTGGCGATGCCGTGCTTGTCGAAAAAACCGGAAAACAGATCCTGGGGCAGAGGGGGAGAGGCCTCGATGGTTCGCACGATGCGGGTCGTGTTGAGGTAGTGGCGGTAGTTCATGTTGTCGGAAATGCTGTTCTTGCCCCAGCTACCGCAGCCCATCGACAAGGAAAACGGAAGGGCGTTGTCGAAGTTGCCACCATTGCCGAAGGCGTGGGCCTGATTGACGATCACCCGGCAGACCGGCATCTCCAGTCCCAGCTTCTCGATGTGCTCATCGGTGGTGCTGTGGATACCGCAGGAGTGCCCCTTGCCCTGGTATTCGAGCAGTTCCCTGGTGATCGCAAAGGCATCCTCGAAGTCTCTGGCCCGGTAGAGGGTCAGCACCGGTGACAGCTTTTCGCCCGAAAAGGGGTAGTCCGCCCCGATGCCGCTTTCTTCCACCAGCAGGATCGAGGCGTCGAGACACGCCGGACGATCGAGCCCCACGGTGCTGGCGATACTGCCGGCATCCCGGGCGATCACGTCACGACTGAGGTTGCCATCCGTCCACATGCGACCTTCGAGAATCCGCTTTTCCTGTTCGGTCAGCAGTACCGCCGCGTGGTCTCGCAGTGCCGAGACCATGCTGTCGTAAACGCTGTCGAGGATGACCAGGCTGTTCTCCGAGCTGCAGCTGGTCGCATTGTCGAAGGTCTTGGAGGCAAGAATCTTGCGCGCGGCATCTGCGATATTGGCGCTTTCATCGATGATGACCGGGACATTGCCTGCCCCGACGCCGATGGCCGGGGTGCCACTGGAATAGGCGGAGCGCACATTGTTCTGGGAGCCGGTGACGACGATCAGGTCGACCAGTTGCATCAAGGCATGGGTGCTCGCCTTGGTCACCGGGTCCGGTAGCAGTTGCACCAGATCCCGGGGGGCTCCGATACGGGCGAGCTCGTCCTGCATGTAGTTCACCAGCCGTTCGCACACGGCGTAGCCCTTGGGCGAGGGAGCCAGCACGATGGCGTTGCGACCCTTGAGTGCGTTGATCGTCTTGTTGGTGGGCGTAGCCGCGGGGTTGGTGGAAGGCACCACGGCGCCGACCACGCCGATCGGGCGGGATATCTCGACGATACCTGTGCTCGGGTCTTCGGAGACGATACCCACGGTGCGCTTGCCCTCGAGGTTGGCCAGCAATCCAAGGGTCTTGCGGTGGTTCTTGGCGATCTTGTCGGAAACCTTGCCAAGCCCGGTGGTGGCCACCGCGAGTTGTGACAGCTCCTCATTTCGCGTGGGCTCCATCAACGCCCAGGCGGCGGCCAGCACGACTTCATCGACTTGCTGCTGGTCGTATTGCTCGAACCGTCGCTGGGCTTCTCGGGCTCGTTCGACAATGGGGGCTACCAGCCGGTAGGCGCTATTGTCGTCAGAAGAATGCTTATGGTTGGTGTTCATGTTGCTACCTCGACGTGTCGATGGGGTAAGCAAGGGCGGCTCCCGGCGGTGCAGGGGAATGAGGCCTGAGTTCCACGCGTCGCTACCCTTGCTTTCGTTGCCGTTGGCCTGAAATCCGCAGAGGTCACGGTGTCTCGAGCTGAGCGAAGAGTTCAGTCAGGTACGCTTGCTGTTGTTTCCACAGCGCCTCGAGGTCGGACGCTTCCATGACACGAAGGGTCGATCCGCCTTCTTTCATCTGCTCGGCGATTCCCTCGTCCTGGAACATGTCGATGAAGTTCGAAGAGAGGTAGTCGACCGTTTCCGCGTCGACCCCTCTGGGAACCATGATCCCCCTGAGGTTGAGGCTGGTGTCGTCGACGTCGTATCCCGCCTCGATAAAGGTGGGCACATCCGGCAGGAAATCGTCGCTTCTTTCGAGATCGGCAATGCCGAGGATCTTGATGCGGTCCTGGTTGCGGAAGGCGTCGGACAAGTTGTTGAATCCCGCCATCACCTGACCACCGACAACAAACCTGAGGGCGTCCACTCCTCCTGAGGTAGGAAGGTACTTCAGGGTCACCTCGGCGCTTTGCTGAAGCTGAAGGGCAGCAATATGGTGTCCGACGTAGAGCCCGGCGCCCGAGACCGTCAACTTTCCAGGATTGGCTCTGGCGTACTCCACCACGTCATCGATGGAATCGAACTCACTGTCCTTGCCGACGATGAGTACGGCAGGGTCTGCGCCCCAGTTTGCAATGGGCTGCAGGTTCTCGATGCTGTAATCGGTGTCGTACATGATCGACTGAGCGATGAAGTGCGGCACGTTATAGGCCGCAATATCGTAGCCATCGGTGGCGCCGGTACTGACAAACTGATTCCAGCCGATCTGTCCGCCTGCACCCGGGCGGTTGATCACCGTGACCGGCTGCCCGAGGTACTCATCGCCCTTCGAGGTGACGATCCTGGCCTGGAAGTCTGTCGCACCACCAGCCGAATAGGCGACCGTCAGATTCAAGGGCTTTTCCGGGAAGTCCGCCAGGCTGGGGAGGGGAGCAAGCAACAGACAGACCGCGAGGGTTGACGCTGTTTGACGCTTTACTGAGGTGGCGTGAATAGTCATTGTTTTATGCCTTCTACAGAAGTAGGCCTTTGGGAAACTGCACCTTTAACAGGGCAGTGAATACGCCGAAGAGCACCGCCAGAAAGCCGGTACCGATGACGATGTTGAGAAGGATCTTTCGGCTCGAGGAAATCCCGGGCATATAGACGCTACTGATGACGACGAACCCCACCAGGGTGGTGACGTAGAAGCCGAGAATTCGTAGTGCGAGCAGCAGCAGGAAAAAGATGGCAAGCGCCGGGATGATGCTGCCCCAGGGGATGGAGATGGCGCCTTCCTCGGCCTGGCCTGGGGCCAGGATTTCCACCGCGAGCAGCACGACTGCCAGAGTCAGTACGATCAGTGACACCACTCGGGGAAAGCTGTAGCCGTATGCCCCACCTGCCCAGGAGGCGGCTACCAGGCCAAGTGCAATGATCAGTGCGCCGAGGGCCACCTGACGCGGTTTAGTGAGCATCATGGTTGGCCTCCGGATGTACCTGGACTCGATGATCGGGCGTCGCATGCTGGCGGGTCTTGCGGGCCTGCCAACTGGCGTAGAGGCTGTAGGCCACCGACAGCAGGCACAGCGAGACCAGCAGGATATTGAGCCAGCCACCGAACATGTAACGCAGCATGCCGTCGCCGGCCTGGGCCAGCATCTGACTCTGCAGGAAGTTGGTTTCGGCAATAGGGCCGAGAATGATGCCGAGTACGATGGGCCCGGGGGTGAAGCCGTACTGCATGCCGAAGTACATCAGGGAGCCCATGGACATCATGATGATGACGTCGGAGAAGCTGTTCTGGACGCTGTAGGTGCCGAAGATGGCCAGCGTGGTCACCGCCGCCGCCATGATGTGGCGAGGAATCCGAATGACGTACTTGCCGATCCCGCTGATCCACAGCCCACACACCACCAGCAGAATCTGGCTGATCAGCAGTGCTCCCATGAAGGTCCAGGCGACCGAGGCATGCTGGGTGAACAGGTCTGGTCCGGGAAAGAGGCCTTGAATCAACAGGCCGCCGAGCAGCACCGCGGCGGTGGGGCTGCCCGGTATGCCAAGCGACAGCATGGGCACCAGTGACGCCCCGACCATGGCGTTGTTGGCACTTTCTGCAGCGATGATGCCCTCCGGCTCGCCCTTGCCGAAATTGTCCTTGTTGTGACTGAATTTCTTGCACTGGTCGTAGGCAATCAGCCCGGCAATCTGGCCACCGGCGCCGGGAATGATGCCGACGATGATGCCGGACAGGCTGCCGATCACCAGCGCCTTGACCTTCTTCAGGTTGAAGATGATCGCCTTGATCACGGAGGTGGGTGCCATGTCGAAGCGTTCGCCGCCGTTGGCACCCTTGGCGCCCTCTACCATCTGCAGCACCTGGGGTATCGCAAACAGGCCGATCAGGGCCGGGATGATGGTGATGCCGCCCTGCAGGTGCTCGCTGAAGACGAAGCGTTCGGTGCCGGTCACCGGGTTGAAGCCGATCAGCGAGATCCAGACGCCGATCGCGCCGCCGAGCAAGCCCTTGAGTACCGAGGCGCTGCCCAGAGAGCCGATGACGGTGATGCCGAGGATGGCCGTCCAGAACAGCTCCGGGGGGCCAAACTTCAGCGCCACATTGACCAGGTAAGGGGTCAGGAAGATCAGCACCAGGACCCCCAGCACGCCCCCGACGGCGGAGCTGATAAAGCAGTAGTACAGCGCCTGGGTCGCCTTGCCGGCCTTGGCCATGGGGTGGCCATCCAGCATCGTTGCAATGTTGGCGGGCGCCCCGGGGATGTTGATCAGGATGGCGCTGACCGCGCCGCCGGCGACCGTCGAGGTATACAGAACGCCGAGCAGGATCAGCCCCGAGGTAGCGTCCATCTTGAAGGTGAAGGGGATCAGTAGCGCCACCGCCATCGTCGGACTGAGCCCCGGCGTCGCCCCCAGAATCAATCCGACGATCGTGCCGCCGATCAGGATAAGCAGGTTCCAGCCGCTGAGAACCTGCGGAAGGTAATGCAGTAGTTCCACCTTGAGCCTCCCGTGACGCCACAGGGGCGGGCGTCTGTTGTCGTTGTCATTCAGTTGGGATAAGCGCGTTTGCCTTTGGCGTGCTTTCTTTCACGGGCTTGATGGCGGTCGCATCAAGGTTGGTGAGCGTGTAGAGGGTCTGGATTAAGTCATTTAACAGATATACATGAGTTGTATGTCTAGAAGTCTCCCGCGGGGCTGTCAACGTATTTTTCCCTCCGAAATGCCGCTGCAATGCAGCAATGGCGGGCCTTTCAGCGGGTGCGGGTGTTCGGCAAAAGGCGCGTGATCGATCCTGCAGGCAAGGGTGCAAGGGGCGCGGATGGAGGGGCGGGCGAGCGGCGGGAGGCGCTGCAGGGGCTTGGCGGAGCAAACAGGGTGGCACGACGACGGTCTGTTTTTATAAAAAACGAACCGTAACGTATCAAATAATGAAATTCGTCTTGACCGGGCACGAATCGGCCGCTACCTTTGGATCAAGTTTCGTAAATCGGAACTTATGGTATCGAAAAGCTTGAGGCGACCGATCCGGAGCTGCTCAAGCCAAGACAAGGCCCGAGGCCCTGATGGCCGACGCCGCCAGCATCCGCTTTTGTTCCCTGGAGGAGCCCCATGAGTCACAACGACAACACCAACAAGCGCCAGGTCGTGAAGGGTAAGCAGAAGATGACGCCCTCCGAGGCCTTCGTCGAAACCCTCGTCGCCAATGACGTCACCGACATGTTCGGCATCATGGGCTCGGCCTTCATGGACGCCATGGACATCTTTGCCCCCGCCGGCATTCGTCTGATTCCGGTGGTGCACGAGCAGGGCGCGGCCCACATGGCCGACGGCTATGCCCGTGTTTCCGGCCGCCATGGTGTGGTCATCGGCCAGAATGGCCCCGGCATCTCCAACTGCGTGACCGGCATCGCGGCGGCCTACTGGGCCCACAGCCCGGTGGTGATGATCACCCCGGAAACCGGCACCACCGGTATCGGCCTGGGCGGCTTCCAGGAGTGCAACCAGCTGCCGATGTTCCAGGAGTTCACCAAGTATCAGGGCCACGTCACCCACCCGGCGCGCATGGCCGAGTACACCGGTCGCTGCTTCGAGCGGGCCATGTCGGAGATCGGTCCGACCCAGTTGAACATTCCGCGTGACTACTTCTACGGCGAGATCGAGGCCGAGATTCCCGAGCCGCGTCGCATCGACCGCGGCCCCGGTGGCGCTCAGTCACTGGACGAGGCGGCGGCCCTGCTGGCCGAGGCCAAGTTCCCGGTGATCGTTTCCGGTGGTGGCGTGGTCATGGCCGACGCGGTGGAAGAGTGCAAGGCCCTGGCCGAGCGCCTCGGCGCGCCGGTGGTCAACAGCTACCAGCACAATGACTCCTTCCCCGCCAGCCATCCGCAGTGGTGTGGTCCGCTGGGCTACCAGGGCTCCAAGGCCGGCATGAAGCTGATCTCCCAGGCCGACGTGGTGCTGGCGCTCGGCACCCGTCTCGGGCCCTTCGGTACCCTGCCGCAGCACGGCATGGACTACTGGCCGAAGGACGCCAAGATCATCCAGGTGGATGCCGACCACAAGATGCTCGGTCTGGTGAAGAAGATCTCTGTCGGCATCTGCGGCGACGCCAAGGCCGCCGCGGTCGAGCTGAGCCAGCGCCTCGAGGGTCGCGACCTGGCCTGCGACGCCTCCAAGGACGAGCGTCTTGCCAAGATCAAGGCCGAGAAGGACGCCTGGGAGAAGGAACTCGACGAGTGGACCCACGAGCGTGATCCGTTCAGCCTCGACGCCATCGAGGAAGCCAAGGACGAAAAGCCGTTCTCCGGCGGCGAGTACCTGCACCCGCGTCAGGTGCTGCGCGAACTCGAGAAGGCCATGCCGGAAGACGTGATGGTCTCCACCGATATCGGCAACATCAACTCGGTGGCCCACAGCTACCTGCGCTTCGAGAAGCCGCGCAGCTTCTTCGCCCCGATGAGCTTCGGCAACTGTGGTTACGCCTTGCCGACCATCATCGGTGCCAAGACCGCCGCGCCGCATCGTCCGGCCATCGCCTACGCCGGTGACGGTGCCTGGGGCATGAGCCTGATGGAGACCATGACCGCCGTGCGTCATGGCATCCCGGTCACCGCGGTGGTGTTCCACAACCGCCAGTGGGGCGCCGAGAAGAAGAACCAGGTCGACTTCTACAATCGCCGCTTCGTGGCCGGCGAGCTCGACAACGAGAGCTTCGCCGAGATCGGCCGCGCCATGGGTGCCGAGGGCATCACCGTGGACCGTCTGGAAGACGTGGGCCCGGCGCTGAAGAAGGCGGTGGACATGCAGATGAACGAAGGCAAGACCTGCATCATCGAGATCATGTGTACCCGCGAACTGGGCGACCCCTTCCGCCGTGACGCCCTGAAGAAGCCGGTGCGTCTCTTGGAGAAGTACCAGGACTACGTCTGATACCGGCGGCGAAGGACTCCCCTGTCTGACTCGCCACGCAAGACTCTCTCGTCCGGTATGACGACATTGCCCTGGCCTGGTGCCAGGGCTTTTTTCATTCGCCAGAGGGTTACAAAGAGCCCAGGCCGAGTGAAGGGATGGGCGGAGTCTCCGATAACAATGACCCCGGGAGAGCTGTTCCGATGAAAGCGCTCAATCATATACGCGACATGGCCCGCCAGGACCCCAGACGTATCGTGCTGTGCGAGGGCGACGATGCGCGGGTGCTCAAGGCAGGACTGGCGGCAAGCCAGGCCGGCTATGCCCGCATCTTGCTGGTGGGGGATCGTCAGGCGATCGACGCCCGGGCCGAGGCCGAAGGGCTCGAGCTTGGCGCGATCGAGCTGATCGATCCCGCCGACTCCGAGCACACTGATCGCCTGGCAACGCTCCTTCTGGAACTGCGCGGGCCCAGGGGCATGACGGCCGAGGATGCCGCCCAGCGGGTACGTGAGCCGCTGATCTTTGCCAACCTGATGGTCCGCGACGGCCTGGCCGACGGCTGTGTGGCCGGGGCGGTGCACACCACCGCCGACGTCGTCCGCGCCGCGATCCAGTTGATCGGCAAGGCGCCAGGGGCGAGCCTGGTGTCGAGCTTCTTTCTGATGATGTTGTGCAAGGAGTTCCATAGCCTGAAGGGAGGCATGATCTTCTCTGACTGCGGGCTGGTGGTGGACCCCGACGCCGAGGCGCTGTCGCAGATCGCCATGGCCGCCGCCGACAGCGCCGAGGCGCTGCTCGACGAACCGGCACGGGTGGCGATGCTGTCGTTCTCCACCAGCGGCAGCGCTCATCACGCCTCGGTGGACAAGGTCGTGGAGGCGGCGCGCAAGGTCAAGAACGCGCGCCCGGGCCTGGCCATCGACGAGGACGTGCAGCTCGACGCCGCCATCGTCGCCGAGATCGCCGAGCGCAAGCTGCCGGACTCCAGGGTCAAGGGCAACGCCAATGTGCTGATCTTCCCGGACCTTGAGGCTGGCAATATCGGCTACAAGCTGGCCGAGCGGATCGGCGGCGCCGAGGCTATCGGTCCGCTGCTGCAGGGCCTGGCGCGGCCTGCCAATGACCTCTCGCGGGGCTGCAGCGAAGAGGATATCGTCAACGTGATCGCCGTCACCACGGTCCAGGCCCAGCGCCTGTCGGTGGCGTAACATTCATCTGGCCGGCCGGGAGGGAAGATGACACTGGTACCCGAGGGAATGGAGCTGTCTGGCCTTTTGGCGGTGATACTGATCACCGTTCTGGCAGGCTACCTGCACACGGTGTCCGGGTTCGGTATCGGCATGATCATCATCGGCGTGGCCAGTGGCTTCGAGCTGGTCAGCGTCGCCACCCTGGTGGCGGTGGTCAGTCTGGTGACCCTGGTCAACAGCGCCGTGGCCCTGCCGGGCAAGCTGCATCATCTGGACCGGCGTCATCTGCTGGCGCTGGGGCTCGGCATCGTGCCGTCCATCGGCCTCGGGGTGTGGGCGCTGAACTGGCTGAGCGTCAGCGCCGAGGCGCTGTTGATGCTGATGCTGGGGGCGCTGGTGTTCTACGGCGGGCTCAGCGTGGGCCTGCGGCCGCGCCCACGCGCGGCCGTATCGTCCTCGGCAGGCTTCGCCGCGAATGGCGTCATGACCGGCCTTCTGGCCGGGATGTTCGGCATGCCGGGGCCGCCGGTCATCTACCACTGCTATCGCCAGCCGCTGCCCACCGAGACCATCCGGCTGTTGCTGATCGCCTGCTTCGCCATGACCTCGGGGGTGCGCACCCTGTATGTCGGCGCCGCCGGCGGGCTCGACGCCCAGGTCTGGCTGTTGGCGTTGTGGACCCTGCCGGCGGTGGCGCTGGCCACCTGGGCCGGACGCCGCTATCCGCCGCCCTGCAGCGCCGTGCTGTTGAGACGAGTGGCCATGCTGACGCTGATGGTGATCGGCGTGGGGCTGATGCTCGACGGCAGCCTGGCGCTGTGGACCAGGGCGTGAGGCCGAAGCAGGGAGCGAAGGTCGGCCGTTTACCCTTGTACGATTCACAGCGTAATCGGTGACAGGGCCCGTTCGCGCCAGCGTTCGAGCCCCGCCTCGAGATAGGGCAGAAAGTGCTGACCTTGCCTGGATAGAGCGTGAAAGCGCGAGGTGATCACGGCGATATCGAGGTCGATGGCGGGAACGAAGGGTAGGATCGCTACGGCGCAGTCGCGACGCATCAGAAAGCTCCAGGCCGAGACCGGGTCCACCAGGGCATGGCCGATGCCGGCATTGACCAGGCTGATGGCGGAAGGGAACAGGTGGGTTTCGGCGGCGATCTGCCAGTCGGCGCTGGCCTGTCTGAGCGCCTGCTTCAACTTGAGTGTGCTCTGGTGGTGCTCGTCCAGGGTCACCAGAGCCTTGCCGTCAAGATCCGCCGCCTCTACCTGAGCAAGGCCCGCCAGCGGGCTGTGGCGCGGTACCGCCAGGTGCATGCGCAGGGACAGGTGGCGGGCATCGAGGTCGTTAAGGTCATCCTGGCGTTCAATCACGCCGACATCGAACTGGCCCTCGGCCACCCAGTCCCGGATCTTGCGCGAGCTGAAGGTCTGCAACGACAGCCGGGTATCGGGATAGTCGGCCAGGTACTCGGCCATGATCCCGGGCATGGCGGTGGGCGAGAGCCCCGGCATGCAGCCCAGGATCAGCTTGCCCGCGCGGCCCTGGCGCAGGCCATCGGCGAGTTCGTCCAGATGTGACACCGACGCCAGTACCTTGTCGACCCCCTCCATCAGATAGTGGGCCTCGGGGGTCAGCTCGGTGCCGTAGTTGTTGCGGCGAAACAGCAAGAACCCCACCTCCTGCTCGAGATTGGCGATGGCCGAACTGACCGCCGGCTGGCTGAGCTCCAGACGACGGGCGGCCTTCGACAGGCTGCCGGTGTGCACAACCTCGCGAAATATCTGGAGCTGGCGAAGCTGGTGACGAACCTTCATGGGCGTCCCTCCGGGCGCCCTCAGGAAGTGAGCGAGCGCCTCTAAATTGTATTTATGATTTCATAGTTATCTCAAAGTTGTCTTTATGGCAATGGCGGTCGATGCTGACACCACCCCCAACAACCATAACGAGGGTAGTTCCATGAATCCCATCGACCTCGGCGGTCTGCTTCTGTATTTCGCGATACTGATCTACATCGGCTATCGCAGCGCCAAGAAAGTGTCCGGCAGCGCGGACTTTGCGGTGGCCGGCAACAAGATCATCTGGCCGGTGCTGTTCGCCACCCTGGCGGCTTCCTTCCTCGGCGGCGGCGCCTCCATGGGGCGTGCCGGCAAGTCCTTCGACGAAGGCTACGCCTTCATGGTCGCCGCCTCGGCCTTTCCCCTGGCCACGGTACTGGCGGGTCTGTTCATCGCCCCCCGGCTCAAGCGCTACGTCAACGCCCAGACCGTAGGCGACATCATGGCGCAGCACTTCGGTGCCAGCGCGCGACTGTTCACCGGCATCTTCTCGCTGGTGTTCTGCATCGGCATCCTCGGCGCCCAGGCCCTGGCGGTAGGCACCGTGTTCCACGCCATCCTCGGTATCGAGGTCTCCACCGGCATCCTGATCGGCATGGCGGTGGTGCTGTTGTATTCCACCGTGGGTGGCATGTGGGCGGTGATCCAGACCGACGTGGTGCAGTTTCTGATGCTGGCGGTGTTCCTGCCGGTGACCATGCTGATCGGCATCCATGATCTGGGCGGCCCCCAGGCGCTGGTGGAGCGGTTGCCCGAGGGCCACTTCAGCCTGATGGGCGACTATTCGGTGGGCATGTTCCTGTCGATCTTCATCGCCTTTCTGCTCGGCGAGACCCTGGTGCCGCCCTACACCCAGCGCGCCCTGTCGGCCCCTGACTCGCGCCACGCCCGCATCGGCTATTCGGTGGCCGGCGGCTTCGGCTTCCTGTTCTATCTGGTCAGCGCCACCATCGGGCTGGTCGCGCTGGTGCTCTATCCGACCATCTCGCCCGACCAGGCGATGCCGACCCTGATCCGCGACGCCCTGCCGGTGGGCATCACCGGATTGGTGCTGGCCTCGCTCCTGGCCGTGGTGATGTCCACCGCCGACTCCTACCTCAACTCGGCGGCGGTGATCTTCGTCGGTGACATCTACAAGCCCTTTATCGAGCCTGACGTCAGCGAGAAGAAGCGGCTGTGGATCGAGCGACTGGTCAACCTGCTGATTGGCCTCGGTGCGGTGGTCTTCGCCCTCTACGCCACCTCGATCATCGATGCGCTGCTGCTCAGCTACGCGCTGTGGGCGCCGACCATTCTGCTGCCCTTCGTGTTCGCGGTGCTGTTCGATCTGCGCTGCACCCGCTCGGCGGTCGCCGCCATGCTCGCCGGCGCCCTGGTGACCATCCTGTGGAAGTGGGGGCCCTTCGACCTGCAGGCGGCGACCGGTCTGACCGCGCTGATCGCCGGCGTCATCGCCAATGTGCTGGTGTTTGTACTGGTCTACCGGCTGTTCCGCTCGGTCCCCGACGCCCCTGTCGCCGCCAAGGCTCAGTGAAGGAGATTCCCATGACTCTGTACGCTCTTGCTCTGTATACCGTCAGTGCCGTCAGCATCCTTACCGCGGTGGGGGTGGGTATCGCCTCCTGGCGCTTCTACCGCGACAACTGAACCCACGATATCGCCCACAAGACGCGGCTGGCCCCATAGACGGGCCGGCCGCCCTCGTCCAACAGGAGACAGTGCATGAATACCATCGCCGTCGTGGGTGCCGGCATCGTCGGGCTGGCCGTGGCGCGTTCGCTGGCGGGACGTGGCCACCGGGTACAGCTTTTTGACCCGGGCCCGCCGGGAGAGGGCACCTCCTTCGGCAATGCCGGCCTGATCGCCAACTACGCCACCTCGCCCATGGCCAGTATCGATACCTTGAGGCAACTCCCTGGAGAGCTGTGTCGGCGTGACGCCTCGCTGTCGGTTGACCCTCGCTATCTGGCCCGCCTGGCGGGCTTTGGTCCGCGCTTTCTCAAGGCGGCGACGCCGTCGCGTTTTGCCCGCCACAAGTCGGATCTGGTGGCGCTGATTCAGGATGCGGTCAAGGCTCAGCACGCGTTGCTGGAGTCGCTCGAGGCGCCGGATCTGTACGCCGACACCGGCTGTCTGCAACTCGCCCGCCAAGGCGACCCCCTGGCCGCGACCCTGGAGGCGTCGGCCCGTGCCAAGCGGGCCGATGGGGTGGCCTGTGAGGCGCTTACGGCGCAGGAGGTGCGCGATCTGGAACCCGCGATCCATCCCGCGGATCTCGTCGGCGGCCTGTACTTCCCCGAGACGCGCCACCTCAAGGATTCCCTGGCGGTGAGCCGAGCCCTGTGGCAGCGCCTGGAAGGCGAGGGCGTGGTGCAGCATGGTACCCGCATCAAGAGGCTGGTGCCGCTGGCCGCGGGGGGCTGGCGCCTGATCGGTGAGGACGGCGAGAATGGTGAGAACGGCGAGAATGGCGAGAATGGCAAGCCCCGTGAGTACCAGGCCGACCAGGTCGTGCTGTGCGCGGGCATCGCCAATGATGCCTTGCTCAAGTCGCTCGGTGTGTCGCTGCCGGTGGTGAGCGAGCGCGGCTACCACGTGCGGCTTGAAACGCCGCTTTCGCTGTCGCGCCCGGTGGGCTGGCTGGCCCGCCACTTCTATGCCACCCCCATGCATGGCGGCGTTCGCCTGGCCGGCACCACCGAGTTTACCGCTCCTGACCGCGCCGCCGACGAGCGCCGCTGGGAAAGGCTCAAGGGCTGGGGGGAAGCGCTGTTCGGACGGCCCCTGAGCCTGGCGGAGCGCTGGATGGGCGTGCGCCATTCGACACCGGACGGCCTGCCGGTAGTGGGGCAGGTGACGGGCAGAGAAGGGCTCTTTGTGGCCTACGGCCACGGCCACCTTGGGCTGACCCAGTCCGCCCACACCGGCGAATTGATCGCGGCCATGATCCACGGCGAAGCCTTGCCTGACTACGTCGCTAGCCTGTCCCCCGCACGGTTTTAGCAAAGTCGATTCTAGACGAGCAATTCTAGACGAGCACTTTGAGATCAGCACTGATAGACGAGCGCTAGGCTCAGTCCGAAAAGTCGGCGAGCGAAGGTTAGACAAGGCAAAAATCGGTGAGACAGCGCAGTTTACGGGGTGTAAATGAGCATGTTGATCCGATTTTTAACGCCGTATTGCCGAGCGTAGGCACTTTTCAGACAAGCCCTAGTAACGACGCCTCGACAGCATCAGCTCCACCACTTCGTCGAGCAGGGCGTTGTCGAGGGTCTGGTCCAGGGCGATGACCCGGTGGCGGGCGTAGTAGGGACTCAGGTCCAGGCCGACGCCGAGGCCGATGATATCGATGGGGCCGGGGCGACGGCCGTTGCCACCGCCGAAGGTCGCGACCACCGAGCGCAGGTGGTTGTCGAGGTAGTGGCGGTCGTTGGCCAGGTTGGTGGCGCTGTCCGAGGGGCTGCCGTCGGAGATCACCACCAGCAGGCGGCGATTGACGTCTGCCGCCATCAGGCGCTGGCAGGCCCACTCGACCGCTTCACCGTCTATCCCTTCCTTGTACAGGTCGGCCTTGAGCAGGGCGGCGAAGCGCTTCCGCGCGCGTCGCCACGGCTGCTGGGCGTCCTTGAAGATCAGATGACGGGCCTCGTTAAGCCGTCCCGGCGCGGCGGGACGCCCGGCCTTGAGCCAGTCGCGCTGGGCTCGGCCGCCGTTCCAGGCGGCGGTGGTGAAGCCCAGCACCTCGCTGTCGACGCCGGCCATGTCCAGCGCCCGGGTCAACAGCTCGACCAGCATGGCGATGGACTCGCCGTGGGCCTTCATCGAGCCGGAGCAGTCGATCAGCAGGGTCACCTGGGCGTCGCTGACCGGACGGTAGCGCTCGCGCCGAAAGACGCGCCGCTCCTGAGGGGAGGAGACGATCTGGGACAGCCGGCGGCCGTCGATGACGCCGCTTTCCTCGCCGTCCTGCCAGCCATCGCGATCGGCCACCGACAGGTGGCGGCGAAACTGACGGGCCAGACGACGCACATTGACCTTCTGGGCGTGCAGGCGCTCGTCCAGGCGCGCCCGATACTCTTCCAACTGGGCCTGACGCACCAGGCTGTCGGCCTCGCGCTCGCTGTCGTAGGCGGTGGTGAAGGCGCGATAACGATGGGCGCCGTCGGCCAGGGTGCGGCTCTGGCCGGTGGCGGCCAGGGGCACCTCGTCGTCGAGCTCGTCCTCGCTGTCGAGCAGCAGTGCCAGCGCCCGGCGTGGGTCCTTGGCTTCGTCCTCGCGCTCGCCCTGGGGCTCGTAGCCTTCGAGCTGGGCACCGATCCAGTCGGTGATATCGCGGGCGTGACGCTGGAATCCTTGCTGGTCGTGGCGCTCGCGCCGCAGTCCCGCCAGGGCGTGGCCCAGCGCCGGTACGATATTGGCGCGGGTCGCTTCCAGCAAGTCCTCGAATTCCTCGAGCATGGGCGCCGCCATCAGCCGTGACCGGCTGATCTGGATCACGCAGAACAGCAACAGGCCCAGCGCGCTCTCGGTGAGCTGGGCGTGGTGATAGTCCAGCGACCAGCGCTCGAAGCGTGCCTTCAGGTTGCGCGCCATGCCTGGGGCAGGCCCGTCCAGCAGGGCCTCGACCCGACACTGCTCGAGCCAGTCGTAGATCAGTCGCGGCTCGGGTTCCTCGGGGCGCAGGCGCTGGTGCAGCCGGTCGTCGCTGAAGCGCTGGCGCAATGCCAGGGCGTCGCTGACGGCGCGATAGTCGGCGAGTGACAGGCAGTCCTCGGCAAGCTTGAGGTGAGGCGCGCGCAGGGCCACCCGGGACGCCCCTCGGTAGAGCCTGCGACCGGCGTAGAACCAGTCGTGCTCACCGGTATGGGCGCGCAGCACGGCGGCCTCCAGCTCCTCCAGGTACTGCTGGCGGCGCTGGCGGGCGAGCGCCAGCGCCGCCTCGCCCGCTGCGCTCATGGCGCCTCCCCGGCGTCTTCTTTCTTGTCCAGTGAATCGCTGGCCTGTGAATCGTCGTCTGACAGCACACTGGCCACGGATTCGCTGAGTTCGGCATCGAAGCAGCGCTGGTAGAACTCGGCGACCAGGGGCCGTTCGTGCTCGTCGCACTTGTTGAGAAACGATAGCCGGAAGGCCAGCGCCGGGTCGCGGAAGATCTCGCAGTTCTCGGCCCAGGTGATGACGGTACGCGGCGACATCAGCGTCGACAGGTCGCCGTTGGCGAAGCCCTTACGGGTCAGTTCGGCCACCGCCACCATGGCGTCGATGTGGCGTCGGCCACGTTCGTTGTCCTTGCTCGGCACCCGGGCGAGCACGATCTTCACTTCCTCGTCGCGGCGCAGGTAGTCGAGCTTGGCGACGATGTTCCAGCGGTCCACCTGGGCGTGGTTGAGCAGTTGGGTGCCCTGGTAGAGGCCGTCCTGGTTGCCCAGCCCCACGGTATTGGCGGTGGCGAACAGACGAAACATCGGATGCGGGCTGATGACCCGGTTCTGGTCGACCAGGGTGAACTGGCCGTCGCGCTCCAGAATGCGCTGGATTACGAACATCACGTCGGGACGCCCGGCGTCGTACTCGTCGAAGATCAGCGCCACCGGGCGCTGCAGCGACCAGGGCACGATGCCTTCCTGAAACTCGGTGACCTGGACCCCGTCGCGAATGACGATGGCGTCCTTGCCGACCAGGTCGAGGCGGCTGATATGGCCGTCCAGGTTGACCCTGACGCAGGGCCAGTTGAGGCGGGCGGCCACCTGCTCGATATGGGTCGACTTGCCGGTGCCGTGCAGGCCCTGAACCATCACCCGGCGGTTGCGGGTGAAGCCGGCCAGGATCGCCAGGGTCACGTCGGGATTGAAGCGATAGGCGTCATCGATGGCCGGCACATGGTCGTCGCGCGTCTCGAACACCGGGACTTGGAGGTCGGATTCGATGCCGAAGATTTCCCGGGCGCTGTGCCAACGCTGGGCGGGGAGGGCGTCGTCGAGCAGGGGTGAGGCGTCGGCCATGGTCGTCAATCCTGAAACGCGGTGGAAAGGTGTGACGTCACTATAGACCTGTTTTAAAAAATCACGCAAATTGTATCGAAAAATGAGATTTTGTGGATGTTGTGTCGCTGCGACGATTGGCCTTTGGCGGTGATAACAGCGGTGATAACGGTGGTGGCAGCGGTCGCGATAGCGGCGCTGAATTGACATGGGCAGACGAGCGAGGAGGCGAGCATGAGCGATGTAGTGGTGATAGGCGGCGGGGTCATCGGCCTGATGAGCGCCTGGCAGTTGGCCGAGGCGGGGCTTTCGGTGACCCTGGTGGAGCGCGGGCGCTGTGCCCGGGAAGCCTCCTGGGCCGGTGGCGGTATCGTCTCGCCACTCTACCCCTGGCGCTACAGCGCCCCGGTGTCGGCGTTGTCGGCACTATCGGAAGAGGTCTATCCGGGGCTCTGCGATGAACTCAGGGAGACCACCGGCGTCGACCCTCAGTTCAGCCGACACGGGCTTCTGTACCTGGCGGTGGAAGATGCCGACGCGGCGCGTCGCTGGGCCAGGTGTCAGGCCAAGCCGCTCGAGGACATCGACGCCGATGCCATCCGCCGGATGGAGCCGGCGTTGGCCGACACCCAATGGGTCCGCCAGGGCCAGGGCGGACTGTGGATGCCGACCCTGGGTAGTCTGCGCAATCCGCGCCTGGGCCGTGCCCTGCGTGCGCGGCTCGAGCGGCATCCGGGGGTCGAGCTGCGCGAGGGCTGTGAGGTGACCGGCTTCAAGGTCGTGGCCGGGCAGATCCAGGGCGTCGACACCGCCACCGGCGTGCTCACCGCGTCCAGGGTGCTGGTATGCGGCGGCGCCTGGAGCGGTGCCCTGCTCAAGCACCTCGGGGTCGGCATGGCGGTGGCACCGGTCAAGGGCCAGATGATGGTGCTGCGACCGGCTCCCGGCACGCCGCGGCCGCTGTCGCGGGTGGTGCTGGGCGATGGGCGCTACCTGATTCCACGGCGTGATGGCCGCATCCTGGTGGGGTCCACCCTTGAGCATCAAGGCTTCGACAAGCGCACCACCAGCGAGGCCCGGGTGTCGCTGTATCGCAGTGCCGTGCGCCTGCTGCCGGCGCTCGCCCGGGCGTCGATCGAGCACCACTGGGCGGGCCTGCGTCCCGGCTCCCCCGGGGGGATACCCTTTATCGGTGAGGTGCCAGGATGTCGTGGCCTCCACGTCAATGCCGGGCACTTTCGCAACGGCCTGGTGCTGGCGCCGGCGGCGGCGCGGCTGGGCGTCGAGCTGATGCTGGGGCGTACCCCTTGCGTGGATCCGGCCCCCTATCGCATCCAGCGCGAAGAGCCGGCGGGCCCTGTCTCTACCCCTGGCTCGATGTCCGTGTCGGGGCTGGCCCAATCGACGGCGGGCAACTGGTGCTAAGTGGCAGACGACCGGCCCCTATAGGCTCAAGGTGAGTCGAGGCGCGCTGCGCCTCGCCACCACTTTGCTGACACAGCGTGAGCGACACCCACCCGCGCTGCCAATAACAAGGAGTCTCACCATGAGCCAGCCCGACGCCCAGTTTCTCGCCGACTTCGCCGACGCCCTCAACCGTCACGATATCGATGCGGTGATGTCGATGATGACCGACGACTGCGAATTTCATGCAGTCGCAGGTCCCGACCTGCTCGGCAAGACCTTTCGTGGTCAGCAGGAGGTTCGCGCCGGGCTGCGTGCCGCCTGGGAAAACGCGCCGGACGCCCAATGGCTCGACGGCGTGCATCAGGTCGTGGGAGATCGCGGCTACAGCGAAAGCACCTATAGCGGCACCACCGCCGATGGCATGCGCTCCGAGGCGCGGATGATCGACGCCTTCACCTTCCGTGACGGCAAGATCGCGGTGAAGAACGCCTACCGCAAGCAGCGCCCCGCCACGCCGGTCAATAACGGCTGAGCGACCTCGGATACCTGACTCGGGAGCTTCGACATGCTGGATCTACAGACCCCGCTGGCCGCTTCGTCGGACGATGCCGCCCGGGCCACTCCGGCCCAGGCCCCCTATGATCCCGCCTATGATCCGTTGACCGCCAGGCAGGTCGGTACCGGCTGTGACTATGCGCCGACCTACTGGATCGCCACCGCCGGCGAGCCCCCGGCCGACGATGGCCCGATCGTGGCGGACACCGACGCCGACGTGGTGATCATCGGCTCCGGGTTCACCGGCCTTACGGCGGCGATCTTTCTGGCCGAGCGCTACGGCATCAAGGCCACGGTGCTCGAGGCCAACCGTGTCAGCTGGGGATGCAGCACCCGCAATGGCGGCCAGGCCCAGTGCGCCTCGGGGCGGCTCAAGCGGTCTCAGTGGATCCAGCGCTATGGCCTCGATACCGCGCTCAAGTTGCACCGCGAGTGTGTCGAGGGCATGCAGACCTTCAAGTCGCTGATCGCCGATATCGACTGCGACCCGCAGCCCGGCGGGCACCTGTATATCGCCCACAAGGATAGGGTGATGCCGAGCCTGGAGAAGGAGGCGCGGCTTCTGCGCGAGACCTTCGACTACGACGCTCGCATCATCGACGGCGACACCGTCAAGCGCGAGTGGGTGGGTGACAGCGAGGCGGCCGGCGCCATGCACGAGCCCGAGGGCATCGGTATCCACGCCGCCAAGCTGGCCTTCGGCTACCATCGCAAGGCGCGCGCCCTGGGGGTGAAGATCCACCCGGCGAGCCCGGTGCTGGGCTGGGAGACCCATGGCGACGTGCACCATCTGCGCACGCCAGGCGGCGTGGTCAAGGCGCGGGCGGTGGGCATGGCCACCGGCGGCTACGTCACCGGCCAGCTGAGCCCCCACCTCAAGAACCGGTTGCTGCCGATTCTGTCGAACTCCATGGTCACTCGGCCGCTGACCGAGGCCGAGATCGAGGCCACCGGTTTCCGCACCCGACAGGTGCTGACCGACACCCGAATCCTGCGCCACTACTATCGGCTGCTGCCGGACAACCGCGTGCAGATCGGCAGTCGCAGCGCCATCAGCGGCCGCGATGCCCCCAGGGAGCGCTACGCGGCGGTACTCAGGGGCGATCTGGAGCGCAAGTTCCCGGCGCTCGCCGGCATCGAGATCGACTACTCCTGGTGGGGCTGGGTCGACGTCAGCCACGACATGATGCCGCGCATCCATCAGCCGGACCCGAAGGAGAGCGTCTTCTACGCCCTGGGCTATGGCGGCAACGGGGTGATGTACTCGGCCCAGGCCGGCAAGCGCCTGGCCCAGTGGATCGCCGGGGAGGGCAGGTCGCTGGATCTGCCGATCTTCA
This sequence comes from Halomonas sp. BN3-1, assembly GCF_003056325.1. Taxonomy (NCBI): domain Bacteria; kingdom Pseudomonadati; phylum Pseudomonadota; class Gammaproteobacteria; order Oceanospirillales; family Halomonadaceae; genus Halomonas; species Halomonas sp. BN3-1. The sequence continues at coordinate 81,700 of NZ_PYVV01000013.1, read as the reverse complement.
CCTCGAAGCTGCCCTTTCCCAACCTGCGCGAACGTATCGAGTCGGAGGCCTTCGCCCCCTTCCGCCGATTCGGCCAGCGCTTCCTCTATCGCTACTACTACTTCAAGGACGAGGTGCTCTGAACCTGATCGGTCCCGTTCTGGATATGGGTAACCCTCACGACGATGCCGCGACCTTGGGGTCGCGGCTTTTCAATGTCTGTGGTGCTGCGGCGGGTGCTGCGGCTACTTCACTTCCTCCGGTGGCAACATCTTGTCGAGGCGGTCGAGAAAGGCCTGCTGAACCGCTGTCACGCCGTCTTCCCGCCAGGCCACCTCGGTGACCAGGCACTCCTTTACCCCCTCCAGCGGCAGCAGGGTGACGCCCTTGCGCACATAGTTGGTGGCGCACTCTAGGTGCACGGTGACGCCGAAGTCGCAGGCGACAAAGGCAAACATGGTCTCGCTGTTGAAGGTCTCCTGGGCGACATGGGGTTCGAAGCCCGCCTGCCGACAGATCTGCTCGAGCATCTGGCGAAAGTGCAGCCACATGCTGCGGGCGCCAAGAATGAACGGCTCCCGGGCCAACTCCTCCAGCCGGATGCTCTTGCGCCCGGCCAACGGGTGGTTGTCACCGACCGCGGCGATAAAGTGATCTCGCTGGATGGGACGGGAACGCAGCCCCGGGGTCAGCACCGGGCCGGTAACGAAGCCGAAGTCCAGGCGTCCCTCGGTCAATTCGTCGAGCTGCTGGGCGGTGGAGCCGAAGCTCAGGTCGAAGTGGATGTCCGGATTCTGGCGGCGAAAGTCGTCCAATAGTGCCGGCAACTCACCGGTGATGGCGAAGTCGGTGTAGCCGATGGCAAGCCGGCCCAGTTCTCCACGGCCCGCTCGCTGGGTCTTGAGCACCGCATCATCGATCTGTCGCAGTATCTGGCGGCTCTCCTCGAGCATGATGCGTCCCGGATCGGTGAGGCGGACCTGGCGATTGTTGCGCACGAACAGCGCTTCACCGATGGCGTCCTCGAGCTGAACGATAGTCCGGCTCAGCGCCGGCTGGGCGACGTTGAGACGCTCGGCGGCGCGGCGAAAGTGCAGGCTGTCGGCCACGGCGACAAAGGCGTAAAGGTGGCGAAGCTCAATGCGCATTGATGCCTCACGGGTATCAAGTGAACGTTAAATGATATTATACGCGCAACGATGGCGTGCCTAGGCTGGAAGTGTTCGCTTCACTTCCAACAACGACAACGTCGAGGTGACTCCATCATGCAAGACTCCTTTCACGGGGTGATCGCCTTCGCGCTGCTTGCCCTCATGCTGTGGGTCGGCAGCCAGCTGCGAAGCCGGCTGAGCTGGCTTCGGGCCTCGCTGGTGCCGGCCAGCATCGTCGGTGGCCTGATCGGTTTTCTGGCGCTTTCGCTGGATCTGCTGCCGGGCTATTCACCCGCCGACTTCACCGCTTTGACCTTTCATTTCTTCACCCTGAGCTTCATGTCGCTGTGCCTTACCGGGGGTGGTCGCCAGGACGCGCCCGGTGGTGGCGGCAGTATCGTGCGCGGCGGGCTCTGGCTGACGCTTGCCTGGAGCATCAGCCTGGGCATGCAAGGTGCCATCGGCTTTCTGGTGGTGACCGGCTACGACGCCGTGACCGGCAGCGACGTCAGCGGATTTCTGGGAGCCATCGTGACCCACGGCTTTACCCAGGGGCCGGGCCAGGCGCTGACCTACGGCACCATCTGGGAGACCGAGTACGGCATCGCCAATGCCGCCCAGGTGGGGCTGATCTATGCCTCTCTGGGATTCTTGATGGCGTTTGCCCTGGGCGTGCCGCTGGCCCGGCGCTACCTGACCAAGGGGGTGAACGCCAATCGTGCCTCGCGCCTGGATGACAACTTTCGCCTGGGCTTCTTTACCCGGGCGGGCGACGACGAGGGCAACCAGCAGGCTCCCGGGATGGGGCGCATGGTGTCGCACCCGGGCAATCTGGATTCGCTGGCCTACCATCTGGGCCTGCTTGCCATCGCCTACGTGATCACCCACCTGTGGCTGACCTTCGTGCAGGGCATCATCGGCAATGCCTCGCCGTTCGGCATCAACGTCGGGGTGCTGTTCAGCCACAACCTGTTCTTTCTGCACGGGCTGGGTGTCTGCGTGCTGATGCGCATGGTGATCGATCGGCTCGGGCTTTCCCACCGTGTCGATGACGAGACGCTCAAGCGGATCACCGGCAGCGCGGTGGACTTCATGGTGGTGGGGACCCTCATGAGCATCCAGTTCGCGGTGCTCTACGCGCTGCTGGCGCCGATCCTGCTGGTGACCGTGACGGTGACGATCGCCACCCTGGTGGGCTGTCTGTTGATCGGGCGGTTGAGCGGCAATCTGGGACCAGAGCGTACCGTGACCTCCTTTGGCTGCTGCTGCGGCTCCACCGGTACCGGGCTCTTGCTGCTGCGCATGATGGACGCCGACTTTTCCACCTCGGTGCCCAAGGAGCTTGCCTTCTTCAATCTGGCCATCGTGGTGGTCAACCTGCACATCCTGATGATCTTCGCCCCCATCGTGCCGTCGCTGACGCCGGCGATCTATCTGCTGGTATTCGGCGGCACCGCCATCGCCCTGATCGCCTGCATCCCGCTGATGCTGATGTGGGGGCGGCACGGCAGAGCCTCATCGCCCTCGTCGGGCTGGGCCGAGGGGGTTCCCACCCAAGGCCATGCCGCCGCCCAGTCAGACTCAGCCTCCGCGTCTTCGCCCACCATCAGCAAGGGAGCTGCCTCCTGATGAGCATCACCGTCTATCCCGCTCGACGCATCCTGACCATGAATCCGTCCCAGCCCGAGGCGACCCATGTCGCGGTGCAGGGAGATCGCATCCTGGCGGTGGGGGATGCGCAAGCGATGCCGCCCGACGCCCGCATCGATGATCGCTTTGCCGACAAGGTGATCCTGCCGGGTTTCGTCGAAGGCCACAGCCACGCTCTGGAAGGCGCCATGTGGGACTACCTCTATCTCGGGTATTTCAGCCGGGTCGATGCCGAGGGCAAGGAGTGGCCGGGGCTGAAGAGCGTCGCCGAGATGCAGGCCCGGCTGCGCCAGCATGCAGATAGCCTGCCGCCAGGCGAGCCGCTGGTCGCCTGGGGCTTTGATCCGGTCTACTTTCCCGGCCAGCGCCTGAGTCGCCACCAGCTCGACGAGGCGGTGGGAGATCGACCACTGGTGGTGCTGCACGCAAGCCTGCACGTGATGACCGTCAATTCGGCCATGCTGGCACTGTCCGGCATCAGCGAGGGGCCGCGGGTCGAGGGCATCATGCTCGACGAGGACGGCCAGCCCAATGGCGAGCTCCAGGAAATGGCCGCCATGTTCGTGGTGTTCGATGCCCTTGGCAGGAATCTGTTCGAGGCGGTGGCGTCACCCGAGGTGCTCAGGCGCTACGGCGCCATCGCGGCGGCCAAGGGCGTCACCACCATCACCGATCTGTACAACCCCTTGAGCGATGACGCCATCGCCTCGATGGTCGAGGTGACCCGGGAGGCCGATTTTCCGGTGCGGCTGGTGCCGGCCATGGGGGTGCTGGCGTGGTCGGCCGAGGAGGGCATCGCGCGGCTCCAGGCGGCGATGGGCCACAGCCATGAGCGGCTGGTGTTTGGCCCGGCCAAGCTGATGACCGACGGCTCGATCCAGGGCTACACCGCGCGGCTGAAGTGGCCCCACTACCATGACGGTCATCCCAACGGGCTGTGGAACGCCGAGCCAGAGGGACTGGTGGCGCTGGTACACGCCTACCACCAGGCGGGGCTTCAACTGCACATTCACACCAACGGTGACGAGGCCGTGGAGTTGATGCTGGACGCCCTGGAGGAGGCGCTGACCCTGTGGCCGCGCTTCGATCACCGCCATACCCTGCAGCACTGCCAGATCATCGACCATGCTCAGCTACATCGCGCCGCCCGTCTTGGACTGTGCCTGAACATGTTCGCCAATCATCTCTACTACTGGGGCGATGTGCACCTGGAACGCACCCTGGGACCGACGCGCTGCCAGCGCCTGGAGCCGCTGGCCTCGGCCCGCCGACTGGGCATCGTCACCGCTATCCACAGCGATGCGCCGGTGACCCCGCTGGGGCCGCTGTTCACCGCCTGGTGTGCGGTCAATCGCCAGAGCGCCAGTGGTCAGACGCTGGGCCACCACGAGGCGGTGAGCGTGGAAGATGCACTGGAAATGATCACCCTGGGCGCTGCCATCACGCTGGGTATGGACGACCGTGTGGGTAGCCTGGACGTCGGCAAGTTTGCCGATATGGCGGTACTGGATGACGACCCATTGCAAGTTTCAGCACAGGATTTGCGACACATCCGGGTACACGCCACGGTGTCGGGAGGACAGGTGCATGAGGTGTGATGATCGGGTGCCGGTGACGGTGATCGCAGGTTTCCTGGGGGCGGGCAAGACCAGCTATCTCAACCGTCGGCTGGCGTCGGGGGATATCGAGGATGCTCTGATTCTGGTCAACGACGTCGGCGAGGTGAACGTCGATGTGGCGGCGATCGACTACCGCGACGATCGCGTGCTGTCGCTGTCCAACGGCTGCGTCTGCTGCACCCTGGGGGGCACCCTGGCCGAGCAGCTGTCCCAGGCGCTGCGACTCAAGGCCAGGCCAACGGAAATTCTGATCGAGGCCAGCGGCGTGGCCAATCCTCAGCGGATCGCCGATATCGCCAGGCTGGCGCCGGGGCTTGAGCTTGCCGACATCGTGGTACTGGTGGATGCGAGCCAGGCTGGCCGTCTGGCGCTGGACGCCCAGGTGGGGGAGCTATGGCGCGCCCAGGTGCACGCCGCCCATCGTCTGCTGGTCAATCGTCTGCCTCAAGAGGACAGCGCGCGCGACCAGCTGCTCGGATGGCTGGGACAGCTCGCCCCAGGTGCGGCGGTGGTGACAGAGCCGGTCCAGGTGGCTCCCGCGTCGTCCAGGACGACGTCCTCTGGCCCGGCCTTTTGGCAAGCGAATGGCGCCGGGCCATCGGCGGAGCCGTTCGCCGAGCGTGCCCGACACTCGGGGCTGACCGATGCCACCCTGCACCTTCGCCACTCCCTGGTGGCCGAGGAGCTGCAAGTGCTGCTCGAGCGCTACCGCGACTGCCTGTTTCGCGCCAAGGGTTTTGTCCGCTGTCGGCTGGCGGACGGGGAAGAATGGCGAAGTCTGCAGTTGAGCGGGCAGCGCCTCGCCTGGCAGAGCCACGGGCCGCCCGCCACCGGCGCCGTGCTGGTGTGCATCGGTCGCCGGGGCGAACGCTTTACTCGGTTGATGGAGGAGCTTGCGCAGCTCGACAGCGAGACTGATACGGCGCCGATGGCACCGATCGGGCGCTAGCCCAGTGCCTCCCGGATTCAGCTGGTGCGACGTGCCTGGGGCAGCAGGGCCGCCAGGCGTTCGATGCCGCGCTCGATGCGGGTCTCGTCGATGGCCGAGAAGCCGAGCCTCAGGGTGGGGCGATGCGCCGGGGTCAGGAAGTGCACCTCGCCGTTCTCGATCAGGATGCTGTGCTCCTCGGCCAGCCGTTTCAGCAGTGCCACGTCGGTGTCGGCGGGGGCCTCCAGCCAGAAGCAGGAGCCGCCGAAGGTGGAGCGGATACGCAGCTCGGGCAGGTGGGATGCGAGGGCGTCACGCATCAACAGCCAGCGGCGCTGGTAGGTCTGGCGAATCTGGCGCAGCAGGGCGTCGTGGTAGCCACGGTCGAGAAACAGCGCCACGCTGCGCTGGTTGTTGGTGGCGGGGTGGCGCAGCATCAGCCGGCGCAGGGCGCGCGCCTCGGCGATAAAGGCGGGGGGCGCCACCATGTAGCCGAGCCGAAGGCCCGGCGCCAGGGTCTTGGACAGGCTGCCCACGTAGATCACCCGGCCATCGCTATCGAGGCTCTTGAGTGCCGGCGTCGGGTTGTCGACGAAGTTGGTCTCGCTCTCGTAGTCGTCCTCGATGACCAGATAGTTGTTGGCGCTGGCGCTGTCGAGCAGGTCGCGGCGGCGCTGCATCGGCAGGGTCACGCCGGTGGGCGACTGGTGGCTCGGGGTGACGTAGGCCAGGTGGCAATCGGCCAGGCGCTGGTCGATCACCAGGCCCTGGTCGTCCACGTCCACCGCGACGATATCGTCGGTGAAAGTGCGGGCGATATTGACCATGTCGACGTAGCCAGGGTTCTCCATGGCGAAGCGTCGCCCCGACCCCAGGATCAGCATGGCGGTGATCCATAGCGCCTGCTGGGCGCCCACGGTTATCAGGATCTCCTCCGGTCGGGCCCAGACGCCACGGCGGGGCAGCAGTCGCTGGTGGATCTGTTCGATCAGCAGCGGGTCGTCTTCGCTCAGGTGATCTGCCGACCAGCGGCGGATGGCCGGCACGCTGACCGAGTCGCGGCTGCACTCCCGCCAGTGCTGGGTGGGAAACAGGTTGGGATCGATCTGGCCGTAGAGGAAGGGGTAGTCATAGTCGAGCCAGTTGGCCGGCTTGACGATGGTCGGCTGGCGCGAGGGTCGCATCGTCAACAGCTCGTCCCAGGGCGTCGCTGTGCCGGAGTGGGAGGTGGCGCTGGCGGCTGGGAGGGCGATGTCGGCCGGGGGCGTGACGCGTCCGGCGAGGATATCCGGATTGACGAAGTAGCCGCTGCGCTCCCGGGCGACCAGGTAGCCGTCGTCCAGCAGTTGCTCGTAGGCGATCATCACCGTGTTGCGGGCCACACCCAGCTCCTTGGCGAGCTTGCGGCTCGAAGGCAGCGCCTCACCGGTGGGCAGGTGCCCCTCGAGGATGGCGTGGGCGATCTGCTCGCGAAGCTGGCACTGAAGGCTTTCCTGACGCTTTGCGTCGAGTCGAAACAGGGGGGCGCTCATACCGACGACGGGTTCCCGGATGTTGGTTGTTGGACGAGTTCCGGCGTGGCCCAGGCCTGGCGGCCACGCCCGCCTACGATCTTACAGCGTCGACGTCTTGTCGAGGGCTCGCGGGTGCCTGGCCCAATCGATGTGGGGCCACTGGTCCTATGGCGTCGATGCTCGACGGGGGAGAGTGAGTCACATGGCGGGTCGGACCTGACGGCGCTCGCCAGCCAATGACGATCAAGATGTGACACCCGCAACAAGATTCCGCTTAAAGCGGCACAACAATGATGGGAGTTCCGCATGCACACCAAGTCCCCTTTTCTCCGTACCATGCCCCCGCGCAACATGACTCCTGCGGCTCTCGGCGCTGCCGCCTCGGCCCGGCGCTTCGGCCCACGCCCGCTGGTGGCGGCGGTCGCTCTGGCGCTGCTGGGCGCCGCTGGCTCGGCCCAGGCGGCAACCTGGAAGATGGCGCTGGGCGACGCCGCCGGTGGCACCCAGCACGAGATGGGACAGACCTTCGCCAAGTTGATCGAGGAAAAGTCCGGCGGCGACGTCAGCGTGGACCTGTTTCCCAACGGCCAGCTGGGCAGTGAGCAGGACACCGTCAACAACGCCAGCATGGGCCTGCTCGACCTGTCGGTACTGGCGATCAACAACATCACGCCGTTCTCGCCCACGGTCGGGGTGATGACGCTGCCCTACGTGATTCAGAGTCCCGAGGACGCCCGCACCCTGACCCAGGGCGAGATCGGCCAGGAGATGGTCGACAACACCATCCGTGACGCCGGCGTGCGGATACTGGGCTGGGCCTACTCCGGCTGTCGCCGTCTGACCAACTCGGCGAGGCCGGTGGCGAGCCCCGAGGATCTGGATGGCCTGGTCATCCGGGTGCCCAAGAACGAGATCATGATCTCCGCTTACCAGTCCTGGGGCGTCAACCCCAACCCGCTGGCCTGGTCGGAGACCTTTACCGCCCTGCAGCAGGGCGTCGTCGACGGCCAGGACAACCCCTACATCACCATCGACGCGATGAAGTTCTACGAGGTCCAGGATCACGTCACCGACAGCTGTTATGTGTTCTCCATGGAGCCGTTGATCATGGGTGAAGGCATGTTCCAGAGCCTGTCCGAGGAGCAGCAGCAGTGGGTACTGGAGGCCGCTCAGGAGGCCACCGATCACAGCTACGAGTATCTACTGGCCCAGGAAGACGCGATCAAGACCCGGCTGGTGGAAGAGCACGGCATGGAGATCACCGAGCCCGCCGACGGCGAGCAGGCGTGGATCGAACAGGCCACCGCCATCTGGCCCGACTTCTACGACAGCATCGGCGGCAAGGCCAAGCTCGACGAGGCGCTCGCCGCGCTGGGACGTGAGCCAGCTCCCTGATCTGTCACGACATCGCTATCGTCTTGAACCCTCCCGGCGCCTGACTCCAGGCGCCAAGAATCATGGCACCGCCGGACGTCTGCCATTGGACGCCAGGTGGTGCCTGCTCAGAGGTCGTCGTGATGAATCGTCTATGGAAGCTCGTGGACAACCTCGAGAACTGGCTGTGCCAGCTGTTGCTGGTGACCTTCGTGGCGCTGCTGTTTGCCCAGATCATGCTGCGCAACCTGTTCAGCTATTCGCTGCCCTGGGCCGATGAGCTGGCTACCTACGCCTTCGTCTGGTTCGCCTACCTGGGGGCGGTCTACGCCGCCAAGAAGTCGGCCCATAACCGTGTCACCTTCCAGTTCCGTTTCTTCCCGCGCTGGGTGGAGCTGGCCTGCGGTGCGCTGACCGACCTGATCTGGATCGGCTTCAACCTGGTCTTCATCTGGCTCAGTTACGACTTCGTGTTCAACAAGATGAATACCTTCTGGAAGTCCCAGACCCTGGGCATCCCGATGAAGGTGTTCTACCTGATCCTGCCGCTGGCCTTTGTGCTGATGACCCTGCGCATCCTGCAGAACAACTACCTGCGCTTCGTCAAGCATCGCGAGCCCGTCGATCCCGAGGCCGAGGCCATCGCCGAGCCCAAGTCCTCGACGCTGTCGTCATCCAACGAGAAGGGAGACTGACCCATGGAGACGACCATCATCTACGTGCTGTTCGGCGTATTCTTTCTGCTGCTGGTGCTGGGCGCGCCGATCACGGTGTCGCTGGGGGTGGCCGCGCTTGCCACCTATCTGTCGCTGGGGGAGAACCCCATGGCCTTCGTGCAGATCGCCTTCACCTCGGTGGGGTCCTTTCCGCTGATGGCGCTGCCGGCCTTTATCCTCGCCGGGGCCTTGATGGAAGCCGCCGGCATCTCGCGACGCCTGGTGGATATCGCCGAGGCCTTCGCCGGGCCGGTGACCGGCGGTCTCGCCGCCGCCACGGTGTTCGCCTGCATGTTCTTCGGCGCGATTTCAGGCTCAGGGCCCGCCACCACCGCGGCGGTGGGCATGCTGATGATCCCGGCCATGGCCAACCGCGGCTATGATCGCGGCTATGGCTCTGCCATCACGGCGTCCTCCGGTGGCCTCGGCGTGGTGATACCGCCGTCCATTCCCATGGTCATCTTTGGTATCTCGGGGATGGGGCTGCAGCCACCGGCGGAGGCCGTGGCCGCTCACGGCGCCTTCCAGACGCTGTCGATTCCGAAGCTGTTCATCGCCGGCATCCTGCCCGGCATGGTGATCGCTGGCTGCCTGTTGACCGTCAACTACATCATCTCGCGCCGGCGCGGCTACAGCGGGCTGAGCGACAGCTGGTCCTGGGACACCATCGCCAGGAGTCTGAAGCGTGGCGTGTGGTCGATCCTGGCGCCGCTGATCATCCTCGGCGGTATCTACAGCGGTCTGTTCACGCCCACCGAGTCGGCCATCGTGGCCATCGCCTACACCCTGATCGTCGGCATCTTCCTGCACCGCGAGCTCAAGTGGAAGCCTACGCTCAAGACTCTGGAGACCACCACCTGGATCACCGGACGGGTGCTGTTGATCCTGTTCACCGCCACGGTATTCGGCCGCTTGCTGGTCGAACAGCGGGTGCCGGCGGTGATCGCCGAGGGCATGCTGGGACTGACCGATAACCTGTACTTGATCTGGGCCATGGTTATCGCATTTCTGCTTTTTGTCGGCATGTTCATGGAAACCCTGGCGGCTATCATGATCCTGACGCCGGTATTGCTGCCGATCATGTACATGCTGGGCATGGACCCGGTGCACGTCGGTATCGTCGTCGTCTGTGCCCTGGCCATCGGTTTCCAGACGCCGCCCCTGGGGGAGAACCTGTTCGTGGCCTCGGGCATCGGCGGCGCCTCCATCGAGGAGATATCGGTCAAGGCGCTGCCGTTTGCCGCAAGCTCGGTGTTCGCGCTGTTCGTTATTGCATACTTTCCGGAAATATCGCTGTGGCTACCCCGTATGCTGGGGTATTGATTGCGCACCATCAGCGCACCGAAAAAAAGGCCGGGTGTCTCCGCATGTCGCGGCGACCCGGCCTCTCGCCAAGGAGTCACGCCATGCCTGTTTCGATCTCGCGTCTTCTCTGTTGCCTGGGGCTGAAGGACGATTGCCGCCAGGTGCTTGCCCACACCCTGACGCTGGCCCAGGCCACCGGGGCCGAGGTTCACGTGCTGCACGCGGTCAAGTCGCTGTCCGACGACGTCATGCATACCCTCAAGGCCAACATCGGTGAACGTGCCACCCTGGATGACCTGATGGAGCAGCGCCTGCGTCTGGCGCGTGAACGTCTCGACGAATTTGTTGAATCGTTCTGGAAAGAAAACGAAAGTTGCCTTCCTGGGCGTGAGATCGTTACCGCCAAGTCGGTGCTGGAGGGTTACCCGGCGTCGGAGATCACCCGCTATGCGGTGCGCCATGACTGCGGCATGATCATTGTAGCCACCAACAAGCGCGGCTTCGCCTCGTCCTATGCAGGCCGGGTGACCAAGGGCGTGATCAAGCGTGCCAGTGTGCCGGTGGTGGTGGTGCCACCGATGTAGCCACGAAGAACGTCAGTCTGGCTGGCCGAGCGTGTCCTGACCCGATCGGTCAGTCAGCGTACCTTGGCAATGCGTTCGTGCGTTCGTGCGTTCATGCGTTCGTATGCTCAGTGGTCGAAGGTATCCTGCAGCTGCCCTGCGATACGCCGCATCAAGGGTGCCCACTCCATCAGCGAGTCGATGCTGTGGCGCAGCCGGGGCGCGTGGATCGCCAGCGTCGCCTGGATGCGCCCGGTCTGGTCGTACACCGGCACGGCGATGGCCACCATGCCCTGGATGAACTCCTCGTCGTCGGTGCTCAGCTCCTTTTCGGCGATGTCCGCCAGGCGTCGCTCCAGGTCATCTGCCTCGGTGGCGGTGTAGGGGGTATAGGCCTCCAGCGGCAGGTGCTTGAGCAGCTGGCGGCGTTGGGCCGGCCCCATCAGCGCCAGAAACATCTTGCCGCTGGCGGTGCAGTGCAGCGGAAGACGCGAGCCCGGCGGCAGCTGTATGCGTACCGGCCAGTTGGTCTCCACCCGTTCGTAGTAGAGCACCTCGTGACCTTCCAGCAGGGTCAGGTTGCAGGTTTCGTTGACCTCTTCGGCCAGGCGCTTGAGCAGCATACGGCGCGGCGCCTTGAGGCTCTCGTTGGCGAGCACGCCCATGGCCATGCGGTGCAGTCGTTCGCCGGGAAGTAGATGCCGTCCTTCCACGTCGCGCACGATCAGATCCTGCTCCTCGAGTTGCTTGAGCAGGCGATGCAGGGTGGGCTTGGGAATGTCGAGCTGACGCTCCAGGTCCGAGGCGCTGACGCCGTGGATCGAGGTGGCGATGGTTTCCAGCAGTACCAAGCCTCGTTGCAGCGTCGAATTGGTCGTGGTCCGAGTGCTTGCTGTAGACATACGCGATCCTTGACGACGGAAAATGGTGGCAGGCACTCATGATAACGCGGCAAGCCCGGTGAGGCTTGCCGCGTGCTCCTGCTTGCCTGCCGGTGTTACAGGTTCACCAGCATCAGTGACAGCGCCGGCCACATCGAGATGGCGATCCAGCAACTGATCAGCGCGATGAAGTAGGGGATGACGAACTTCACCAGGCGCAGGTAGGGGATCCCGGTGATGCTCGAGGCCACGTAGAGGTTGAGGCCGAAGGGCGGGGTGACGAAGCCGATGGCGGCGCCGACCAGGAAGATCACCGCGAAGTGGATCGGGTCGACCCCGGCGTTCTGGGCGATGGGCGCAAGGATCGGTGCCAGGATGATGGTCACCGGCAGGCTCTCGAGGATCATCCCGGCCAGCAGGATCATCAGCATGCAGGCCCCCAGGATCACGTAGTAGTTGCCCAGACCGCTGAGCAGGTCCTGCAGCGCCTGGCCCGCGCCGAGCACCGACAGCAGTTGCTGCATCACCACCGAGATCGCGATCAACGGCGCCAGCATGCCGGCGATCTGGCCCGAGCGCAGCATGATCGAGGGCAGCGCGGTGAAGCGAATCTCGCGGGTGATCAGTAGCCCCGCAATCAGGGTGAAGCCCACGGTGATGGCGGCGGCCTCGGTGGGCGAGAACTTGCCCGAATAGATGCCGTAGATCACCACCCCGATGGTGGCGAAGCCGAGATAGGCGCGCCTGGCGAAGCGCGCGCTTTCACCGGCCTTGAACGGAATCAGGGTGCCCCAGCCGTGACGTCGCGCCACCAGGTGACAGGCCGCCATCATGCCGAACACCATCATCGCCCCGGGGATCATGCCGGCGATGAACAGGTCGCTGATCGACAGGTTCATCATGAAGCCGTAGACGATAAAGATGATCGACGGCGGGATGATGATGCCGACGGTACCGCCGGAGGCGGCGGTGGCGGCGGAAAAGCGCTCGTCGTAGCCGTTCTTGACCATCTCCGGCTGCATGATCGAGCCGATGGTGGCGGTGGTGCCGGCGTTGGATCCGGAGATCGCCGCGAACAGGCCGCAGGCGCCGAGGGTGGCCATGCCCATGCCGCCACGCAGCCAGCCCAGCACCGAGTAGGCGAAGTCGGACAGTCGCTTGGCGATGCCGGCGGCGTTGATCAAGTCGCCGGTCAGGATGAACAGCGGCAGGGCCAGCAGGCCGAAGAAGCTCAGGCCCTGGAACAGGGTGACCCCGATATTGGCCAGGGTGAAGTCGATGATCAGGCTGGTGCCGACCACCCACAGGCCGATCACCAGGAAGATCGGTACCCCCAGCAGAAAGATGGTGGTGCAGCCCGCGGTGACCAGGCCGATAAGCATGCCGTCGGTCATGACGTCTCTCCTAGTCCATGATGGACGGTTGCAGGTTGAACGGCTCGCGGCGCCGGAAGCGTGCGATGTCGCTGGCCAGGTTCTGCAGTACCCGGAAGATGATCAGCGCCCAGGCCAGCGGCGTGGCCAGGTAGAACCACCACTGCATCACGTTGTCGGTGCCCGGCACGATGGCGAAGTTCATGTGCGCCAGTTCCACCTGGGCGATGGTGAAGTGGATGACCAGGGCGCCGAAGCCGATCCACAGCACGGCGTCGAGTACCTGGCAGGCGAACTGACCGGCGTAGGGCAGGCGCATGCGAATCTCGTTGAGCGACAGGTGGGTACGCTGCTTGACGTTGAGCGAGGCGCCGAACCAGGTCAGCCACAGGAACAGCAGCACCGGAATGCTGGTGCTCCAGGGCGCCTGCAGGCTGAAGAAGAAGCGGCGGATGACCTCGACGAAGATGATGCCCGCCATGCCGCTGTAGGAGACCAGGATGATCACCTTCTCAAGATTGGCGTCGAGCCACTTGAGTGGCGAGAGCCAGGCGGGAGTCGGCCGATCGGCGACGTCGTTCGACGTCGCCTGGGCCGCGGTGGCCTTGTGATCGGTCATTACGCCCTCCACCAGCGCTTCGGCGCCACGTTGACCGCCGCCATCTCACGCGGGATCTCCCGGGCGATGGTGTGGATTTCCTTGTAGATGTCGACGTCGCCGGCCCAGGCATTGAGCCGCTCGCGCCACTGCTCCCAGGGCTCTGGGTTGAACTCGGGGGCGCACAGCTGCTCGGCCTGGGCACGGATCTCGTCGGATAGCGGGGCCACCCGCACGTTGTTCTCGGCGAACACGGTGCCGGCGGCGGGGTGTTCGGTGGCTCCGACGATCTGGTAGCGGCCGGCCTCGTTCATGCCCTGGGTGAAGATCTGGGCGGCGTAGGCCGACTCCATCACCTGATCCTGCAGCTCGGCATCCAGCGCCTCGAACTTCGACAGGTTCATGGCGGTGTGCTCGGTACCGGCGAAGAAGCGCAGGTCGACCGCCTGGGACACCACCGGCGCCATGCCGGCGTAAGCCACCGCGCTCATCCAGGTCTCGGCGCCGTCCAGCAGGCCCTGACGCAGGCCGTCCAGGGTCTCTTCCCAGGCCACCGGGACCGGGTTGAGGCCAAGCTGTTCCATGGCGATGCGGCCAAGCTGGGTGCCGGTGACGCGGTTCTTGGTGCCCTGCAGCACCTCGAGGCTGTCTACTAGCGGCTTGTCGGCCCAGCTCTGGCCCATCATCAGCCCGCGCAGGTCGCAGTGGGTGAACAGGAACTGCAGGTTGTGGCGCTGGCGCATCGGCTCGCGCAGCAGGGCCTCGCTGCGAGGGTCGTAGAAGAAGTGAAACATCGAGGCGACGCTCGGGAACATGTAGGCGAAGTCCAGCACGTTCAGGTAGGGCGCGCCGCCGGCGGAATTCTGGGTCGAGGCCGAGAAGATGTCGACGATGCCCTGCTGGGCCTTGCTGACGCAATCGAGCTGGTTGCAGACCTCGTTGGAGCCCATGAACTCGACGCGGATGGCGCCGTTGGTGCGCTCCTCGACGTCACGGGCGAAGAACAGCTGCCCGGACTTCTGGATATCGAGATTGCGCTCGTTGAAGCCCGAGGCGCCAAAGCGCAGCTGGAACTTGGGTTCGGTCTGATAGCGGCGTTGCTGCTCGGCGTCGGCGGCTCGGGCCAGGCTCGAAGCGGTGAGGCCAGCGCCCAGACCACTGGCGGCCAGCAGCGTGGAGGTCATGCCGAAGCGACCCGAGATATTCAGGAAGTCGCGGCGCGACACGTCTGATGAGAAGAGGCGTGAACTCATGGAAGGCTCCCAGTCTTGTGTTTGGTGTAGGGATGCAGGGGAGTGCCGGGGCGTTCGCGCTTGGCGATCGTCGCCTGGCACCGGGCCCGATAAAGGGCCTTGACCACACCTTAGAAGTCTCTCGGGAATAGATCAATAAAAATGATTTTTTTTGTCTCAATATTGATCTTTTGAGAAAACTGTCTAGCATAAATTGAGACAAAACGTCTCGATTGAGTGAGCGACATGACAACCACAACACCACCGCCAGAGGCTTTCGACTACATCATCGTGGGGGCGGGCTCCGCCGGCTGCGTGCTGGCCAACCGCCTGAGCGAGGACCCCGAGGTGTCGGTACTGCTGCTCGAGGCCGGCGGGTCCGACTGGAATCCGTGGATCCACGTGCCCGTGGGCTACTTCAAGACCATGCACAATCCGGCCACCGACTGGTGCTACCTCACCGATCCCGACGAGGGCATCGACGGTCGCCGGCTGCAGTGGCCCAGAGGCAAGGTGCTGGGAGGGTCAAGCTCGCTCAATGGGCTTCTGTACATTCGCGGTCAGCGCGAGGACTACGACGATTGGGCGCAGCTGGGCAACGACGGCTGGGACTACGACTCGGTGCTGCCCTACTTCAAGAAGTCGGAGTGCCAGGAGCGGGGCGCCGATGACTACCACGGCGCCGACGGGCCCTTGAAGGTCTCGGATCTGCGCCTGCGCCGCGAGATCGCCGAACGCTTCATCGAGGCGGCCAAGGCCTCGGGGATTCCCGAGAACCGCGACGTCAACGGGGCCAGGCAAGAAGGCGTGGGCTACTTCCAGCAGACCTCCTACAAGGGCTTTCGCTGCTCGACCGCCAAGGCGTTTCTGCGTCCGGCGCTCAAGCGCCCCAATCTCACCCTGGTCAAGCGAGCCCACTGTCAGCGGCTGCTGCTGGAGGGCAAGCGCGTGGTCGGGGTCGAGTACCGCCAGGGGCAGAGCACCCATCGGGCAAGCGCCAGGCTCGAGGTGCTGCTGTCCAGCGGCGCCATCGGCTCGCCGCAGATCCTGCAGTGCTCCGGCATCGGGGACCCCGACCACCTGGCCGAGGTCGGCGTCGACTGCCGTCATGCACTACCAGGCGTCGGCGAGAACCTGCAGGACCATCTGCAGATCCGGCTGGTGTTCAAGACCTCCTGTCGCACCCTCAACGACGAGGTGCGTCATCCGCTGAGAAAGCTGGCGGTAGGCACCCAGTACGCCCTGACCCGCACCGGACCGCTGACCCTGGCGGCCAGTCAGGTGTGCATCTTCACCCAGTCGCGGGAGGGCCTGGATCGCCCGGATATCCAGTTCCATATGCAGCCGCTGTCGGCGGACAAGCCGGCCGAAGGGGTGCATCCGTTCTCGGCCTTCACCTCCTCGGTGTGCCAGTTGCGTCCGACCAGCCGGGGGCGTATTCGCATCACCAGCGCCGACCCCGCCGTCTATCCCTCGATCCAGCCCAACTACCTGAGCACCGAAGAAGACTGTCGCGTGGCGGTGGACGCCATCAAGGTGGCGCGACGCATCGCCGAGCAGGCACCGCTTGCCGAGGTGATCACCGATGAATACGTGCCGGGGCGGGAGTATCAGAGCGACGAGCAATTGCTCGAGGCCGCCCGGCGCTACAGTCAGACCATCTACCACCCGGCGGGCACCTGCAAGATGGGCCACGACGACCTGGCGGTGGTCGATGACCGACTGCGGGTGCACGGCCTCGAAGGACTGAGGGTGGTGGACGCCTCGATCATGCCGATCATCGTCTCGGGCAACACCAACGCCCCGACCATCATGATCGCCGAACGCGCGGCGGACATGATCAAGGCCGATCGCCGTGCCCAGGCGCGCGTCGCCTGACGTGCAGCGCTGGAACCTCGACAGCGGATCGATGCCATCGGGGCCTGGCCTTACTCGAGGCCGCGCTCTGGCCCTAACGTCGCGGTAGCGGGCTGGGCCAGGATCAAATCAATAGCGCGTCATCGGCTGACCCGCTGAGCGCGACCCCTGATACGCGAACAACGAATAAACGAGAGGACGCCCATGTCCCAGCCAACGACACACGCCAAGCCCGAGACGCCCGTGACCGGGTGGCGTCGCCATCTGGAGCCCGCCCGGGAGCGCATGCCGGGGGTGCTGATCTGCATCACCATTGCCCTGGCCACCACCTTTATCGCCGATCACTACGGTGGCCCGACCCTGCTCTACGCACTGCTGTTCGGCATGACCCTGCACTTTCTCAGCGAGCAGGGCCCTTGCCTGGTGGGGGTGGAGTTTGCCGCCCGCACCATCCTCAGGCTGGGTGTTGCCCTGCTGGGTGTACGCATCACCCTGGAGCAGGTGGCGGAACTCGGGATCGGCCCGGTGGTGACGGTGGTCGCCGGGGTGGTGCTGACCATTCTGGCGGGAAGCGTGCTGGCGCGACTGCTGGGGCTGAAAAATGACCTGGGGCTGCTGACCGGCGGGTCGGTGGCGATCTGCGGCGCCTCGGCGGCGCTGGCACTGTCTGCGGCGATGCCGCGCAACGAGATCGCCGAGCGCAATACCATCCTGACCGTGGTCGGGGTGACGACGCTGTCCACCGCCGCCATGGTGCTCTACCCGCTGCTGGTCGGCGCGCTGGAACTGACCGACACCCAGGCCGGCATCTTTCTTGGTGGCACCATCCATGACGTTGCCCAGGTGGTCGGTGCCGGCTACATGATTTCCGACGAGACCGGCGACATCTCTACCTTCGTCAAGCTGTTGCGGGTCGCCATGCTGGTGCCGGCGGTGATGGTGTTCATGCTGCTGTTTCGCCGCGCCCGTGGCGGTGAAGGCGGCAAGGTGCCGATGTTCCCGAGCTTCCTGGTGGCCTTCGTGGCGCTGGTGCTGATCAACAGTCTTGGCGTGATCCCCCAGGTGATGGTCGAGGGCATGACCGACCTGTCGCGCTGGTGCCTGGTCACCGCCATCGCCGCACTCGGTATCAAGACCTCCTTCCAGAAGCTCGCCGTGGTCGGCTGGAAGCCCGTCATCCTGATGGTCGCCGAGACCGTCTTCCTGCTTGGGCTGGTGCTGGTGTGCCTGTATACCGGCATCGCCGAGTGGTAGCGAGCGGTCCCGGGCGAGTTAGAAAGCAACGCAAAGCCCACACAAACACCGAGGCCCCGGTTCTCCGGGGCCTCGGCGTTTCTCACGGTCTGTGGCGCTGTTCTGGTCGTTACTGACCGGCCTGGATCGCGGTCAGCGCAATCGTATAGACGATGTCCTCGACCAGGGCGCCCCGGGACAGGTCGTTGACCGGCTTGTTGAGGCCCTGAAGCATGGGGCCGATGCTGACTACCCGAGCGCTGCGCTGGACCGCCTTGTAGGTGGTGTTGCCGGTATTCAGATCCGGGAACACGAACACCGTGGCGCGGCCGGCCACCGGTGACTCCGGTGCCTTCTGCCGGGCCACGCTGGCGATGGCCGCAGCGTCATACTGCAGCGGGCCATCGATGGCCAGGTGCGGGGCCCGTTCCCTGGCGATGCGGGTGGCCTCGCGGACCTTGTCGACGTCGGCGCCGCTGCCGGACTCGCCGGTGGAGTAGCTGATCATGGCGACCCGCGGCTCGATGCCGAAGGCCTCGGCGCTGGTGGCGCTCTGCAGGGCGATCTCGGCCAGCGCCTCGGCGTCGGGGTCGGGGTTGACCGCGCAGTCACCGTAGACCACCACCTGGTCGGGCAGCAGCATGAAGAACACCGACGACACCTGGCCGTAGCCGGGGGCGGTCTTGATCAGCTGAAAGGCCGGGCGCACGGTGTTGGCGGTGGTGTGCACGGCGCCGGAGACCAGGCCATCCACCTCGCCTTCGGCGAGCATCATGGTACCCAGCACCACGCAGTCATGAAGCTGGGCCTCGGCGGTCAGTGGGGTCAGCTTGCCACGTCGGCGCTCGACCATGGGCGCGATAAAGCGGCCACGCTCGGCGTCCGGGTCGAGGATCTGCAGATCGTCGGGCAGCTCCAGACCTCGCGCCTTGGCCACCTCCAGGATGGCGCGACGCTTGCCCAGCAGCACGCAGTTGGCGATACCGCGACGCTGGCACAGGATGGCCGCTTCCAGGGTGCGCGGCTCGTCGCCTTCGGGCAGCACGATACGCCGACGCTTGTGCTGGGCCATGCTGACCAGTTGATGGCGGAAGGCTGCCGGTGACAGGCGGCGCTGGGCGTCGTCGTGAATTAGTGCCAGCAGCCAGTCACGATCCAGGTGATCGGCGACGAAGGCGCAGATGGCCTCGGCGCGCTCGTGATCATCGACCGGAATGCCGCCGGACATCTCGGTGAGCCGGGCCACGGTGGCGTAGCTGTCGGTGTCCACCGAGAGGACCGGTAGCCCCGAGGCCAGCGCCGGGCGACAGACGTCGATCAGCTGCTGGCTGGGTGACTCGCCGTGGGTCAGCAAGAGACCTGCCAGGGGCACGCCATTCATGGTGGCCAGGGCCGCCGCCAGCAGGGTGTCGTCGCGGTCCCCGGGGGACACGATCAGCTCGCCGGGACGCTGGGCGTAGAGCAGGTGCTCGGCGCTGCGGGCCCCCAGCGTCGAGTGGGCGACGCGGCGGCGATCGGCCTCGCCGTGGTGCAGGATCCTGGCATCGAGGGCGCGGGCCACGTCTACCACTCGCGGTGCGGTCAGGGAGGCCCGGTAGGGCACCGCCGCGACCACCGGCAGGGTCAGATCGGCGCCGCTGGCGAGCTGCTGCTGCCAGTGCTGGCGGTGGGCGCGGGCCTCGACCTCGCTGACCGAGGCCAGGGTCTGGTCGATGGCCGAGCCGTCGCCGTCCCCCGGCAGTCGCATCAGCACGGCACCCAGGGTACGCACCGAACCCACCGCGTCGATGCTCTGGCGATGGAACTGCAACTGCTTGGCCAGCTCCTGGGGATCGGCGATCTGGCCATCGGCGACCAGTACCACCTGAGCGTCGAGGGCACTGGCCAGGCGCACGTTGAGGTCGAAGGCGTAGGCGTTTCGCGGCAGTGGACGAACGCCCTCCACCACGATCAGCGCCGGTGCCTTGCCGGTGGCAGGGCGGGCGACGCGGGCGTGGCGCTCCACGGCGAGTTCCAGCAGACCATCGCGATCGTCGCGGCCGAGATACTGCTCCAGTGTCTGGCGCGAGATCGGACGCGGCGAACCTATGCCAAGGGTGCTGGCCACCAGTGAGCGGGCGCGTTCGTCGTTGTCACTTGCCTGCTCGCCACCTTCGGACTGGCTGAAGGGCTGCAGAAAACCCGCGTCCAGCCCCAGCGTATCCAGCGCACGAAGCAGGCCGAGGCCGGCGGAGGTGAGGGCGACGCCGTCGTCGATGGGGATCAGCAGCAGCGTGCGGGACTGGGTGCTCACAGAACCTCCTCGAGCGTTGGCGTGGACGTCAGGCTCGCGATCAATTCCCGGGTCTGGCTGGCGATATAGCCTTCTTCGTCGGTGGGGATGACGCGGATCTCCGGCGCCGAGCTGGCGCCTCGGTCGTGGATCTGGCCTTCCTCGCCACGCCCGAGGCTCTCGTTGGCGTCAGCATCCAGGCGCACACCGAGGGACTCCAGGTGGCCCAGGGTCCGGGCGCGCACCATGGCAGAGTTTTCGCCGATGCCGCCGGTGAAGGCGATGCCGTCGATCCGGGGCAAGGCACAGGCCAGGCCCGCCAGGGACTTGGCCAGGCGGTAGCAGAAGACTTCGATGGCCAGGCTCGCGCCGGCGTGACCTTCACTGGCGGCCTGTTCGAGCTCACGCATGTCATTGGTCAGCTCGGACAGCCCCAGCAGTCCGCTCTTCTGGTTGAGCAACTGATCGATGCCCTCCAGCGACATGCCCAGCTGGCGCGCCAGGTGCAGGTGCAGGCCGGGGTCGACGTCGCCGCTGCGGGTACCCATCACCAGGCCCTCCAGCGGGGTCATGCCCATGCTGGTGTCCAGGCTTCTGCCGGCCCACACCGCGGTGGCGGAGCAGCCATTGCCCAGGTGAGCGATCAGCCAGCCGTCTTCACCACGGGCGCTGACTTCTGTCAGGCGGCCGGTCACGTAGGCATGGCTCGAGCCGTGGAAGCCGTAGCGACGGATGCCGTGTCGGCTGTAGAGCTCTTCGGGGATGGCGTAGCGGTAGGCGTGGGGCGGCAGGGTCTGGTGGAACGCGGTATCGAACACCGCCACCTGAGGCAGATCCTCGAACAGCCGGCGCGTGGCGACGATACCGTCGAGGTTGGCCGGATTGTGCAAGGGAGCCAGGCTGATGGTCTGGCGAATGGTGCGCACCACGGCGTCGTCGAGCAGGGTAGCGGCGGTGAAGCGCTCGCCGCCGTGTACCACCCGGTGGCCGATACCGATGGGCCGGTGGACTTCAAGGTGCTCGAGGATGGTCTTGAGCGCCAGGGCGTGGGTCGCACGGGGAAGCGAGACCTCGCGGGTGCTGCCGTGTTCGTCTACAAGCTTGAGGCGAGCCTCGTGGCTACCCAGGCGCTCGGCGATACCGGACAGTCGGGGAGCGTCGGGGGCCTGATCGATCAGCGCGAACTTGATCGAAGAGGAGCCGCAGTTGATCACCAGAATCGGGGCTTTCATGCCATCTCCAGAAAAGACGCCTTGGTGAGGCGAGAATGCGTGGGATGGCGGCGAATCTAGCACCGCCCCGGGGCGCGAATAACTGGCCTGGGGAGGTAGTCGAACGGCTTTGCTGGTGGATCCGACGAAGCCGTGATGAGCGTCAAGTGCATGAATCTTCGGGTTAGACTTTTGTCTAACTTTGTGCGGCAGAACTGGAACCGGGCGTACAAGACGTGCATCCCCGAGCAGTCGAACGCTGCCCGGGGATGCGCCGGGGAGTGGCTTGTCTCAGACCTCCTTGTTCAGACCTCCTTGTAGAGCTCCGCACCCTGTTCACGGAAGACCCGGGCGCGCTCCTCCATGCCGGCCATGACGGCGTCGCCGTCACCCTCCAGGCCGTTGTCGCGGGCGTAGTCGCGGACCTCCTGGCTGATCTTCATGGAACAGAACTTGGGGCCGCACATGGAGCAGAAGTGGGCCACCTTGGCGGAGTCCTTGGGCAGCGTCTCGTCGTGATAGGCGCGGGCGGTGTCGGGGTCCAGGCCCAGGTTGAACTGGTCCTCCCAGCGGAACTCGAAACGCGCCTTGGACAGGGCGTTGTCGCGGCGCTGGGCGCCGGGATGCCCCTTGGCCAGGTCGGCGGCGTGGGCGGCAATCTTGTAGGTGATGATGCCGGTCTTGACGTCGTCCTTGTCGGGCAGGCCCAGGTGCTCCTTGGGGGTGACGTAGCACAGCATGGCGCAGCCGTACCAGCCGATCATCGCCGCTCCGATGCCCGAGGTGATGTGGTCGTAGCCCGGGGCGATATCGGTCACCAGTGGCCCAAGGGTATAGAAGGGCGCCTCGTCGCAGTACTCGAGCTGCTTGTCCATGTTCTCCTTGACCAGGTGCATGGGCACGTGGCCGGGGCCTTCGATCATCACCTGGACGTCGTGCTTCCAGGAGATATGGGTCAGCTCACCCAGGGTCTTGAGCTCCGCCATCTGGGCCTCGTCGTTGGCGTCGGCCACCGAGCCCGGGCGCAGGCCATCGCCCAGCGAGAAGGCCACGTCGTACTGCTTGCAGATCTCGCAGATTTCCTCGAAGTGGGTGTAGAGGAAGCTTTCCTGGTGATGGTAAAGGCACCACTTGGCCATGATCGAGCCACCGCGGGAGACGATGCCGGTGACCCGGTTGGCGGTCAGCGGCACGTAGCGCAGCAGCACGCCTGCGTGGATGGTGAAGTAGTCCACGCCCTGTTCGGCCTGCTCGATCAGGGTGTCGCGGAACACCTCCCAGGTGAGGTCCTCGGCCACGCCCTTGACCTTCTCCAGCGCCTGATAGAGCGGCACCGTGCCGATCGGTACCGGCGAGTTGCGGATGATCCACTCGCGGGTTTCGTGGATGTTCTGGCCAGTGGACAGATCCATGATGGTATCGGCGCCCCAGCGGATGCCCCAGGTCATCTTCTCGACCTCTTGCTCGATGGAGGAGGTCACCGCCGAGTTGCCCAGATTGCCATTGATCTTCACCAGGAAGTTGCGCCCGATGATCATCGGCTCGGCTTCCGGGTGGTTGATGTTGGCGGGGATGATGGCGCGCCCGGCGGCGACTTCCTGGCGCACGAACTCGGGGGTGATCTCCTCTGGCAGACGGGCGCCGAAGCCCTGCCCGGGGTGCTGGTGGCCGAGGATGCGCTCGACTTCGTCGCTGCCTCGATAGCCATCGGCCAGGGCCTGTCGACGCTGGTTCTCACGGATGGCGATGAACTCCATCTCCGGGGTGATGATGCCGCGCCGGGCATAGTGCAGCTGGGTCACATTGCCGGCGCGGCCATCGGCGCCACGACGTGCGCGGCGCGGCGTTCGGGTCAATTCGAAACGCAGCGGGGCGAGTGTCGGGTCGTTGGCACGCCGGCGACCGTAGTCCGAGGTCGGTCCATCGAGCCATTCGGTGTCGTCGCGCTCCTCGATCCAGGGCCGGCGCAACTCGGCAAGCCCGCGACGCAGGTCGACCTCGACCTGGGGATCGGTGTAGGGGCCGGAGGTATCGTAGACCAGCAGCGGCGGGTTGGCTTCGTCGGCCCCGGAGGTGCGGGTCGCTGACAGCGAAATCTCGCGAAACGGCACCCGCAGGTCGTCGCGGGAGCCCTTTACATAGACCTTGCGCGAACCCGGCAGGGGCGTAACCGCGGCCTGGTCGACCTGGGCGGTCTCGGCCAGGAAGTGCGCACTATGGCGGGGTTTGTTTGAGGAAACGGGTTGATCGAGCGGCATTGGCTTGTCCTTCTCACGGCACTGGGTGCTGTCGTTGTTGTGGGCATCGCGTGAGGAAGGAGGGAGCGTCGTGGCCTGGGCCTTGAGCGCTTGATCCCTACGCTGGTCCTCACCGCGATGCCATGGCATCGGGGTTACCCCCAGATCAGGTTCAACGGGTCCCATGCGCTGCATGATCTCAGCCGCCTCTGGCGGCCCCCCGTCAAGCGTGGTGCTGATTGTGTTAGTCGCTTAGATCGAGCCCCATCTGCCAGAAGTCGATCTCGAGTCGTGTTGCGTCGGCGAAGATCCGTGACAGTCGCGCAAAGCGCTCGCCGGATACCTGGCCAAGCTGATCATCGAGCCAGGCCTGCTCCTGGCGTGCGGCGGCCTGGAAGTCGTCGCTTTCGTACATGGCGATCCAGGCGTCGAAGGGGTTGTCGGCACCGCGCAGGGTGTCCGAACGGGCGTTGAGGTTTCGTGCGATATCGGCGTAGCCGACCATGCAGGGGGCCAGCGCCACGTGCAGGTCCAAGAGGTCGCCGCGGCTGCCGGCGTCCAGCACGTAGCGGGTATAGGCCAGGGTGGCGCGGGCTTCGGGCAGCTCGGCGAGTTCGGCCTCGCCGATGCCCCAGTCGCGGCAGAAGGCGAGATGCAGGCCGAGTTCCACGTCGAGGATGGTCTTCATGCCGTCGAAGGCGCCGCGCAGCTCGTCGAGGCTGTGGCTCTTGTAGGCCGCCAGGGCGTAGGCCCGGGAGAACTGCAGCAGAAACAGATAGTCCTGCTTCAGATAGTGACGGAAGCTGGCGTCGGCCAGTTCACCACGGCCAAGGGCGAGCACGAAGTCGTGTTCGATGTAGGCGTGCCAGTCATCGCGGCAGGCGTCGACAAGATCGGTAAAGCGGTAGCCCATGTTGCCTCCGGTTGGTGCGGGTCCGGAGAGCGGCGGCCAAGGACACGGCGACGAGAAAGGAGGGAGGTGCGCGCGCAGGGGCTGGCACCACCGCCTGATTCCCTACGCCGGTTCAAGGTGTGAAGCCACACCGCACCCGGATCAGGTTCCACGGGATCGGCGCTGGCGGCCGGTGATTCGTCACCCTGGCCCTGCGCCATCTCAGCCGGATTCACCGGCACCCCGTCAAGCGAGTCTGGATCGAGTCTAGCACGGCTTGCCGGGGTGTCCACCAGGGTGAAAGCGGGGTGGATCCGGCTCAGTCGATGGACTTCTCGCCGGAGACCTCCGGCGCCGATTCCGTGCCGTGCTCGCGAAAGGACTGCACCGGCATCTCGCGGGGGATTTCCCGTGGCGGCTCGGCCGGGGTCGCCGGCGGCGGCGGTGCCTTGGCGATGCGAAGCTCGCCTACCACCGCCGGGGGGTGGGTCTCGCTCGGGACCAGCAACAGGCCGGCGCGCCTCAGGGCCCGGCCGATGCTCAGGCTGGAGCTCCAGCGGACCAGCGGGGCGGCCATCACCAGGCCGAGCCACACCGGCGTCAGCCAGATGAAGAAGCTCGGGGTGAAGGCCCAGGTCACCAGCGCCCACAAGGCGCCGATCAGTGACCATAGCCAGGTGTGGCGAAAGGCTTCCTTCCAGGGCAGGGCGCGGCCCTCGCGGGACTGTGGATCCCAGGCCACGGTGCGGCCGCTCAGTACCTGAATCACGAAACGGCTGTGGAACACCATCATCAAGGGCGCGATGAGCATGGCAAACAGCGTCTCCAGCAGCATGCTGGCGACGAGCCGGGCCCGTCCGCCATAGGCCTGCGGGTTCTGGATCAGCCCCAGCACCAGCCCCAGTACCTTGGGCATCAGCAGCATGCCCAGGGTGCCGATCAGCAGCGGCATGATCAGGTTGGGTGGGGCGATCGGCCAGTCGGGAAACAGCTGCGAACTCGAGGTGAAGAAGTTGGTCGGCACCAGCGCCCGGATCAGGGCGTCGATGGTGCTGATCACCAGGATCGCCAGCCACACCAGCGACGACAGGTAGGCGAGGGCACCGAAGAAGAAGTGCAGACGGCTGAGCACGTGCAGTCCGCGCCCGCCAAGCAGGCGCATATGCTGCAGATTGCCCTGGACCCAGCGCCGGTCGCGTTTGGCGTAGTCGAGGATATGACTCGGCATCTCTTCGAAGCTGCCGCCCAGGTCGGTGCGCATGCGCACCTGCCAGCCGGCACGGCGCAGCAGCGCCGCCTCGACGAAGTCGTGGCTCAGGATATCGCCACCCAGCGGTGGCTTGCCGGGCAGCTCCGGCAGGCCACAGGCATCGGTGAAGGCGTCCACGCGAATGATGGCGTTGTGGCCGAAGTAGTTGGCCGCGGTGGCGTGCCAGAAGCTCAGACCGCTGGCCAGCATCGGCGAGTAGAGTGCAGCAGCGAACTGGTTGGCGCGGCCAAACAGGCTGTCCTGGCGCACTGGAATCGGCACCGTCTGCAACAGGCCAAGGCGCGGGTTGGCCATCATCTCGTCGATCAGCTCGATGACGGTCGTGCCGCTCATCAGGCTGTCGGCGTCGATCACCAGCATGTAGTCGTAGTGGCTGCCCCAGCGGGTGCAGAAGTCGCCCAGATTGCCTGCCTTGCGCCCGACGTTACTGTCACGGTGGCGGTAGTGCAGTTGGCAGTGGCCTTCCAGGCGCTTCTGGAGCTCGGCCATGGCGGCCTTTTCCTCGGCCACCACCTCGTCGTCGGTGCTGTCGCTGAGCACGAAGGCTTCCACCTCGATGCCTTGCGGCAGGTCATCCAGATCCTTGCAGGTGGTCTCGAGTCCGGCGGCGACTCGCAGCACGTCCTCGTTGTGGATCGGCATCACCAGGGCGGTGCGGGAGTGGGAGCCTTCGGGCCGCATGGGATAGGAATGGCGCGGCTTCAGGCTCAGCGGGTCACGCCCGGTCAGGTTGAGCACGAAGCCGATCAGCGCGCTCCAGAAGGCCATGGTGATCCAGCCGAAGGTGATCGCGAACAGGCCGATGATCGCCATCTCGAGCGGACTGATGCCCTCCACGTAGAGGATCCTGAACATGGTCCAGACCCCCAGCGCCGTGGTGGCGGCAATGGCCAGGCCGACGCCAAGACGTCGCAGGCGTGGCCAGGGTACCTCGGGAGTATGGGCGTTCATCAGGGGCTCCAGATGCTGTTCCAGGTTTCGCTCAGGCGCTCGCCACGAAGCATGAGAGTCAGGCGGATATCAGCGGGCTGGTCGCCATCGGGCAGCAGCGTGAAGCTGGCGCGCCAGGTGTCGTCGTCGGGCAGCGGTGTGACCTTGGCCTCGGCGGTCTCGCCGCTGGAGGTGGTCAGGGTCATCTCGACCGGTTGGCTGGCATCGAGTCCCTCGAGCTCACCGCCGCGGAAGTCGATGATGAACTGGCGCAGGCGCTCGTCGGGGGGATCGCTCTGTCCCGGCACACCGCCCCAGCCCTGGCGCGAACGCACCACACGAGCCAGCGGCTCGGCCGTGGGGGTGTCGCCGAAGGTCCAGGTACGATAGCGATAGGTGCGGGAGTCGCCGGCCATCAGCGGGGTGGCGGGCACCCAGTAGGCGGTGATGTTGTCGTGGGCCTCGCTGTCGGTGGGGATCTCCACCAGCTCGACGTGGCCTTCACCCCACTCGCCCTGGGGTTCGACCCACTGACTGGGGCGACGCTCGTAGCGGGCCTCCATGTCCAGGTAGGCGTTGAAGTGCTGGGGCCGCTGGACCAGGCCATAGCCCTTGGGCGAGGTGTCCTGCAGCCCGGAGATCTGGAGGCTTTCGGGGTTTTCCAGCACGCGCCATGTCCACTCGCCGGTGCTGGTGGCCATCAGCAGGCCGCTGGAGTCATGTACCCGGATGCGGTAGTCGTCCTCCTGGCGGCGATCCATCTCGCCATGCAGGAACATGCTGGTCAGCGGTGCGACGCCGAGCTTCTCGACGTCTTCCCTGGCAAACAGGCGTGCCTCGGTGTCGACCTGGGTGCGCTTGCCCGGGGCGATGTCGAAGCGGTAGGCGCCGGCCAGAGACGGGCTGTCCAGCAGCGCCAGCACCGTCATGTGGGTATCGCCGGGCTGCGGCTTGACCAGCCAGTATTCGCGAAAGGCGGGAAACTCCTCGCCCTGGGGCAGGGCGGTGTCGATGGCCAGGCCACGGGCCGACAGGCCGTAGCCCTGGTCGCGGCCGACCAGGCGGAAGTAGGACGCGCCCAGAAATACCGCGAACTCATCCTTGTAGTCGGCGCGGTTGAGCGGGTAGTGGAGGCGAAAGCCGGCATAGCCGAGCCCACTCAGGTCGAGCTCGGCGAGGTCGGCGGCATCGTCGTCGTAGCGAAAGCGCTCAGGCTCGAAGGGCAGCGAGCGTACCTCGCCATCCTCCAGCAGGTGGATATCCACCGGCTGGTCATACAGAAAGCCTGGGTGGAAGAGCTCCACCTCGAAATCGCCATCATCCTTCCACAGTGCCCGCTCATCGCGGTAGCGAATCTGTCGGTAGCGATCGTAGTCCATCTCGGTGAGGGCCTCGGGCAGCTCGGCCGACGCCTCTTCATAGGGGGACGCGGCCAGTTCCTTGGCCCGGTTCGTGACCTGTTCGAACAGCGCGCCGGTCTCGACGGCCATGGCCGGCGTCGTCAATGCGGCGCTGGTGATGACGCCGACGAAGGCGAGCGCCAGGTTGCGCGAGCCAGGTCGCCGCCGTGCAAGGGTGTGTCGTGCTCGAGATATTGCCGTGTCCAAGTGCGCTCTCCTTGCGAGCGGACGAACGCCCGGTGGCTCGGGTTCGCCCGCTGGGGGTGTAGGGGATCCTTCTGCCGTTCACATCGATGGCATGTTCTATGCGACTTTCTATGCCACTTTCTATGCCACTTTCTATGCCAGATCGAGCCAGCTTTTAATCTAGCCTATTGGCCGAGACAAAAGTTGCAATAGATGTCATTCGAGTGCATTTGAGGGTTTGTGCTAATTCGGGTTCCGTGTCGCCGATTAGCGACGGCGTTGGGGTGGGCAGGTTACTGAGCGGTAACAGGCGAAGTTGATGCACGAGCTTGCGGTCGAGGCAGCGCGTATCTACTGTGTAGATACGTACAGGAGGGGAGTGATATGGAACTCAAGATTCAGAAGTGGGGCAATAGTGCCGCCATCAGGTTGCCAGTTGAATTGCTTCGACAGCTGGGCCTCAGCGATGGGGATTTGCTGGAAGTCGAGGAAACTTCCCACAGGTTGGTGTTGAAGCCTGTGGCGTCAAAGCCAAAGTATTCCCTGGAGGAATTGCTGGCACGCTGTGATCCCGAGGCTCCCGAGCCTGAAGACCTGGCATCCTGGCAGGAAATGGCCCCGGTAGGGCGTGAAGAATGAAGCGTGACAAATATAGCCGTGGCGATATTGTGCGAGTTCCCCTCAATCCGACCGAAGGACGCGAGCAGCGAGGTGACTTTCGCCCTGCGCTAGTGTTGACGCCAATAGCTTTCAATCATTTTGGTACGGTGGTCGTGGCACCCATCACCCAAGGTGGCAACTTCGCGCGCCACGCAGGCTTTGTGGTACCTCTGAGCGGGACCCGTACGCAGGGGGTAGTGCTGGTCAATCAGATCAGGACTGTCGATCTTGAAGCGAGCGGAGCGCGCAGAGTCGAGTCTGCCCCGGATCACGTCGTCGATGATGCTTTAGCGCGTGTTCGTACGTTATTTGAATAGGCCGTGGTCGCAAATTCTTAGTGCTGGCGTTGCTGCTGCGCCTACCATAGCCAGCTGGATGGTCTGGGCGGCGGGAGGCGCTGGTGCAGGGCACGCCAGCCGACGATGCAGCGGATCACGAACCAGGCGGTGACCAGCAGCGGGGGAAGCGCTAGGCCGATGATCAGCACCGACAGTACCACCGCGGCGACCATGTAGAGCAGGCCGATCCAGAAGGTGCTGATCAGAAACTGGTAGTGGGCACGCAGCCAGGGGGCGGCGTCGGTGCGATAGACATAGGCGACGACCAGCGCGATCAACAGCGTCACGAAACCGCTCACCAGTCCTGCCAGGTAGAGCAGATAGAGGACGTGGCCGACGCGGGTCTCCGGCGGCGGTGACACTGACGCTGTCGTCACTTCATGTTCCTCGAGCTGTAGAGGCGGTAACGGCGGAAGTCGGGATCGCCACGTTGTTCTTCCAGGGTCTTGGTGTAGCGCTTGTATTCCCACTGGTACTGGGCCGGGTCGAGTGCGATCACCGCCTCGATGCTGGCATTGACCCCGCTGCAGGAGATGGTCTCGTCTTCATCGTAGACGCGCTCGTCGGCGGCCAGGAAGTACAGCGCGAAGCCCCGCCCGGGACGGCGAAGAGCGACGCCGGTCACGACCCTTGCATTGGTGCGCGACACCAGCTTGGGCAACAGGGTGGCGGTGTAGGCGGGGCGCTCGAAGAAGGGCGCGAACACGCCGCTGCCCCAGCTGGGTTCCTGATCGGGCAGGATGCCGACGGCCTCGGATCGCTTGAGCGCCTTGAGCAGCGCCGCCACGCCTCGCGGGTTGGTCGGCACCAGGCTGGCGCCGCAGCGCTCGCGCCCGGCGCGGATGATCGGGTCCAGCGGTGCCAGCTTGGGCGGCTCGTACATGGCGGTGAAGGGGAAGTGGCTCGACAGCCAGAAGTTCAGCACCTCCCAGTTGCCGAAGTGAGGCGCCAGGATGATCACGCCCTTGCCCTCGGCGCGGGCATCATCCAGCAGTTCGCGGCCATGTACCTCGACGATGCTGTAGGCCACTCGGTCGGGGTCGCCCTGCCAGGCAAAGCCGAGTTCCAGCATGGTGGCGGTGGAATGCTTGAGGCTTTCGCGCCCCAGGGTGGCGCGACGGGCCTCGGTAAGGTCGGGATAGACCACTTCCAGGTTGAGCCTGGTCACCGCGCGTTCGCGCTTGAGCAGGGGGTAGGCCACATTCACCAGGGCGACGCTGAGTCGCCACAGGGTCATCGGTGACAGACGCGACAGTATCCGCCACAGGCGTGATATCGCGGTAGCCTGGAGTCGCTGTTGCCAGGGGACGTTCATATCAGATCAACCAACTTTCCACATTGTCCGGAGCGCGCTTTTCCTGCAGTGCCTTGAAGCCTTTGACGCAGCGCACGATCAACCACACCGCCAGGGCCAGCAGCAGCGGCAGGCCGATCACGATCAAGGTCAGGATCGAGGCCACGATGCCGTAGAGCAGGCCTATCCAGAAGGTACGGATCTGGTAGCGATAGTGCTCGTCGAGCCACTCGGGGCCCTTGCCACGGTAGACGTAGGCGATGATCACCCCGATCACCGCGGTGAAGCCGGTGACCAGGTTGGCCAGCAGCAGCGCGTAGCCCACCAGCGACATGGTGGTGTCGGCGGGGGGCGTGTCGCCAGGTGAGGGAGGCTCGACAGTGGGTCGTTGAGGCGTAAGGTCGTGTTGGCTCATCCATGGTCCCTTGGGTGCATGTCATACGGCCCCGTTATCATACCCAGCCTGTGCCGCATTGCCATGACAGGCAAAGCGACCTGCAGGGACGACCGACGCTACTCCTGTTTGAGCGGACGGCTGATCTCCAGCAGGTTGCCGTCCGGGTCGCGAAGATACAGCGACTCGATCTTGCCGGTGGCACCCTGACGTTCCACGGGGCCCAGTTCCACTTCGACCGACAGGGCATCGAGGTGAGCCTTCACCTCAGCCAGCGGCAGATGGCTCTTGAAACAGACGTCGAGGCTGCCTGGGGTAGGGGTGGCGGCCCTGGGGGTCACGTCGGTGGCGGTCCAGTGCAGGCGCAGGGCCAGCTCGCCGAGCATCAGGTCGACCCGCTCGGTATCGCGATAGCGGACGTCCAGGCCCAGAACGCGGGTGTAGAAGTCCACGGCGCGGGAAATATCGGTCACGGTGATGACCAGGTGATCTAGACCTGACAGCATGCCTCTCTCCACAAATGATCCAAGTCCCAGAGAATACGACGATGCCAAGCTGTCCGCTATGCGCAAACCCGACGACGCACCACTTTCATGCGGACGGGCGCCGCGACTATTTTCGCTGCTCGGTATGTGACCTGGTGGCGGTGCCTCCCGAGCAGCGCCTGGGACCGCAGGCCGAGAAGGCGGTCTACGATCAGCACGACAACCGCCCGGATGATCCCGGCTACCGTCGTTTTCTGGGTCGCCTGTTTGATCCCCTGAGCGAGCGTCTGTCGCCGGGTGCCGAGGGGCTCGATTTCGGTGCGGGGCCCGGTCCGACGCTGTCGCTGATGTTCGAGGAGGCGGGGTTTGCCACTCGGATCCATGATCCCTACTACCATCCCGCGCCGGAGAACCTGAAGCGGTATTACGATTTCATCACCGCCACCGAGGTGGTCGAGCACCTGTTCGCGCCCGGCCCGGTGCTGTTTGCGCTGGCGCGACAACTGCGACCCGGTGGCTGGCTGGGGCTGATGACCAAGCGCACGCCGGAGGACTTTGCCCGCTGGCACTATATTCGTGATCCCACCCATGTGGTGTTCTTCAGCGAGACGAGCTTTCGCTGGTTGGCCGAGGCACTTGGCATGAGTGTCGACTTCCCCGCGGCCGATGTGGTTCTGATGCGCCGTGACACGAGTCACTGAGGCCGGATTTATGCTTGACCAACAATGCGTTACAGATGCATGGGTGACGCCGTTCGAAAGACATTGACAGGCGCGAAAAGGGGGGTATATTCGCCGCCCAAGAGTCGTCGATACGCACCGCGACGGACGGACTCGAAACATCAACACCCACCCGCCGCCGCCGTCCGCGTCGTCCGCATCGCTGGAGCCCGACTCCTCATGTCTCCCCAACTCCTGGCCATGGCCCTGCCCCCCGTTCTGGGGCTATTCATTCTGGGCATCGGCAACGGTTTTCTGTCTTCGCTTATCACCCTGCGCCTGGACGCCGCCGGTGAATCGCCGGTGGTCATCGGCTGGGTCTCCGGCGCCTACTTCATCGGTCTTGGCCTGGGTGCCCTGTTCAACGACCGGCTGCTGCTCGCCATCGGCCATATTCGTGCCTACGGCAGCTTCGCCTCGCTGGTGGCGGTGACGGTGTTGCTGCAGGGGCTGATCCTGGATCCGGTGGCCTGGTTCGGCCTGCGTCTGATCGGTGGCTGGGCCACGGTCGGGGTCTTCCTGGTGATCGAGAGCTGGCTGCTGGCCTCCGGAGACTCCAAGGTGCGCGGGCGTCTGCTGGCGCTGTACATGATCGCCCTGTACGGCTCAGGTGTGCTCGGTCAGCTGCTTTTGGGCATCACCCAGAATATGGGCGAAACCGCCCCCTTCATGGTCATCGGTGCCCTGGCCTCGCTGTCGGTGCTGCCGATGGCGATGATTCCGCGGGTCACGCCACTGCTCGACAAGGTCGAGCCGCTGTCGCCGCTGCGCCTGATGATCCTCACCCCCACCGGGGTGGTGGGGGCCTTCGGTTCCGGCATGCTGGCGGCTGCGGTGTACGCCCTGATGCCGCTGTATCTGCAGCGTACCGGCTTTGATCTGGCCGAGGTCGGCCAGCTGATGGCGATAACGGTACTCGGCGCCATGCTGCTGCAGTATCCGGTGGGCCGCTGGTCGGATCGTCACGACCGCCAGCTGGTGCTGATCCTGATCGGTCTGTTCTGCCTGGCCATCTCGCTGGCGGTGCTGCTGCTGCCGTTGCCGAGCTGGGGGCTGGCCGCGCTGCTGTTCCTGCTGGGCGGTGGCGTCTTCTCGTTGTATCCGGTCTCGGTCAGCCACTCGGCGGACCGTGCACCCGCCGGCGCCCTGGTGCCCATGAGTCAGGGCCTTTTGCTGATCAGCGCGCTTGGCTCCTCGGTCAGTCCGCCGCTGGTCAGCCCGGTAATGGCGGCGCTTGGCGATACCGCCCTGTTCATGGCCTTCGGCGCCCTCGGTGGCGCCCTGGTGCTGTTCTTCGCCTGGCGTCGCCTGGTGCGTCCGGCGCCGGTGCCGGTGGTGCCGTTCTCCCCGGCGACGCCGTTGTCGTCGGTGGGTGCGGAATTCGTGGTCACCGACGAGTGGGTGGCGGGCGCCAAGGAGCACGAGCATATGGAAGACCTGTCCGACGTGGTGCCGGACGTGGACGTGGCCGAGCCCATGGTGGGGCCGCCAGCGGAAGAAGGTCAGTACGTGCCTTATTTCGATGAAGACGGCTACCACGATGGCGTGCTGGAGGTGAACCATCACGAGTCTGATGAAGACGCCGCCGCTATCGAGCCAACGCCCGTCGAACCCGGCTGGGAGCAGGAGTCGCCGTCGGCGGCTGAGCCGGGCGAGGCACCCAAGGGCTGATCAACGTGGCCGGCGAACTTGTCCCTTTGGGTCGCCGTGGGCGGCCCAGACCTGGCAAGAGGCGCCGGCCTGAGCGGTCAACATGTGGCAGACAGTGGGCCTCAGTTCGGTCCGAACAGCAGCTTGAACAGCGCACGACGTACCGCGGGTGTCGCCTGCTGGCGGGCGTAGGCCAGCAGCACGTCGTGATGGTTGGGGTGACGGGCGTTCTGTACCAGGATCTGACGAGCTTGCTGTAGCTGGGTGGCCGACATGACAGTCCCTCCGGAGCATCGGGTGCCCACCATGGGCACTTGAGTCCCACAGTAGTCGCGGTCCTGGCTCGCTCCTTACGATGCCTGGTTGTGCTGCAGCGGCCTATTTCCTTCCCACGTCGAAGACAGATGGTTTTTCTCAAGTGGTATCTGAGCTGCCACCTCCGTTGCTATCTCATCCGCTATCTGCGGCCTCATCGAGCTGCGCCCGCCAGGCCATGATGCGAGCGAAACGCTCTTCCTGGCCGTGATCGGTGGGGCGGTAGAAGCGCTCGGTCGGCACTGCCTCGGGCCAGCAGTCGTGGGCCGACCCCGCCGGGTAGCCGTTGGGCTCGGCGTGGGCGTAGCGGTAGCCGTCGCCGTGGCCCAGGGAAGCCATCAGCTTGGTCGGTGCGTTGCGCAGGTAGGTCGGCACCTCCAGGCTCGGCTGGGCCGCGACAAAGGCCTGGGCCTTCTTCCAGGCCTGGTCGATGGCGTTGCTCTTGGGCGCTACCGCCAGGTGGATGGCGGCGTGGGCGATGGCGCGCTGGCCTTCGTAGTCGCCCAGACGCAGGTAGGCATCCCAGGCCGACATGACCAGTGGCAGGCAACGCGGGTCGGCGTTGCCGACGTCCTCCGAGGCGATGGCCGCCAGGCGACGGATGACGTCCAGCGGATCGCCACCGCCCTGGATAAAGCGGGCCATGTACAGAAGGGCGGCGTCGGGGCGCGATGAGCGTACCGACTTGTGCAGTGCCGACAGCAGGTCGTAGTAGTGATCGCCTTGCTTGTCGAAGGCGCTGGCAGTGTGGCCGATGACGTCCTCGAGCGCCTCGCGGGGCAGACGCTCTGCACCGCCTTCCGCCTGGGTGAAGTCGCAGGCGGTCTCCAGAAGGCCCAGGGCGCGCCGGGCGTCGCCGGCCGAGGCGCGCGCCAGTATCGCCAGCACCTCGTCTTCGACGCGGATGTCGCGGTGACCAAGGCCGCGCTCGGGGTCGGCCAGGGCGCGGCGCATGACCTCGATCAGCGCGGCCTCGTCCAGCGCCTTGAGCACATGGACACGGGCTCGGGACAACAGCGCCGAATTGACCTCGAACGAGGGGTTCTCGGTGGTGGCGCCGATCAGCGTCAAGAGCCCCGACTCGACGTGGGGCAGCAGGGCGTCCTGCTGACTCTTGTTGAGGCGGTGGATCTCGTCGAGAAACAGCACCGTGGTCTGCCCCTGGCCCTGGGCCACCCGGGCGCGCTCCACCACCTCGCGAATGTCCTTGACCCCGGCCATGACCGCCGACAAGCGCTCCAGCCGTGCGCTGGAGGCGCTGGCGAGGATGTCGGCCAGGGTGGTCTTGCCGACGCCGGGTGGCCCCCACAGGATCATCGAGCGCACCTGCCCGGCTTCTACCATGCGCCGCAATGGTTTGCCTGGCCCCACCAGCGACGGCTGGCCCACGTAGTCGTCCAGGGACCTCGGGCGCATGCGCCAGGCCAGGGGCGCGGCGTCTTCCTGGTGGGCCTGTTCGAACATGTCCATCGCCGACTCCTGAGAAGAATGAATTGAGCGCCAGACGTCAACGCTCAGGCGGTGTGTAGGAAATCAACCCTTCTGAATGTGGCAATTTTCGTCGGGCAAAAACTCGATTATGCGTCTAGGGTGATACATTCCGGTTCCCGCACGATCCGGAACCTGACCCGAGAAGGCCAGTCTAAGCTAGGGTGCCTTCAGCTCATGCTGACCACAGGAGGTTTCCGTCATGCCCATGCTAAAGCAACTGCGACGGGATCATGCCAACATGGCGCGCATACTGCACGTCCTGCAACTCAAGCAAAAGACCCTCGCGCAGGGAGAGCGGCCCAACTTCCAGCTCGTCAGGGAGGTGGTTGACTATATTCTCGACTACATGGCGGGTTTCACCCTGCCCCTGGAGCAGATCTGTACCGACCGTCTCAAGGAGCTGGCCCCCGAAAGCGAGGCAGTGGCCGAGCAGCTGTCCGGCGACTACCGCAAGCTCAAGGCCCGGCTGACGCGCCTGTCCCGTGACATCGACATGATCCTGATGGATGTCGCCATCCCCATGGACCAGTTTGCCGATGACCTCAAGCAGTACCTGGACAGCCACCGTGCTTACCTTCGCCAAGAGCGTGAGGAACTGTTCCCGCTGATCAGCGAGCACTTCTCGGACGAAGATCTCGATCGCCTGGCCCACGCCCTGCCGGAGAACGCCACCGCCGAACTTGAACGACTCCAGGCGGCCTACCCTGAACTCTATGCCGAGCTACGCGAGGAGCCGGTACCCGCCTGATCAGTTTTTCCCTCGTTCGTTCCTTGCTTCTCGAGCATCACGTCGTCGGCCCGAACTCCGGTTCGGGCCGCATGACGTCTGCGCTCACCTCGGCGCGCTGGCGTATCCGTGGGCGCCCTTGCTGCGCTTATGCAGGTCCGCCAATGTCGGGTAGAATGGCGCCCATGTTGATTCAGGTGCCGTTTCCCTTGCTCAGCCTCTTGCCCCTCCTCCTTCCCCGTCTCCGGTCGGCCTCGATGGCGGCCCGATCCGATCGTGGGGGATATTTCCCCGCCGTCCGGCAGTGGCGGTGGGCATGGGCTTTGCCCGTCAGGGAGGAGGCTTGATGGCCGGGCCTGTGCTGGTGTTCGACTCCGGCGTGGGCGGGCTTTCCGTGGTGGCGGCGCTCAGACGCCATCTGCCCGATACGGCGCTTGCCTACTGCTGCGACAACGCCATGCTGCCCTACGGTACGCGGCCGGACCCTTGGTTGGTCGAGCGGATCGTCGCGGTGTGCGAGGCGGCGGTGAATCGTACCGGTGCCGATACCCTGGTGGTGGCCTGCAATACCGCCAGCACCCTGGCACTGGAGGCCTTGCGCGAGCGCCTGGACGTGCCGGTGGTGGGCACGGTGCCGGCGATCAAGCCTGCCGCCCAGGCCAGTCGCAGTGGGCATCTGGCACTGCTGGCCACCAGCGCAACGGTCGCCCGGCCCTACACCCAGCGGCTGATCGACAGCTATGCGCCGCACTGCCAGGTCGAGAAGGTGGCCGCCGACGCGCTGGTGGCCGAGGCGGAGCGCGCCATCCAGGGGCACGCTATCGATCCTGCGGTGGTTCGCCAGGCGCTGGCAGCGCTTGTGGAGGATGCCCGTATCGATACGGTGGTGCTGGGCTGTACCCACTTTCCCTTGTTGCGTCGCTGGCTCGACGAGGCCATGCCGCGGGCCGTCACCTGGGTAGACTCCGGCGACGCCATTGCCCGACGGACGGCCCAGGTGGCAGTGGGCCCGGACGCCCGAAAGGGCCTCGATGCGGCCTGGGTCACGAGTCTATTGCGGGGTTCGTCAGGTGCGACGGACGCTTCGGAAAGGCTGACGCGAGGGCTTGCGTCCTTCGGCTTTGCGGCCCCTTGTCTGCTGGACGTGCCCAGCGCTTGACCCACCTCTTGTACACCGTTCGGCAGCGGCGCTGACCACGCCGTCATCGCCCACGTCATTTGTTTATTGTTCATCGTTTTTCCAGGAGTTTCCGTGGCCATACCCGTCGTTGAACCCGAACGCTATGCCGAACAGCTCGCCGCCAAGCGTGATCGCCTGGTCGAGCAGTTTGCGCGGTTTT
This sequence comes from Halomonas sp. BN3-1, assembly GCF_003056325.1. NCBI lineage: Bacteria > Pseudomonadati > Pseudomonadota > Gammaproteobacteria > Oceanospirillales > Halomonadaceae > Halomonas > Halomonas sp. BN3-1. The sequence continues at coordinate 43,916 of NZ_PYVV01000013.1, read as the reverse complement.
CTCCGCCCGAGCTCGAGGTGTATCCGTCACCGCCGAGTCACTACCGGCAACGCTGCGAGTTTCGCGTCTGGCATGAGGGCGACGATCTCTACTATGTGATGTTCGAGGTCAATCCCGAGGACCCCGACGACAAGCGGCTGGTACGCATGGACCAGTTCGCGGTGGCCAGTGAACGCATCAATGCCCTGATGCCGGCGCTGCTTGACGCCATCCGTGACAACCCGGTGATGCGGCGCAAGCTGTTTCAGGTGGAGTTTCTGACCACCCTGGCGGGTGAGACGTTGATCAGCCTGATCTACCACCGGCCGCTGGAAGACGACTGGGAGCGGGATGCCCGGGAACTCGAGCGCGAGCTTGGGGGGATGATCATCGGCCGCTCACGCAAGCAGCGGCTGGTGCTGACCCGCGACCATGTGTGGGAACGTCTCGAGGTGGACGGAAGGGTCCTGCACTACCAGCAGGTGGAAAACAGCTTTACCCAGCCCAATGCGCGCATCTGCGCCTCCATGCTGTCCTGGGCACGGGAGGTGACCGCGGGCTGCCAGCAGCAGGATCTGGTCGAGCTCTACTGCGGCAACGGCAACTTCACCATCGCCCTGGCAGAGAATTTTCGCCGGGTTCTGGCCACCGAGATCTCGCGCACCTCGGTGGCAAGCGCCAGGGTCAATCTCGAGGCCAACGCGGTGACCAATGCCTTTGTCGCGCGGATGTCTGCCGAAGACTTCTCTTCTGCGCTCAAAGGGGAGAAAGCAGGCCGGCGAGTGGACGAGATGTGCCTGGGTGACTATGACTTCTCCACAGTGCTGGTGGACCCACCGCGGGCCGGTCTGGACGCCGACAGCTGTGATCAACTGAGTGAATACCCGCGTATCGTCTATATTTCATGCAATCCGGACACCCTGGCCGTCAATCTCGAACAGCTCACCAGGACGCACCGCATCGTTCGTTTCGCTCTGTTTGACCAGTTCCCCTTCACCCATCACTGTGAGTGCGGGGTCTTGCTGGAACGGCGCTCCTGAGGCGTCAACGAGCCTAACGCAAGCGTGCTGTCAAGGGGGGATGCGTAACCGTCATGCTCCATGAGAAGGCGGGCATCTGGATGGGGGTGGGGTGGGGATTGGCGTAAGCTTGCCGAATGCGCCGGGAGCGCCGGATGCGTAGCGCCGCGCAGCACGCTCGTCACTACCTTTACACAGGCCACAGTGAAGTGGCCGCCGCCAACCGAGGTGAGGATGTTACACGTCGCACAGGATGACAGTCGCGAGGATCTGCTCAAGCAACTCGAGGAAAAGCTGGAAGGACGCCTCGATCAGGAAAAGGCCGGTCTGGTGGGTGACTTCGCTCGCCATTTCTACTCCACGGTGCCGCTGGAGGATCTCAGCGAGCGGCGCCTGGATGATCTGTACGGCGCCACCCTGTCGGTGTGGCACTTCCTGCAGCAGTTCGATCCGGCCTCACCCAAGGTCAAGGTCATGAACCCTGACTTCGAGGAGCACGGCTGGCAGTCGACCCACACCTTTGTCGCGGTGCTGCACGAAGACATGCCGTTTCTGGTCGACTCGGTGCGCATCGAGCTCAACCGTCGTGGCATGACCGTCCACGCCATCCACAATTCGGTCCTGTCGGTCGCTCGTGACAAGCAGCACCGGGTCGAGCGTGTGTCGTCTCCGGGTGAAAAGGACGCCCCCGAGCATCGTGAGTCGCTGATCGCCATCGAAGTGGATCGTCACTCCGACCCCGAGGAGCTGTCGGCCATCGAGCAGAGCATCCACGAGGTGCTGAAGGAAGTGCGCACGGCGGTGGCGGACTTCGATCCGATGCGCGCGCGCATCCGCGAGACCATCGACGAGCTCAAGAATTGCTGCCCGGGCCCGATCGACAAGGCCGATCACGACGAGGCGGTGGCCTTCCTCGAATGGATGCTGGAAGACAACTTCACCTTCCTCGGTTATGACGAGTTCACCGTCGACAAGGACAACGGTGGCCAGAGCCTCAATCAGGTCGATGGCAGCGAGCTCGGTCTGTTCCGTCTGTCCGATGCCCAGTATCGCCAGCGTATCCGCACCGACCAGGGGGTCGAGGGCGATCGCTACGTGCTGGTGCCGCAGCTTCTGTCATTCGCCAAGAGCGCCTTCCACGCCCGCGTCCACCGTCCCACCTATCCGGATTACGTGACCATCGATCGCTATGACGACAAGGGCAACGTCATCGGCGAGCGTCGCTTCCTGGGGCTGTTCACCGCTGGGGTCTACAACGACTCGCCGCGTCATATTCCGATCCTGAGGCGCAAGCTCAAGACGGTGATGGATATCGCCGGCTTCAACCCCAAGGGCCACAACGGCAAGCAGCTGACCCAGATCCTCGAGGTCTATCCCCGCGACGACCTGTTCCAGATCGACACAGACGAGCTGGCCCAGACGGCGCTGGGTATCCTCGATATCCGTGAACGTCGCCGGGTGCGGCTGTTCATCCGCGAGGATCGCTTCGGTCGCTTCTATTCGTGCCTGGTATTCGTGCCGCGCGACGTGTTCTCGACCGAGCTTCGTCTGCGTCTGCAGAACCTGCTGTGCGAGGAACTCGACGCCACCTTCGGCGACTTCAACACCTACCTGTCCGAATCGGTGCTGGCGCGGATCCAGTTCATCCTGCGCTTCAACGGCGACACGCCGACCGACTACGACATCAAGGCGCTGGAAGAGAAGCTGGCGCGGCTCGCCCGCAACTGGCGCGATGATCTGCTCAATGCCGCCATCGAAGGCTTCGGCGAGGAACACGCCAACCAGCTACTGGATCGCTTCCGCGACGCCTTCCAGGCCAGCTACCAGGAAGACTTCAGTGCCCGCACCGCGGTCTACGACCTGCAGCACATCGGCGAGCTGGACAACGGCAAGCCGCTGGCGCTGTCGCTGTACCGACTGATCGAGGAAGAGGGCAGCGGCGTCAACCTCAAGCTGTTCCACAAGCGCAAGCCGATTCCGCTGTCCGACGTGCTGCCGATGATGGAAAACCTGGGGCTCAGGGTCATCGGTGAACGCCCCTACGAGGTCGAGGCGGTGGACGAGAGCTACTGGATCCACGACTTCGATCTGGAGCATCACACCGACACCGAGGTCAACCTGCAGGAGATGCGCAAGCCGTTCATCGAGGCCTTCCAGCGCATCTGGGCCGGCGAGGCGGACAACGACCGCTTCAACCGTCTGATCATCGGCGCCAACCTCGACTGGCGTGAAGTGGCGATGCTGCGCTCCTACGCGCGTTATCTGAAGCAGATCCGCTTCGGCATCTCCCAGAACTTCATCGCCAATGCACTGGTGGCCCACCCGCAGATCACCCGCGAGCTGGTGACCCTGTTCGAGCTGCGCTTCGATCCCGAGGATCGTGCCGCCGAGGGTGAGATCGAGGCCTGCGTCGAGCGCATCAATGGCCTGCTCGACGACGTCGCCAGCCTCAACGACGACCGGCTGCTGCGTCGTTACGTGGAGCTGATCCAGGCGACCCTGCGCACCAACTACTATCAGAAGACCGAAGACGGCGGCTTCAAGGACTACCTGTCGTTCAAGCTGGAACCGTCCAAGGTCACCGGCATGCCCAAGCCGCGCCCGATGTTCGAGATCTTCGTCTGCTCGCCGCGGGTCGAGGGTGTTCACCTGCGCGGTGGCAAGGTCGCCCGTGGCGGCCTGCGCTGGTCGGATCGCCACGAGGACTTCCGTACCGAGGTGCTCGGGCTGGTCAAGGCGCAGCAGGTCAAGAACTCGGTGATCGTGCCGGTGGGGGCCAAGGGCGGCTTCGTGTGCAAGCGCATGCCGGAAGGTGCCGATCGCGAGACCATCCAGAAGGAAGGCATCGCCTGCTACCAGACCTTCATCCGCGCGCTGCTGGACGTGACCGACAATCTGGTCGGTGGCGAGGTCGTCGAGCCGAAGAACGTGGTACGCCACGACGAGGCCGACCCCTACCTGGTGGTGGCGGCCGACAAGGGCACCGCCACCTTCTCCGACATCGCCAACGAGATTTCCATCGAGTATGGCCACTGGCTGGGTGACGCCTTTGCTTCCGGCGGCGCCAACGGCTACGACCACAAGAAGATGGGCATCACCGCCAAGGGCGCCTGGGAGTCGGTCAAGCGTCACTTCCGTGGCCTCGGCATCAATACCCAGTCCGACGAGTTCAGCGTGGTCGGTATCGGTGACATGGCCGGTGACGTCTTCGGCAACGGCATGCTGCTGTCCGAGACCATTCGCCTGGTCGGTGCCTTCAACCATATGCACATCTTCGTCGACCCGACGCCGGATGCGGCCAGTACCTTCAAGGAGCGTAAGCGCCTGTTCGAGATGCCGCGCTCCAGCTGGGAAGACTATGACACTTCGTTGATCTCCGAAGGCGGCGGTGTCTTCTCCCGTGCGGCCAAGTCGATCAAGATCACGCCGCAGATGAAGGAGGTCTTCGGCATCAGCGAAGACAAGCTGCCGCCCAATGAGCTGATCCAGGCGATGCTGCGCTCGAAGGTCGACCTGATCTGGAACGGCGGCATCGGCACCTACGTCAAGGCCAGCACCGAGACCGACGCCGAGGTCGGCGACAAGGCCAACGACGTGCTGCGCATCGACGGCAAGGAACTGAACTGCCGAGTGGTAGGCGAGGGCGGCAACCTTGGCCTGACCCAGCGCGGGCGCATGGAGGCGGCGGCGCGTGGTGTGCGCGTCAACACCGACTTCATCGACAACGCTGGCGGGGTCAACTGCTCCGACCATGAGGTCAACATCAAGATCCTGATCGATGAGGTGGTGGCCAACGGTGACATGACCGACAAGCAGCGCAATCAGCTGCTGGCGGACATGACCGAGGAAGTCAGCGAGCTGGTGCTGACCGACAACTATCGTCAGACCCTGGCGCTGGATCTGTCCGAGCGGCTGTCCCACCAGGGGATCGGGCCCTATCGCCGCTTTATCAGCGAACTGGAAGCGGCCGGTCAGATCGATCGCGAACTCGAGTTCCTGCCCTCCGACGAGGAGCTCCAGGAGCGTTCCGCCAATGACCAGGGCATGGTGTTGCCGGAGCTGTCGGTGCTGATCTCCTACGCCAAGAGCACGCTCAAGGGCGACCTGATCGCCTCCGACGTGCCCGACGACGAGATCATCGCCCAGCACGCCACCCGGGCCTTCCCCCAGAGCCTGGTGGAGCGCTACCGCGACCAGGTCCTGAGCCACCGCCTGAAGCGCGAAATCGTGGCGACCCAGCTGGCCAACGATCTGGTCGACCACATGGGCATCGTGTTCACCCGCCGGCTGATCGACTCCACCGGCATGGGGCGTGCGGACATCGCGCGGGCCTACGTCATCGCCCGTGACAGCTTCCAGCTGCCCAAGCTGTGGGAGCAGATCGAAGCGCTCGACAATCAGGTCTCGACCGATATCCAGTACGGAATGATGCTCGACCTGATGCGCATGATTCGCCGCGCTTCACGCTGGTTCCTGCGCCATCGTTCGGGCCAGGCTGCCGGTGACTGCATCGAGTACTACCAGCCGCGTATTGCCCAGCTGCAGGAGAATATCGGCAAGCGTCTGCGTGGCGAGGAACTCGAGGCCTGGCAGGCCCGCCGTGACGAACTCGTCGACGCCGGGGTGCCCGAGGCGCTGGCCTCCACCGTGGCCGCGGCCGATAGCCTGTACGCGGCGCTGGGTATCATCCAGACCGCCCGCCAGGTCAACGAGAAGCCGCAGAAGGTGGCCGAGGTCTGCTACGAGATCGGCGCCCGTCTGGAGCTGCCGTGGATGATCCAGCAGGTTACCGCCTTGCCGGTGAAGGATAGCTGGCAGGCCCAGGCGCGGGAGACCTTCCGCGACGACATCGAGCGTCAGCAGATGGCGTTGACCGCCAGCGTGATGAAGATGGAGAGCGGCGCCCGCGATACCGCCGGACGTGTCGATCAGTGGCTCAAGCACCACGAGTCCATGCACAAGCGCTGGTGCCGCCTGATCAACGAGGTCGACAGTGGCGCCCAGGGCGGCTTCCCGCTGTTTGCCGTGGCGGTGCGTGAGCTGGTGGATCTGGCCGAGAGCAACAGCGAGGTCTAGACCCCGGGTCAGTGAGTCGACCACTAGAGGACGCCCACGGGCGTCCTCGTCGTAGCCGACACCGATCGAGTGAATCCGTGACGTTGGTTCACACAAGGTGGCGGTTCACACCAGGTGGCGGTTCACACAATGCAAGAAGGGCGCCCCTGGGGGCGCCCTTCTTGCGTCTGGCCTTCGTAGGCCTTGTCGGCAACCAACGGACCGAGGCTTAGCGGCAGCTGATGCTCCAGATCGCCTTGAAGCCTTCGCTATCGTCGTTCAGCGCCGCCAGGTTGGTGTCTTCGTTGACGGTGCCGCCTTCGACCATGGCCTCGGCGCGCTCACGCTTTTCCGGGCTGGTGTTGGGGCCAAGCACCTGTTGCTCCTCGATGATGAATTCGTCGCGATCCTGGGCCTCGCACTGCTCCAGTGCGCGTTCCTTTGCCTCTTCCAGGGCTTCCTGGCGATCATCGCCGAGCCCGGTGACGATGTAGTCGGTGCTCTCTTTCTCCATCGAGGCGCTGTCGCTGGCGCAGCCGGCAAGGCCGAGGGCGGCAACGGCGCCGAGGGCAAGCATCATGGGGCGAGTCTTGATCATCATGCGGTCTCTCCTTTTCCGTCTCGGGGATCCCTATTTCCAGCAGGGATGGGCGCTTGTCACCCGCGCCTTGCTGACCATGCTAACGAATCAGCACAGCAGCACAAGAGTAGCGTACCGGCGACGGGGGGTGTCGCAGACGGGAGACGGCAGGCAAGGGACGGCAAACAAGAGTCGGCAACCAAGAGCCGGTAGATAAGTGACAGCAGACGAGGGGGCGCACGAAGCGGGAGGCAAGAGTCGGTAGACAAGAGCCGGTAGATAAGTGACAGCAGATGAGGGGGCGCACGAAGCGGGAGGCAAGAGTCGGTAGACAAGAGCCGGTAGATAAGCGACAGCAGACGAGGGGCGTACCAAGCGGGAGGCAGGAATCGGTAGATAGGCGACGAGGTGGCGGGACCACCGATCGGCCATCAGTGCCCGTGGGGCAGTGATGGCCGGTCGATGAATCCGCTCAGCGAAGCGCTACAGCAGGAAGATCGTCGCCAGGCCGAGGAAGGACATGAAGCCGATCACGTCGGTGACGGTGGTCAGAATGACCGAGCCGGACAGCGCTGGATCGATGTTCATGCGCTTGAGCACGAGGGGAATCACGATGCCGCAGACCCCGGCGGCCAGCATGTTGATGACCAGGGCGGCGGCGATGATCACGCCGATCGCCACGCTCTTGAACCAGAGCACCGCCAGCACCGCCACCACCAGTGCCCAGACGATACCGTTGAGCAGGGCAATGCCGACCTCCTTGCGCAGCAGCCAGTTGCTGTTGGTCTTGCTGATCTGGCCAAGGGCGAGGCCGCGAATGGCCAGGGTCAGGGTCTGGCTGCCGGCGATGCCGCCCATGCTGGCGACGATCGGCATCAGTACCGCCAGCGCCACCACCTTCTCCAGGGCATCCTCGAACTGACCGATGACCCAGGCGGCGAGAAAGGCGGTCAGCAGGTTGATGCCGAGCCATACCGCACGACGCTTGGCGCTGGGCAAAACCGGCGCGAACAGGTCTTCCTCCTCGTCGAGGCCGGCCATGTTCATCAGCGCCTGTTCGGAGTTCTCCTGGATGACGTCGACGATATCGTCGATGACGATACGGCCGATCAACATGCCGTCGTTGTCCACCACCGGGGCCGACGTCAGGTCGTGGGTCTGGAACAGGGTGGCCACGTCGCGGGACTTCATGTCGCCCTGGATGACGTCGACGTCGGCGTCCATCAGCTCCGCCACCGAGGTCTCCTGATCATGGGAAACCAGCCGGGCCAGCGGCAGCACGCCGACGAAGTGGCCGATGCGGTCCACCACCATCAGGTTGTCGGTGTTGTCCGGGATCGACTCCTTCCAGCGCAGGAAGCGTTGCACTGTCTCGAGGGTGACGTCGGAGCGCACCCCGATGGCGTCGGTGCGCATCAGGCGCCCGGCGCTGTCTTCCTCGAACGACAGGGTCTCCTGCAGACGAGTGCGCTGCATCTCGTCCATGGTGCGCAGCATGTCCTCGGCCACCTGCTTGGGCAGGTCCTCGAACAGCTCTGCCAGGTCGGCGGTGTCCAGGCTTGCCGTGGCGGCGACGATCTCCTCGGGGTCCATGTCCTCGAGCAGGGTGCTGCGCACCTCGTCATGGACGTGCAGCAGGACCTCGCCGTCGTCCTCCGCTGGTACCTGTTCCCATAGCCTGATGCGCTCGCTCAGCGGCAGCGATTCGAGCAGCAGGGCGACCTCGGCGGGTTCGAGATCCTCAAGGGCCTCGGAGACCTCCTGGGGGTTCTCGTCTTCCAGGGCCAGGTGGATGCGCGACAGCTGGCTTTCAAACGTCTCGGTCACTTCTGTCATGGGCCCTCCCGGCATATGTCGCTGACTGACAAGACAACGATCGTGTCCTACGTTGATGGAGTTAGTAGAACACAACTATTTACAAAGAAAAGGAGTGGCGAATGGCTGGATCGAGCGAGGGCTACCACGAACCGGTGGAAGAGTTGACGGCGCAGACCCGGGATTACCATCGCGCCATCGTGTCGTTGATGGAGGAACTGGAGGCAGTCGACTGGTACAACCAGCGAGTTGACGCCTGTCAGGACGAAGATCTACGCAAGATCCTCGAACATAACCGTGATGAGGAAAAGGAGCACGCGGCCATGACCCTGGAGTGGCTGCGCCGCAAGGATCCCGCCATGGACAAGTATCTACGCGAGTTTCTGTTTACCGAAGGGGACATTGGACACTGACGACCTGGGATGAAAGCCCGTTTGGGCAAAACGGCTGAGGTCTGATTCAGGAAGTCGTCGTGGCGTCGCGGCTGCGCTATACTCGCGCCCGGCCGCGCGCCCTCGTCCTTTTTCGCCTCGGAGACGCCATGTACGATCTCGCCCGCTCCCTGTTGTTTCGCCTGGATCCCGAACGGGCCCACGGCCTGTCCTTGACGTCGCTGGACTGGGCGGCGCGCGTGAAGGCGACGCGGTTGCTGGCAGGTGCCCGCGTGGACGATCCGGTCAAGGTGATGGGCTTGAGCTTCCCCAACCGTATCGGCCTGGCGGCGGGGCTCGACAAGAACGCCGATCACCTCGACGCCCTGGGGGCGCTGGGCTTCGGCTTCGTCGAGGTCGGCACCGTGACCCCCAGGGCCCAGTCCGGCAACCCCAAGCCCCGGCTGTTCCGCCTGCCCGAGCGTGGCGCCATCATCAATCGCATGGGGTTCAACAACCTCGGCGTGGATCACCTGGTGGAGCAGGTAAAGGCCAGCCGCTACCGCGGGGTGATCGGCATCAATATCGGCAAGAACCTGACCACCTCGGTGGAGGACGCCGGTGACGACTACCTTTACTGCCTGGAGCGGGTTCACGCTCACGCCGACTACGTGGCGGTCAATATCTCGTCACCGAATACTCCGGGGCTACGCAACCTGCAGTTCGGCGACCACCTCGATGAGTTGCTCGGACGCCTGCGCTCGACAGGCACTCGCCTCGATGAACAGAGTGGGCGTCGTGTGCCGCTGGCAGTAAAGATCGCCCCGGACATGGACGAGGAAGAGGTCGTCCTGGTGGCGCGGGCGCTGGCGGACAATGGCATCGACGCGGTGATCGCCACCAACACCACGGTATCCCGTGAAGCGGTGCAAGGGCTTGCGCACGCCGATGAGCAGGGCGGACTGTCGGGTTGCCCGGTGTTCGATGCCTCCAACCTTGTGATCGAGCGGCTGCGCCAGGCGTTGCCCGACATGCCGATCATCGGCGTCGGCGGCGTCGACAGTGGCCAGGCGGCGGTGGCCAAGCGTCAGGCAGGGGCGGATCTGGTGCAGGTGTATTCGGGCTTTATCTACCGCGGACCGGGGCTGGTCCGGGAGTGCGCCAGGGCGCTGGCGTCGGCGCGCTGAAAGGGCGGGCAGCAAAAAGCCCATGGCGTCTTGTGCCATGGGCTTGGCGGGTCTTTCCTTTACCTCGACAGTACTGCGTTATCAGAGCACCATGGGGTTCTTGTGAATGCCGGACACTCCCGTCATGCCCGACCACTGGTCCCCACGACCTTCACGCCAACCGCTCATCCAGTATTCCCGTAGATTGATGTCCTGGCTGGGGCAGTCATCGCGGGATCTACCCGAGAGACCGGCCTTGTAGCCATGTACATAGGCACGCTGGAAGCGATCACGTTTCTGTCGTTTCATGGGTCTACCTCGTGACAAAGGTACCAATCTGACCTGCCCCTGCGGGAAATTCGGGGGATGCAAGCGGCAGGCCCGTGATGCCCAAGCCCTGCGATGTGCAGGCTCTCCCGAGTCGCACGAAATGAAGGCTTGTTGACAGGGACACATGTGTCGTATCTCGTAGCTACCATTCCATTGATAGCGTAAGCCGCTCGGCATTGTCGACTGTTGTTTTGTAACAACCTGTTCACCTTGTCGTCATGAAATGGTTAACCGAATAATGGCTTTCGCAGTCATCATTAATGTAGGAGAAGCAAGTGCCTGAGAAGCTTGACCTTCTGGCAACCTGTCCGCGGGGCATCGAACAACTGTTAGCCGACGAGCTAGTCACATTCGGCTTGACACCGGGCAAGACCACCGTGGCAGGCGTGAACGCCGAGGGCGATCTCGAGGGTGCCTACCGGGCCTGCCTGTGGTCGCGCCTGGCCAACAGGGTCATCCTGTGTCTGTCGCGGACGGAAGGCGTCGAAACGCCGGATGCCCTGCACGATGCCGCCGCCGCCGTCGACTGGCAGCGCCATCTGCCTGCCGGTGCCACCATCGCGGTGGACTTTCATGGTCGTAGTGACGAGATTCGACATACCCGCTTCGGCGCCCAGACGGTCAAGGATGGCGTGGTCGACCGTCTTGGTGCGGCCGGCCAGGCGCGTCCCGATGTCGACGTCCGTAATCCCGACGTGCGCCTCTATGCCCACCTGCACCGTGGCCGCTTGACGCTGGGCATCGACCTGTCCGGCGACAGCCTGCACCGGCGCGGCTATCGTCGCGATACCGGCCACGCCCCGCTCAAGGAAAACCTGGCGGCGGCGCTGCTGGTGCGCGCCGGCTGGCCGGAGTTGGCCAAGCAGGGCGCGCCGCTGGTTGACCCCATGTGTGGCTCGGGCACGCTGTTGATCGAGGCCGCGCTGATGGCCGCCGACATGGCGCCCAACCTGAACCGGGAGCGCTTCGGCTTTGCCCGCTGGGCCGGCCACGACCCGGCGCTGTGGCGCGAGGTCCTGCGCGAGGCCGAGGCCCGGGCGAGCATCGGACGAAAACGCGCGCGCTCGGTGATCTTTGGCTTCGACCAGAGCCCGCCGGCGCTGTCGGCGGCCAAGACCAACGCCATGCGCGCCGGCATCCCGGCGCTGATCCACCTCGATGGCGCCAGCGTGCATCGCCTGGCGCGGCCGCGGGTGCTCGACCCCGAGCTTGCGGGGCTGGTGATCAGCAACCCGCCTTACGGCGAGCGTATCGGCGAGCTGCCGGAGCTGGTGCGGCTCTATTCGGACCTGGGCGAGCGGCTCAAGGCCGACTTCGGTGGCTGGCGCCTGGCGCTGTTCACCGGCAATCCGGACCTTGGCCACCGTCTCGGCATGCGCGCCCACAAGCAGTACGCGCTGAGAAACGGCCCGCTCGAGGCCAAGCTGTTGCTGATCGATATCGCACGCCGCGATGGCCAGAGCCAGAACCAGGATCAGAACCAGGATCGGAGCCAGGGTCGCCGCCATGACGCTGAGGCAACGTCGGCGGTCGACGGCCAGGCTAGCCCGGCCACCGGGGCAGGTGAAGGGGCGGCATCCTCCGATACCCAGGCAACATCCACGGCACCTCGTAGCGAGGGCGCCCAGATGTTTGCCAACCGTCTGGAAAAGAACCAGAAGAAGCTGCGCAAGTGGCTCAAGCGCAGCGGCGAGAGCTGCTATCGGCTGTACGACGCCGACATGCCCGAGTATGCCCTGGCCATCGATGTCTACGGCGATCACGTCCACGTCCAGGAGTACGCCGCGCCCAAGTCCATCGACCCGTCCCAGGCCCAGCGGCGTCTGTTCGATGCCCTTGGGGTGATTCCCGAGGTGCTGGAAGTGGACCCCGGCAAGGTGGTGATCAAGCGGCGCAAGCGTCAGCAGGGCAAGTCCCAGTACGAGAAGCAGGGGCGAAGCGGCCAGCGCTTCCAGGTCACCGAAGGTCGCGCGACGCTGTGGGTCAACCTGCGTGACTATCTGGACACCGGGCTGTTTCTCGATCATCGCCCGGTGCGCCGTATGCTCGGCGAGATGGCTGCCGGCAAGCGCTTTCTCAACCTGTTCTGCTACACCGCCACGGCCACGGTGCAGGCAGCGCTCGGCAGCGAGGCCGAGGGCGGCGCCAGTGACAGTGTCAGCGTCGACATGTCCAACACCTACCTGGAGTGGGCGCGGGACAATTTCGCGCTCAACCGGCTCGACCCGTCGCGCCACCGGGTGGTGCGCGACGACTGCCTGCGCTGGCTGGAGACCGCAGGCGGCGAGTTCGACCTGATCTTCATGGACCCGCCGACCTTCTCCAACTCCAAGAAGATGGAAGACACCCTGGATGTCCAGCGGGACCACCCGCGCCTGGTGCGCCTGGCCATGGCTCGGCTGGCGCCGGGCGGTACCCTGGTGTTCTCCAACAACCAGCGGCGCTTTCAGATGGATGACGAGCTTGCCGTCGACTTCGAGGTCAAGGACATCTCGCGTCAGACCTTCGACCCTGACTTCAGCCGCCGGCCGGACCTGCACCACTGCTTCCTCATCCGCCATCGGCAGGCGTCGTGATGGTACTGACGCTCTACACCACCCTGGGCTGCCATCTGTGCGAGCAGATGGAAGCCCTGGTGCGTGCCCTTGCCCGGGTGGAGTTCACCATCGAGCGTATCGAGATCAGCGAAGACGACACCCTGCTTCGCCGTTACGGCGAAAGGATCCCGGTGCTGATCGACGCTGAACGTCCCGATGACGTCCTGGAGGGGCGGGTGGAGCCGGATGCCGTCATGCGCTGGCTGGCGACACGCGGGTGGTTGAGCGAGCAAGTGGTCGCTGTGCAAGCCGAAGCGGACTCGGCGAGCCAGGGGAGGGAGGCTCCCGCAGTAACAGCGTCCCGGGTGAAGGGACGCCGCGTCTTCGGCAAGCTCTGAGCGGGTGCCGGGATGGCTGTAGGATGACTGTAACAAGGGCTATGGCGAGAGCGCCCGTAGTGGTGGCCTCGTCGCCATGGCGGCCACCGCGTTAGCGGCGGGTCGCCAGGGCAGCGGCCAGCTCTCGCTGGTAGGCCTCGAGATGTGAGGTCGGCTCCTCGTCAAGACGCCCAAGTGCCACCGCCAGTTCGAAGAAGCCAGGGCCCGGCAGTTGGGGTGCCTGGCGGCTGACCACCAGGGCGGCGATCAGCGGTCGTTCGGCCGCGACATCCTCGCGCATGGTGATTTCCAGGGCTTCGGCCACCCGGCGGATGGTGCGTGGCGGGGTGAGCCCTAGAGCCTCGGCGGCCTGCTGGTAGGTGATCGGCAGGGCGCTGTCGGGCAGGCTCTCCAGCAGGGCACGCAGTCGGGGAGCCAGGCTGGCAGGGGAGGTGTCCGCCATGCTCAGTGCTCGTCCAGCAGTGACAGTTGCCCCATGGCTTCACGGCCTTCCGGGCTATGGTCGTCGGCTTCCAGGACCTTGGTGAAACCTCGCGATCCGAGGATGGTCTTCTCGTCTTCCAGCCACATCATTGCCTGACCGTAGTCATCGGCCAGCTGATGCTTGAGCCCGCCGAACTGGGTTCCGATCTGGCCCCAGGCACGGCTGAAGATCCAGTCGCCGAACATGTCCTGGTGCACGTGCACGAGGACATAGTCATGGTCGGTTTCCCAGCGGACGATCACGGCGACTCCCGTCATATCACTTGGTGGCTACGGAGGGCGGGCGCCGGCTCCGTTTCTGGAAACGCTGATAAAGCCTTTGCAGTGTTTCCATTATGGTTATCATGGGCATTGTAAGCCCTTGAGGCTAATCCACAAATAGCCCGGTTGCATGACCGGGAGCCCGATACCTGCGACCCGGGGAACCCCATGAAGATTCTTGTCGATGCCAACGTGCCCGCCGCCGATGCCTGCTTTGCGCCGCTTGGCCAGGTCAGCCGCCGGCCGGGGCGCGAGATCGACGCCGACAGCCTGGCCGATGTGGATGCCCTGGTGATTCGCTCGATCACGCGTCTCGACGCCGATTTGATCGAGGCCACCAAGGCCAAGGGCTCGCCGCTGTCTTTTGTCGGCAGTTGCACCATTGGCACCGACCATGTCGACCAGGCCGCCCTGGCGCGCCATGCCATCACCTTCGCAAGCGCCCCGGGCTGCAATGCCGAGCCGGTGGTGGACTACGTGCTGTCGGCGTTGATGCTGGCCTGCGAGCGTCGTGGCCAGTCGCTGCTCGAGCGTCGCGTGGGTATCGTCGGCGTCGGCAATGTAGGCGGCCGGCTGGCGGCCCGTCTGGCCGCCATGGGCATCGAGCACCGGCTGTGCGACCCGCCCCGGGCCGAGAGGGAAGCCAGCAGCAGAGCCGGTGACGAGAACGGCCAGGACTTTGTCGAGCTGGACGCCCTGATCGACAGCTGCGACGTGCTGTGCCTGCATACCCCGCTGGTGCGCGAGGGACGCCACGCTACTCGCCACCTGCTCGACGCCCGGCGCATCGAGGCGCTGCTGCCCGGTACGCTGCTGCTCAATGCCGGACGTGGCGACTGCGTCGACGGTCAGGCGCTGAGCCGACGCCTGGCTCGCGGTGATGACCTCGCCGCACTGCTCGACGTGTGGGAGGAAGAGCCCTCCATCGACCAGGTACTGGCGCACCAGGTCGCCCTGGCCACGCCCCATATCGCGGGGCATAGCCTGGACGGCAAGCTGCGCGGTACCCATCAGATCCATCAGGCGCTGGTGGCCCACCTGGGGCTGGGGGAAAGGGTTTCCCTCGCGGAGCTGCTGCCCGCTCCCGCGTTGTCACGCCTGGTGCTCGATGGCGGCCTGTCGCCGGAGGAGGCGCTGGCGCTTTGCATGCGGGCGGTGTATGACCCGCGGCGCGATCATGATCGACTGCTGCGAGCCATGGCCGTCGATGACCCGGGCAAGGGCTTTGATCAGTGTCGGGCGAGTTATCCGCTGCGTCGTGAGTTTTCGACCCTGACGCTGGAGCTTGTCGGCCAGGCGCAGGAGCTGGCGCCCCTGCTGTCCGGGGCCGGCTTTCAAGTGGACTGCCGCTGACTCAGACGGCACCGCTGACACAGACGGCACCGCCGTCCAAGTGGTCTTTCCCGACCAGCTACATGGACACCCCAAGGGCCCGACGCCATGCGCCGGGCCCTTGTCTGTTGGGGCGGACATCCTCTACTGCGACTTCCATCGCGCGGCTGAGTCTTGGCGTCGCGGCCAAGTCTTGGCGTTGCCTGGGCGTCAGCAGGTTACAGCCCCATGGCCGAGGAGGTGGAACGGCGCGGATCGGCGCCGCCGTAGAAGACGCCGTCCTCGATCAGGATCGACTGGGCGGCACCCATGGCCTCCTGCTGGCTGACGGTGTGGCCCATGCTCTCCAGCAGGTCCAGGGTGTCGGGGCTGACGCCCTGTTCGATACGGATTTCGTCGGGCAGCCACTGGTGGTGGATGCGCGGCATGCTGACCGCTGCCTGGATGTTCATGTCGTGGTCGATCACGTTCATCAGCACCTGCAGGGTGGTGGTGATGATGCGCGAGCCACCGGGGCTGCCGGTGATCAGGTAGTTCTTGCCGTCGCGCTTGACGATGGTCGGCGTCATCGACGACAGCATGCGCTTCTCCGGCTCGATCTTGTTGGCTTCGCCGCCGATCAGACCGTAGGCGTTGGGTACCCCCGGCTTGGCCGAGAAGTCGTCCATCTCGTTGTTGAGCAGGAAGCCGGCGCCGTCGACCACGATGCCCGAACCATAGCTGAAGTTGATGGTGTAGGTGTTGGACACCGCCAGGCCGTTGCCGTCGGCGATCGAGAAGTGGGTGGTTTCGTTGGACTCGTAGGGCAGCGGGTTGCCTGGCGCGATATCGGCACTCGGGGTGGCCTGGTCGGCGGCGATATCGCTGCGTAGCTCGGCGGCGTACTCCTCGGAGGTCAGCCCGGCCAGGGGCACCTCGACGAAGTCGGTGTCACCCAGATACTGGGAGCGATCGGCGTAGGCCCGCTTCATTGCCTCGGCCATCAGGTGGATGGTGCGGGCCGAGTTGAAGCCCAGCTCGCCGATATCGTCGTCCTCGAGGATGTTGAGGATCTGCACGATATGGGCGCCACCGGAGGACGGCGGGCTCATCGCGTAGACGTCGTGGCCACGGTAGCTGCCATGCACCGGGTCGCGCACGGTGGCCTCGTAGCTGGCCAGATCCTCCCGTGTCATCAGGCCGTCGTGACGCTCCATCTCGGCGGCGATCAGCTCGGCGGTCTCACCCTCGTAGAACTCACGGGGGCCCTGTTCGGCGATGCGCTTCAAGGTGGCGGCCAGGTCCGGCTGGCGGTAGATGTCGCCGACCTGGTAGCGCGAGCCATCCTCCTTGAAGAACTTGGCGCGGCTGGCCTCCCAGGGCTCGAAGCGTTCGCTGGCGCTGTCGATGCCGTCGACGAAGCGCTGGGGCACGGCGAAGCCCTCTTCGGCAAGCTTGATGGCCGGGGCCAGGGTCTCGGCCAGGCTCATGGTGCCGTAGCGCTCCAGCGCCAGCGCCAGCCCTGCCACGGTTCCGGGTACGCCGGCGGCGTTGTGGGTGTAGCGGGACAGCTCGGCCACAGCGTCGCCGTTGTCGTCCTGGAACATGGTCTCGTAGGCCGCCTTGGGCGCTTTCTCGCGGTAGTCGATGGCGATGACTTCATCGCTGTTCTCGTCGGAGATCAGCATGAAGCCGCCGCCGCCGATATTGCCCGAACGCGGCTGGGTGACCGCCAGCGCAAAGCCTGCGGTCACGGCGGCGTCCACGGCATTGCCGCCGTTGGCCAGCACCTCTCGGGCCACCTCGGAGGCCAGGAAGTGGCTGGTAGCGACCATGCCGCGGGTGCTGACCTCAGGATGGAAGCGTTCGCCTTCCAGGATCGCCTGACTGTCGGCCAGCGCCGAGGTCGAGACGAGACCCAGAGCGAGCCCTAGCGCCGAGCCTGCGATTGCCCCGCGCAGGGAGTAAGAGACTGACATGGCATACCCTCGTGTTTTCGGTAGATCGTTGCAGGCCGCTGGCCGTGCGGCCAGAACGCCTCGTTGTACGCTGCTTAACTATTGTCGTGACGAGGCGTACGCGCAAATGGCGAAGCGATCCTGGGTGTGCCGAGAGGAGTAAGTGAAAGCCGGCTCCAACGACAACGCCCCCGCCAGGCAGGGCCGGGCGGGGGCGTTGCGAGCGCATCAAGTGTGCGCTTACTGGCGGTAGGCGGCTTCCTTGAGCGCGCGGATGCGGTCGTCCAGCGGCGGGTGACTCGCAAACAGCTTTTCCATCAGCTTGCGGGTCTGGCCGGTGGTGATGGCGAAGGCGGTCAGGGTGTCCGGCATCTGGTCGGGCATCTGGGTCTCGGCCTTGAGTCGAGCCAGGGCATTGATCATGGCGCCGGAACCGGCGAGCTTGGCCCCGGCGGCGTCGGCGCGGTACTCGCGGAAGCGCGAGAACCAGGCGGCGATCATCGAGGCCAGGATGCCGAACACGATCTCGGCGACCATGACCACGGCGATGTAGCCGAAGAAGCCAAGGCCTTCGTTGTCGTCACGCCGCAGGAAGCTGTCGACCACCTGCGCGACGACCCGGGCGAAGAACATCACGAAGGTGTTGAGCACGCCCTGAATCAGCGCCAGGGTGACCATGTCGCCGTTGGCGACGTGGCCGATCTCGTGGGCCAGCACCGCCTTGATTTCTTCGGGCTGCATGCGATTGAGCAGGCCGGCGGACACCGCGACCAGGGCATCGTTCTTGTTCCAGCCGGTGGCAAAGGCATTGGACTGCTGGGCCGGGAAGATGCCGACCTCCGGGGTCTTGATGTTGGCTTCGCGGGCCAGCTCGGCGACGGTGTCGACCAGCCATTGCTCGGTGGCGTTGGAGGGATTTTCGATGATCACCGTGCCGGTGGAGCGCTTGGCCATCCACTTGGAGATGAACAGCGACACCATGGAACCCGCCATGCCGAACACGAAGCAGAAGATCAGCAGGCTGTTGAAGTTGATGCCCTGGGCGTTGAGGTAGGGCTCCACGCCGAGCAAGCGCAGGGTGATACTCGCCACCAGGATCACCGCCAGGTTGGTGCCCAGGAAGAGCAGGATTCTCATCATTGCCGACATTCTCCGTAAGGAAGGAAACCTGCCGAGCCAATCGGCTCGACGGGAGGAATCAGATGCTTAGATAAGCCCTGGAGCGACAAGTTTCAAGCGCCCGGGCGCGGATGACGCTATCACCGTGCCAGCGTCGAGATAGCGGATTCGATGCTGGCACCCGGCGATGACGTCGACGTGACCGCTTACTGGCGATAGCGCGAGAGGAAGCGGGCGAAGCGATCCAGGGCGTCGCCGAGCTGATCGGCCCAGGGCAACGTGACGATGCGCACGTGGTCCGGGTCGGGCCAGTTGAAGGCGGTACCCTGGACCAGCAGGATCTTCTCCTGCAGCAGCAGGTCCAGCACCAGTTGCTGGTCGTCCTGAATATTGAAGACCTTGGGGTCCAGGCGCGGAAAGGCGTAAAGCGCGCCCTTGGGCGTGGTGCAGCTGACCCCAGGGATGGCGTTGAGCTTTTCCACCGTGATGTCGCGCTGGGCCAGCAGGCGCCCGCCGGGCAGGATCAGGTCGTTGATCGACTGGTAGCCCCCCAGTGCGGTCTGGATGGCGTGCTGGGCGGGCACATTGGCGCACAGGCGCATCGAGGCCAGCATGGTCAGGCCCTGGATAAAGTCGTTGGCGCGCTGGCGTGCCACCGCCCCGGACAGGGTCATCCAGCCGCTGCGAAAGCCGGCGCAGCGGTAGCTCTTGGACAGACCGTTCATGGTCACCACCAGCTGGTCTTCGCTGGCCAGTGCCCCGGTGGCCACGTGCACGGTGTCGTCGTAGAGGATCTTGTCGTAGATCTCGTCGGAGAACACCACCAGGTTGTGCTCACGGGCGATGTCGAGCAGCTCGCGCAGCACCTCGGGGGGATAGACCGCACCGGTGGGGTTGTTGGGGTTGATGATGACGATGGCGCGGGTGTGGCTGGTCACCTTGGCGCGGATATCGTCCATCGCTGGCGCCCAGTCGGCCTGTTCGTCGCACAGATAGTGCACGCCACGCCCGCCGGACAGGTTCACCGCAGCGGTCCATAGCGGGTAGTCGGGGGCCGGGATCAGCACCTCGTCACCGTCGTTGAGCAGCGCCTGCATGGCCATCACGATCAGCTCGGAGACGCCGTTGCCGATGTAGATGTCCTCGATACCTACGCCAGGGATCTCCTTGCGCTGGCACTCCTGCATGATCGCCTTGCGCGCCGAGTAGAGACCCTTGGAGTCACAGTAGCCCTGGGCGGTGGGTAGATTGCGCATCACGTCCTGCAGGATCTCTTCCGGCGCCTCGAAGCCGAACGGCGCCGGGTTGCCGATATTGAGCTTGAGGATGCGCTGTCCTTCGTCCTCCAGCCGCTTGGCGTGCTCGAGCACGGGCCCGCGGATGTCGTAGCAGACGTTGTCGAGCTTGTGAGACTTGGAAAGGGTGGGCGTGTCCATGGCGCGGGTCTCGCTGGGTCCGTGTGTCCGTGCCCGCCGTGGCGGGAGTGTCGTTGTTGGTGAGTCCTGTCGATGCGTTGCCGGGGCGGCGGTGGCCGGGCGTGCGGCCTAGTCGTCGCTCGCCGCTTCGCCCTGGGCACCCTGGGCAGGTGCTGCCTTCGAGGCGCCTTCTGCGACATCCTGCGAGCCGTCTTCCAAGGCATCGTCTGCGGCCTCGACGGCGGCTTCCTCAGGCGTCGGGATGTCCTCCGGGGTCTCCAGGGTCAGGCGCCCGAGCTTGCCGTCACGCAGTTCGTGCAACAGCACCTCGCTGCCGCGGTGCAGGTCGATCTCGCCACCGGCGCGCAGGCCACCGCGCTTGGCGGCGATCTCGGCGAGGATGGCGTGGCCGTCGAAGCCGGCCAGCGCCATCAGGTCCGGGCGAGCGTCTCCGTCGGCCTCGACCTTGTCGGCGTCGGGATTGGCCTCGTAGGCCGGCAGCGCCTTGAGTTTATAGCGTGCCTTGAGCGCCTCTGGATAGCGTTTGGCCAGCTCGGCGGCGGTGATCAGGGCCACATCGACATAGTCGATGGCGGTATCGCGGATGGCGCCGCTGGCCGCCAGACGATAGGCACTGGCCTGATCCTCGATCTTTGGCCACAGCACGCCCGGAGTGTCGGTCAGCGCCACGCGACCCTGGATGCGTACCTTCTGCTGGCGCTTGGTCACCGCCGGTTCGTTACCGGTCTTGGCGATGGTGCGTCCCGCCAGACCATTGATCAGCGTCGATTTGCCGACATTGGGGATGCCCATCACCATCACCCGCACGTCGCGGTCGGCACGCACCTGGCCAGCCAGTTCATGGCACAGCTTGGGAATGCGCTTGAGCTCGCGGGTATTGGTGGTGGTCACCGCCAGGGCGCGGGTGTCTGGCTGGGCGTCGAAGTGGGCGGTCCAGGCACGGGTACCCTCAGGATCGGCCAGATCGGCTCGGGACAGGATCTTGAGTACCGGCTTGTGGCGGGTCAGGCTCGCCAGCATCGGATTGGCACTGGAATAGGGCAGGCGCGCGTCCAGCACCTCGATGACCACGTCGATTTCCGGCAGTGCCTCGAGAATCTGGCGTCGCGCCTTGTTCATGTGTCCCGGAAACCAGCCCAGCATCTCGTTCTCCTGCCTTCTCTAAAGGGTGTTGCGCAAATGGCTCCCCATCTTATGGAAATGCGAGGCAAATGTCGCGAGCGGTGGATGCCAAGGTCGCAGATGATGGAGGGCAGGGTCGCACGCGGTGGGAGGCGAGGTCGCAAGGGCCGGGCGATAAAAGCGCCAGGCCCGCCGAGAAACACCTGGCGGCGGGCACAGGGGCTTGCAGCGAGGAGGGAAGGGGCAAGGGGTGAGAGACGTCTGGGGCGTAGGCCGGGGGAGGGCGCAACGCCTACTCCCCCTCATGAAAGTCGATGGCCAGCGAGTTGATGCAGAAGCGCTCTCCGGTGCTGGTCGGCCCGTCGGGGAACACATGGCCCAGGTGGGCATCGCAGCGATGGCAGGTGACCTCGATGCGGTGCATGCCGTGGCTGGTGTCCTCGTGGCGCTGCACGCTTTCGCAGGACAGCGGGCGGTCGAAGCTGGGCCAGCCGCAGCCAGCGTCGAACTTGTGCTCGTTTTCAAACAAGGGGGCGTTGCAGCACACGCAGTGATAGATGCCGTGCACCTCGGTGATCTGGTAGTCACCGGTAAAGGGACGTTCCGTGCCCTTTTCGCGGGTGACGTGGTACTGCTCCGGGGTAAGCTGCTCTCGCCATTCGGCGTCGGACTTCTCGATCTTCTTGCGCATGGACGGTCTCCCGTGACGTTCGGTCGAGGCTGGCGCATCGTGGTTCGCGTCGCTGCGGCACCCACGACTGCATCAAAGTCGCAGCCTCGGTATTCAAGCTAAGACGTTTGCTGCAGTTTGACCAACTCCTGCGTTCCACGATGCAGGGGAGGGTGGCTAAAGCGTCGATGGAGAGCAAATGCGTATAGAAAGAGCCTATATAGAGAAGGGCGCTGAATCGAGCAGGAAATCCTTCAGCCGGGGTTGACACTTTTGAGGGTACTCAGTAACATACGCGCCACCTCGAGATGAGACGAGGCGGATGCGTCCCATTCGTCTAGTGGTCCAGGACACCGCCCTTTCACGGCGGGAACAGGGGTTCGAACCCCCTATGGGACGCCAACTCGAATCTCGAGGCCGGAATGCGGCAGTAGTGCGCAGCGCGGGAATAGCTCAGTGGTAGAGCACAACCTTGCCAAGGTTGGGGTCGCGAGTTCGAATCTCGTTTCCCGCTCCAATGCGTCCCATTCGTCTAGTGGTCCAGGACACCGCCCTTTCACGGCGGGAACAGGGGTTCGAACCCCCTATGGGACGCCACTTTCCGGTACAATTTGCGATGCGTTTGCGGGAATAGCTCAGTGGTAGAGCACAACCTTGCCAAGGTTGGGGTCGCGAGTTCGAATCTCGTTTCCCGCTCCATGCGTCCCATTCGTCTAGTGGTCCAGGACACCGCCCTTTCACGGCGGGAACAGGGGTTCGAACCCCCTATGGGACGCCACTTCGCAGCGCAGGCAGGAAACGATGAAGACATCGTTGGACTGCATCGATCAAGCGGGAATAGCTCAGTGGTAGAGCACAACCTTGCCAAGGTTGGGGTCGCGAGTTCGAATCTCGTTTCCCGCTCCAGTATCGAGAAGCGTCTCAAATACCTGTGGAAAGCACATCGCCAGAAGCAGCAACAGTCGCCTGAGCGACGCGAATCATCGCGTTGATCGGCGATTTTTTTGTGCTTGCGCGAAGCGAGTCCGGCGTAAGACCATCGAGTGCCCCTTGCGTCGACGCCGCATTTGCCGCTTTGTCCGGTTGAAGATGCTCCCGACCGACCCCATATGCTAAGCCTTCTATCGAATAGCGAATCCCGTCGCTCGGCACGGCGCGATCGCGACGGGTTGGGCAAGCCGAATCCAACCGTCAACGTCGAGTCACCCGCGACAGGCAAGCTAGCGAAGGCGTGCAGCGCTTGGCGTCCGATCTCATGCTTCAAAGCCCAAGCTTTCAACCCTGACACCAAGGATCCCTCATGGCCGAACCGGCTCTGTCCATTCGAGGCCTGACCAAGGTCTACGGCAATGGCTTCAAGGCCCTAAAGGGCATCGACCTCGACGTCCAGCAGGGCGACTTCTACGCCTTGCTTGGCCCCAATGGGGCGGGCAAGTCCACCACCCTGGGCGTGGTCTGTTCGCTGGTGCAGAAGACCGCCGGCCAGGTAAAGATCTTCGGCATCGATATCGACGAGGACTTTGCCCGGGCCAAGTACCATCTCGGGGTGGTGCCGCAGGAGTTCAACTTCAACCAGTTCGAGCGGGTCATCGATATCGTGCTGGCCCAGGCCGGCTACTACGGCATGCCTCGCCGTGAAGCCCTGCCTCGGGCGGAAAGCCTGCTCAGGGATCTCAGCCTGTGGGACAAGCGCAATGGTAGTGCGCGCATGTTGTCCGGCGGCATGAAGCGCCGCCTGATGATCGCCCGCGCGCTGATGCACCGTCCCAAGCTGTTGATCCTCGATGAGCCCACCGCCGGGGTGGATATCGAGTTGCGTCGCAGCATGTGGGAGTACATGCGGCGTATCAACCGCGAGGAAGGTACCACCATCATCCTGACCACCCACTATCTGGAAGAGGCGGAGAGCCTGTGCCGCAATGTGGGCATCATCAACCACGGCGAGATCGTCAGGAACACCAGCGTACGCGAGCTACTGAGTGAGCTCGACACCGAGACCTTCCTGCTGGATCTGGCCGAACCCATCGATCATGCCCCCGCCATCGACGGCTTCGAGGTCAAGCAGGTGGACAGCGCCCAGCTATCGGTGATGGTGCATCGCGGGCAGTGCCTCAACGACGTCTTTGATGCCCTCAAGGCAGACGGCGTGCGGGTGCTGTCGATGCGCAACCGGGCCAACCGGCTGGAGGAAATGTTCGTGTCCATGGTGGAAAGCGGCAACGCCGACAAGGAGCTGAGAGGATGAACCCGAGTCAGATCGCGATCGCCCTGTGGACCCTGGTGGCCAAGGAAGTCCGGCGCTTTACCCGGATCTGGCCGCAGACCCTGTTGCCGCCGTCGATCACCATGACGATGTACTTCATCATCTTCGGCAACCTGATCGGCTCGCGCATCGGTGAGATGGACGGCTACAGCTACATGGACTTCATCGTCCCGGGGCTGATCATGATGTCGGTGATCACCAACAGCTACTCCAACGTGGCCTCGTCGTTCTTCTCCAACAAGTTCCAGCGCAGCGTCGAGGAGATGATGGTCTCGCCGATGCCCAACTGGGTGATACTGGCGGGCTTTATCCTCGGCGGCATGGCGCGCGGGCTCGGTGTCGGCATCATCGTCACCGGGGTGTCGCTGTTCTTCACCCGCATCGAGGTGGCCCACCCGCTGTTGACCATCGGGGTGGTGATCCTGACCGCGGCACTGTTCGCCACCGGCGGCTTCATCAACGCGCTGCTCGGCAAGAAGTTCGACGATATCTCCATCGTGCCGACCTTCGTGCTGACGCCGCTGACCTACCTGGGTGGGGTCTTCTACTCGATCTCGCTGCTGCCGGCCTTCTGGCAGGGCGCCTCGATGCTCAACCCCATCCTCTACATGGTCAACGTTTTCCGCTACGGTTTCCTTGGCGTCTCCGACATCCCGGTCGGCTGGGCGCTCGCCGCTATCTTCGGCTTTATCGTGGTGCTGTTCGCCATTGCCCTGTGGATGCTGGAAAACGGCAAGGGCATTCGCAGTTGATCGCACCGGCCGCCTCGGGCGGCCGGTCGCCGTTTGTCTCTCGGACTCTCTCTTGTTCAGGTATTGCCATGTCCACTATCCCTCGGGATCCCCACCACCGCCCCGACACCCTGACCGATGCGCCCCTGGGGCGGGAATCGGAATATCCCGAGCGCTACGATGCGCAGCTTCTGTTTCCCATCGAACGCGCCGCCAACCGCAAACCGCTGGGGATCGAGGAAGGCGCGCTGCCCTTTGTCGGCGAGGACGAATGGCACGCCTTCGAGCTGTCCTGGCTGACGCCCAGGGGCAAGCCCTGTGTCGCCGTGGCACGCTTTCGCCTGCCGGCAAGCTCGCCCCGGTTGATCGAGTCCAAATCCTGGAAGCTCTACCTCAATAGCCTGAATCAGACCCGCTTTGCTGGCCACGACGAACTGATCGAAACGCTGAAGCGCGACCTGAGCGAGGCCGCCGGGGCAGAGGTCAGCGTGGAGATCTTGGCGGTGGACGATAGTGAGCTCAACCCGCGCCCATTGCCGGGGGAGTGCATCGACGATCAGGACATCGAGATCAGCGACTATACGCCGAGTCCGGAGCACCTTGCGGTCAGTGACGAGATCGTCGAGGAAACACTGACGTCCCATCTACTCAAGTCCAACTGCCCGGTGACCGGCCAGCCCGACTGGGGCAGCGTGTTGATCCGCTACCGCGGTCCCCGGCTCGATCGCGAAGGCCTTCTGCGCTACATCGTCGGCTATCGCCAGCATCAGGACTTCCATGAACACTGCGTCGAGCATATCTTCATGGACCTGATGGACAAGGCTCGCCCAGAACGGCTTCTGGTGCTGGCACGCTACGTGCGCCGCGGTGGTCTCGACATCAGCCCCTGGCGCGGTACCCCCGGCGAGGCGCCGCCCACGCCGCTGCGGCTGGCGCGCCAGTAGTCGGCAATGGCTCAGGGCGATAGCGACAGCGCCACAGACAATACCCGAGTGATCTGGTAGGGTAATGCGAAGAATTCTCGATCGCTGAACAGTGACAGGGCTCGGACCCTCTGGAGTGACACGATGGATGCAATGACACTGCTGCACGAGCGCAGCTCCATGGGCAAGTTGATGGGGCCGGCCCCTAGCCGTGAGCAACTCGAGGCGATCTACTGCGCCGCCCTGCGCGCACCGGACCACAAGGAGCTCAGACCCTGGCGGTTTATCGAGTTCTCCGGCGAGGGGCTCGATCGCCTGGGTGAATTGTTCGCCGAGGCCGAATTTCGCGAAGACCCCAAGGCGACAGACGAGTGCCTCAACAGCGCTCGAATGAAGCCTAAGCGCGCACCCATGATCATCGGCGTCGTCGCCAAGGTGGACCCGGACGTACCCAAGGTGCCGAAGATCGAGCAGGTCATCTCCGCTGGCTGCGCCGCCCACGGCATCCTGCTGGCCGCCCACGCCCTGGGGCTCGGCGCCATGTGGCGCAGCGGCAAGTACGCCTTCGACGACACCGTGCGCAAGGGCCTCAGGCTCGGCGACGACGACGAACTGGTCGCTTTTATCTACATCGGCCAGCTCGGAGGCCGCCACAAGCCCATCGCCTGTC
This sequence comes from Halomonas sp. BN3-1, assembly GCF_003056325.1. Classification (NCBI taxonomy): domain Bacteria; kingdom Pseudomonadati; phylum Pseudomonadota; class Gammaproteobacteria; order Oceanospirillales; family Halomonadaceae; genus Halomonas; species Halomonas sp. BN3-1. The sequence goes on along the minus strand of NZ_PYVV01000013.1, from coordinate 17,719 downwards.
ACGATAGTGAGGATTTTGTCGAGCGCTGGGACTAACCCCTCATGGATGAATTGATCAGACGCGTTGGCACGGCCCACCCGCGGCCCGTCTTGCCGCCCGAGGGAGGCGAGGACGACCCCGGGGCCTTTCTCGACTGGCTGGGTGAGGCCATCCCCCTGGTCGGGTCGCTTGGCATCACCCGTATGGCGGGCGACCAGGAGTCGCTGCGCTGGGAGCTTGCCCTGACCCCTAACCTCAACGACAAGGGCACCGGTTTTGGCGGCTCGCTGGCCGCCCAGACCACCTTGCTCGGCTGGTGCTGGACCACCCTGTGGCTGCGCCGTCGAGGCTACAACCGCGACGTAGTGGTGGCCGAGGCCAGCCAGCGCTTTCTCGCCCCGGTGACCGGCGACTACCGCCTGATCTGCCGACCCGAGGCAAGCAGCTCCGCAGACGTTGATGCCAGTGGTGCGGCAGGGCCGGGTAGTGCCGGGCAGGTCAGCAGGGAAACAGGCGCCGAAGCGGCGCTCGAGCAGCGCCTGGCGGAACGCGGCAAGGGCCGCATTGCCCTGGTCCAGCAGCTGTGGTGCGGCGACACCCTTTGCCTGGAAGCCAGGGGTGACTACGCCGTGCTGGCCAGCGAGCCTCCCATCGCAGCACGCTGACGCCATCGCGCCGCTTCGCCATCAGACCCCGAACTGCCACGCGACGAATTTGATGTAAGCCGAAAAACGGCTTGCAATCGAGAACTTAAGGCGATAAAGTATGCGCCGTCTTGAGGGATAAGCACCGCGCAACGCGGGCATCATGTTTCTCGAGATGACAATGCGGAGGGGTGTCCGAGTGGTCGAAGGAGCACGCCTGGAAAGTGTGTAAGTCGAAAGGCTTCGAGGGTTCGAATCCCTCCCCCTCCGCCACAGAATTTAAGAAAGCCGCTGAGAAATCAGCGGCTTTTTCTTTTTCTGTACCCTCGCGGCCCATACCTCAGCCCATACTTTGTGTCTGGCTTCCTCTAGCCTTCTCAGGATACTGTTGGACAGTGCGTCCCTATGCTGCCCTCATGCCTTCCTTTTTTCGGGGTTTCTGCCATCAACTTTGGTCGGCCGCCTCCTAATTCAGGCATGACAGGCAGTACTGATCTTGCCCAACAAAAGTGGACACCGGTCTATGCGATCATTCGAGCTTCGAAGGCTGCTGGGCTGATCATCCCAATGGCGCTGTGGCGGCGCTGCCGATTGTAGTCCAGTTCAATGTATTCGAAGACCTGCCTTTGTATCGCATCCCTGGTCCCGAAGCGCTCACCGTGGATAGCCTCGACTTTAAGACTGTGAAAGAAGCTTTCAGCACAGGCATTATCGTAGCAATTGCCCTTGGCGCTCATGCTGCATAAAAGCTTGTGTCGCTTGATAAGTCTTTGATAATCCGACGAACAATACTGACTTCCGCGATCTGAATGGGTGATCACCTTCGTCGGATAACCGCGCCATGAGAGCGCCATCTCTAACGCCTCACAGACGAGATCTGCTTTCATCCGACTGCTCGTCGCCCAGCCAATAATTCGTCGAGAAAACAAATCGATAACGACGGCAAGGTATAACCAGCCTTGGTCTGTGCCCAGATAGCTGATGTCGCTCACCCATTTTTGGTTCGGCCCTTTGGTGTCGAAGTCCTGATCCAAGAGGTTCGGCGCCACCGGCAAGGAGTGTTTCGAGTGGGTGGTTGCCTTGAATTTGCGCGCCGCCTTGGCGCGCAGGCCTTGCCGCCGGAGACTGGCCGCGACGGTGTTGCGACAGATCGACACCCCATCCTCCTTCAAGTCCAGAACCAGCCTGGGGGCGCCTGAACGCCCCTTGCGATGGTGGAAGGCCTCTGCCACACGCTGGTCCGTCTCGGCCTGCTGACGTCGCCGTGGAGACGCCTCATCGACACGTTTGCGCCAAGCGTAGTAGCCACTGCGGGCGACGCAGAGAAACGCACACATCCGCCGGATGCGGTAGGCCTTGTGGTGTTGCTGGATGAAGGCGTACTTCACTTCAGGCTTTTTGCGAAGTACACCGCCGCCTTTTTTGCGATGGCCAGATCCTCCGCCATATCCGCCATCTGGCGCTTGAGACGGGCATTCTCGTCAGCAAGAGCCTGTTCGCGTTCCGTCACCGTTTTGCGCTGCTGGGCTTTGGTGCGCCATTGATAGATCTGACTAGGCTGGAGGCCGAGGTCACGGGCGGCAGTGGTGACGCCTACCCGTTCAGCGAGCAATAGAGCTTCCTCGCGGTAGGCATCGGTGTAGTGGGCACGTTGCTGTTTCTTCATGGGAGTAGCTGGCTTTGTCATGGGTCACCTCGTTCAGCGTAGTTCCTTAACGGGGTGTCCACCGCTACTGGGTAAGATCATTGCCCTCCGCTTCTCGAACAGATCTTCACGGCGGTAAGCTGCCTCCACCTTGTTCTCGATGGTGTGAGCGAGAGCCATCTCCGCGACGTCGCGGGGATAGCTGGTGACTTCGCCCGTCCAGTCGCGAAAGCTCGAGCGGAAGCCGTGGGGTACGTAATCGCCACGCTGCCCGCCGACGCCAAAGCCAAAGCTCATGCTTCGCACCAACTGTAGCATGGCCATGTTGGAGAGAGGGCGCGTATAGCGAGCGCCGGGGTATACGTGTGTATTGCCCTGTTGCGAGCATAAGAGGCGTTGCCGTCGGTCAGCAGCACGTCCTCGAGGGGTTTTTCCCGGCTGTCTTTTCGGTATACACCTTGGCCCGCGATGGGGCTGATTCCGTCGTGGTTGCCGTACCGCTGGCAATAACTACGCCTGTATTCAGTGATCGCTCGAATCTTGACTGAACAGGTCATCGAAGAATGCCTTTCCGGCCTCGGCCAGCACCATGTTTCCCTTGGCGTTGAAGTAGGCGATATCGCGATCCACCAGGGCCACCTTCACTGCCTCTGGCAAGGGCTGATCCATCTTGCACGCCTTGAGAATCTGGCCAAAGGTCGGGTCGCTGCCGATGCTCTCGAGGATTTCCCGAGTGATGCCGGCGTCGGGGTGCGTCAACGCATCGAACATGAAGCCCTTCTCCAGTACCCCGCGACCCAGTACCAGCAGCACTCCCTGAATCTGGCGGATAGACCCGCCGCTCTCCTGGTCGCGGCCTTCTTCGTCGGCCTGTGCCTGCGTGAGCGTGCGGACGTAGAAGAAGCCCGGGCGCTGCACCAGCTCCATGCCCATATTGGCGTAAGCCTCGACGTAGTAGCGGTCGCGCTCCTTGTAGAGTTCATCGAACAGGGGGTTGGGGGCCAGTTCACCGTTCACATACTGATACTGGTTAATCACCTGGCCTGAGGTCAGCTTACGAAAGGCCTCCTGGCTCAAGCGGCGATTGACGACCGGCTGCCCGGTGTTCGGCTCGTGGGGGAAGGGCATGTCGCTCATGGGGTGGTCTCCTCGGCAGGGGCCTCGCGTGGGATGAGGGGGTGGTATGACAGCGCCAGCTCGCCATGGAGAATCTCGTGGTGCTGGAAGCGGGCGTGATACCGGAAGTCGGGTAGTGCCATGACCCAGTCCAGGGCCTCGAGAAGATCGTTGAGGGTGTAGCCCTCCAGGTGGCTGCTGAGGTAGTCATGCAAAGAGGCGTGAAGGTCCTGGCAGTCGTCCGGTATTGTCCACGCTTCCAATAGCGCCTGAATCTCGTGCTGGCGCAGTTGCTCGCGCAGCTCGGCCTCCGAGAGCCCCGCTCGCGCCGGGTCTACGGTGACAGACCCGCTCTGGTCCAACTGGGCGCGCAGCTCTTCTATTCTCCGATCGGTGAACTCCTCGATGTCGGCCCGGTGGTCGATGTCGTGCCACTCCAGGCGGGCAAAACGCATCCGCTTGATTCCCGCGAAGGTGCCAGGGGACTGGATGGCGGGGTGCCGTACCGGAATGTAGAGGTTGCGGAAGCTATCATCATGGCGCTCCTCCGTGGCGAGCCGGATGGCATTGAAGGCTCGTTCGATGGCGTCGTACTGCCGGCGCTGTTGCCGATCCTGGCGGACGTAGCGTTCAAGCGAGAGGCGCAGTGCATCGATGTCCTTGACGTAGCTCTGGATGGCATTGGCCGAAAACTGCAGCTCCTCATTCAGCGCTGGGTGGTCGCTTTCTGCGGCCAGCTTGGCGATGCGGCGTATGGCCGTGATCGCCGGGATGCCCTGCTTGAAGCGCGTCTTGGGATCGAGAAATTCGAGAGCCGGCAGGATGTAGCGTTGATAGATGCGGTTGATGTGCTCCAGGGCCCTGCGGGTTTCCACCGCGCCCTCGAGGCTTCCCACGTCCTGCTGCTCAACCAGATCCGCCAGATGATCCCCCTGTGCTTCTAGCGCCGCAACGCTCTCCTGCATCTTGCCGAGAGTGTCTTGTATCCGGCGCCGGAGCAGGCGTAGTTCATCGGTGAAGTTGTCGTTCTCCAGGTCGATTGGCACCTCCTGGAAGGCCGCTAGGCTCTGGTTGAGGCCGTCGCGCAGATCTTCGAGCTCGGCCTGGCTCAGCCCTCGCATGCGGCCAACATCGAAGTGACGCAGCATGTCCACGACGAAGGGCGCGAGCACCAGCGTGCCGCGGGCGGCGTCTATGCGGATGATCAGCCGTTCACGCAGCAGGTTCTCTTCAGCGAGGGTGTAGCGAATTCGCTCGCACTCCCGGTCGTTGCCCAGGGCGGCTTCCGCCTTGATGGCCTGGCGCACGATGGAGCGGTAGAGCCTGGAGGGAATCTCCACGTCCCCGTCGTGCTCCTCGATGTAGGCCACCAGCTGGGTGAAGAGTTGTCGGTGCTCGATGATCTGCTTGAGCACAAAGGGTGATTTGATGTTCACCGATCGGCCTCCTCTTCAGGGAGGAGCTCCCCTTCACGACCGGTATCTGCCGTCCGCACGGTGAGCATCCCTTTTCGGGTGAGGGACTCGCAGAGGCCGTGATGAACGACAGTGCGATTCTCGGCATAGGCCCGGCTGGCGTGGAACAGACCCAGGTGGACGTAGTTGCTGAGCACCTGAGTGATCTTCGAGTCCCGGTTGGGGTTGGCCACGAAGAGGCAATAGCCGTGCTGCTCGGCCATCTGGCGGGCGGTGCGCATGTTGCGAGTGGCCAGGGAGCCGAATTCGTCCATGACCAGCGGCATGGTCACCTGGGCATCGCCGTCCATCAGTCGCGACATCAGCACCGAGAGCAGGTTGGTGGTGATCATCATGGTGGTGCCGTTGGACTGGGCATTCGTCGTCCAGCCGTCCTCGCCCCGCTTGCGGTACTTGTAGTGCACGCCGGCGAGGATCTTGTCGAGGCTGAGCAGGATGCCGGTACGCCGGGCATCGGAGTTGAAGAAGTCGGCCTGAAACGCCTTGAGCTGCTCGTAGACCTTGCTGTCCTGCAGTTCGTCGCTGAGGAGGTCGGCCTTCTCGAGGTCGGCCAGCAGCTGCTCAAAGCGCGGGTGAAGCCGGTAGTCCACCCGCACTTCCTCGAGGTCGGAGATCGAGAACTGACCCATCTCCGCATTGATCCGGCTCATGAAGGCAGAGACCTGCTCCTTGGCGGTGCGCAGGATCTCAACCTGGGAGTGGGTCGTCTTGTTGTGGCGATCGACCTTATGGCGGTAGTTGGCCTCCTGGGTGTCGAGGTTGTCGAACACCGCCTTCAGCTGTTCGTGGAAGTCGGCCACCTGATCGACGGTGAAGGAGGTCAGGTGGGCCTGGCTATCAGAGTTGGGCAGGATGCTCATGGCGAGGAGCTTGCGGAGTTGTTCGTGGACCTTGTTGCGCAGGGTGCTCAGTTCATCGACATCATGTTCGAGAGCCTCGATGTTGGCCTCGCTGACCTCGCAGGGGGTCGGCTCTATCACCTTGTGCCGTCCTTCGAGGACGTTGTTGGCATCTCTGCCGATGCGGTCGAGCCGCTGCCGGATCAAGCGTACCTGCTGTGCCTGGTCCTGGAGGGTCTTCTGCTCCTGACGCAAAGCCTTGCGCTTGCCATCGGCTTCGTTCCAATCGGTCTCTGCCTTCTCGTGCTGGCGCTTTTGCTCTTCCAGCTTGGCTTCTAGCTCCCGCAGGTCGCCCTCCAGGATCTCCAGCTTCTGGTTGTTGGCATCGAGGGCATTGAGTGCGTTCTTGTCCTCCTTGGCCTTGCTCAGCGCCTTCTCGGCCTTCTTGCGGCGCCTGGCGATCTCCTCCGGGCCCATTGTGGCCTCTTCCATGAGCTTGTCGCGCCGGTTCTTGTCTTGGGCGATCGCCTCCTTCAACTTGTCCAGGTTGTCCTGCATGGTCTGGCGGGTCTGCTCGGCGTCATATCCCTGATGGGGAATGTCCCGCAGGGCAATTCGCTCCAGGGGCTGGCCCAGCATCAGATGGCCATCTTCCGAGTGGAATTGCTGGCTGAACTGGATGAATGCCTGCTTCTGTTCCGGGGTGAGCACTCCATGAGTGGTGCCCAGTGAGCTGTTCAAGGAAAAGAGGATGCTGGCGTCACGCACGGTGAGCTCGTCCAGCAGGGTGGGGGTGCGATTGGCCAGCCGTTCATCCCGATGCTTCGCCTGGCGCATGTTCTCCTCCAGGCGCTGGCACACCTGGGCGTAGTCATGCTGGGCCACGGCCTTATTGTCGTAACCCTCGATGTCTTTGACCTGCTCGGCGATATGCTTCTCGAGGCTTTCGACGATTTCCTGGCGGGGTGTGCCGGACGGAAACTCGTTCAGAGTGGCATTGGCGGCGTTGATGTCCTTGCGCAGGCCGTCTGCCTGTTTGCCGGTCGCCCTGACGTCCGCCACCGTGTCGGTAACCGCTTTGCCGCTGTCGCGCTTGATGCGCTCGAGAGTGTCTGCCCGGTTTTCGGCGTTATTGAGGGTGTTGGAGGCAGTCTCCAGCGCCTCCGTCAGCCGCTCTTCCTCGACGGCAACACTGTCATCGAGATCGGCATATGCCTTGGCCGCTTGGCCGCGCAGCTGTTGCTCGGACTGGAACTGCTCGTTGAACACCTCCCAGTGGCCGGAGGCGTTGCGGATGCGCGTGATGCGGTCGCCTTCCTCGCGGAGCTGGTTGGCCTCCTCCACGATGGCGTTGAGGTCGAGGTTCAGCTCCTCATTCTTGCGGCTTTTCTGGCCTTCGATGATGGTGGCCAGGGTGTCCGGCAGGGTGCGGTCGTCCGACGCTGAGATGTCGAAGGCGAGGTGCACCAGCTTGCGCCAGGCGTCCATCTCCCGCTTGCCGGCACTGTTGCGAAGGGGGAGCAGGCTAAACCGGCCGGCCTTCTTGTCGTAGGGCTGGTTGGTGAACAGGCGCTCCTGAATGGTTTTCCAGTCACTCAGCGGCTCGCCATCCATCTCCCGCAGTGCCGTTTTCACTCCCTGCAGAGTCATGCTCTCGACCGGGGCCCCGATCCCGCTTTCAGCGTCAGCCTCGACATCCCAGAACAATGGTTCGAGCTCTGCGTAAGGGCAGGGCACCACCATGCGCGCGTATTCCATCTTGTCAGTGGCGCCGCCACGGTGCAGGACAATGCAGAAGTCACCGTGGGGGTTCTCGGCTTCGAGGATGATGAAGGCACGGTCTTCCGGGAAGTAGTAGCGAAAGCTCGCCATCCCGTCATAGAGCTTGCCGTTGGTGCCCCGGAAGTTGAATTTGTTGCCGCAGTTTCGGAAGTTGACCTCGGGAAGCAGGAATAGCTTGAGGGCATTGAGCATGGAGGTCTTGCCCAGGTTGTTCTCGCCGAACAGGGCCGTGTGCTGGTCGATGCGAATCTGGGTGTACGCGTAGGCGGCGCTGTTCACGAAGATCAGCTGCTTGAAACGAAAGGTGTCGAAGGTGTCAAAGCCCAGATTCATCGGGAGACTCCGCGGTAGAAGGTGACGAGATCAGGTAGGTTTCCTGTTCGAGGTGCTTGCCGGTCTTGAAGATCAGGCCGCCGACATGGGCACAGGGTGGTGAGCGGCGCATGTGCATGGCCAGCTGCTCGCGCTGGCCCTTGTCGATCATGCGAGTCGAGGCAGCCAGCCGCTCTGTAAGGTCGGCGGGCGCGAGGAAATGTAGCGGCGGGAGCTCGCCTCGCTGGTAGAGGGTATCGCACATGCGTATCCCGCCGGGATCAGGGTCGAACAGACAGCCGATCTCCCGATACTGCTGGAAGGCCGGGGTCAGCAGGTGGTTGGTGATGCTGTTGCCGCTGCCGTAGAGGATGTCCGCCTCCTGCCATTCGGGGCCGAGCCCACACTCGGGGAGCAGCGCCAGCGTCCCGGTGAGGTTCAGGAAGTTCTCGAGGTTTTCCACGATCACGGCACGCTCGGCGGGCGGTGAGGCCGTGCCGGCGTTGATGTTGCCCGCCATGTCGACCAGCACCACCTGCGGATGCGGCTGGCGGTAGCTGCGCACCGTGAGCATGACCCCGCTGACCCGCGCGTTGTGGCTGTTGCCCTGTGTTGCGTGGTCGATTCGGGATGAGGCGTGCTCCACATCGTACTTGGCTCGCCACTGGTCAATGACGCTGAGGTCGATGCCGGTATAGGTGACGAGATCTCGTTTCACATGCCGGCGCTCGGCACCGTCGAGCAGGTCATCGATCTTAAGGCCGAACTGTTGGGCGGCTTGGCGGAGCTTTGGTTCAGGTACCGGCGCTTCTTGTTCCAGCTTCTTCAGATACTCAAGAAACTGCGACCGGCTGATGCGGCGATGTGGAGTCATAATGCCTTCCCTGGCAAGAGCTGATGGTGTCTTCAGTATAAGGACTGGAGGTGCCTACGAAACCCGTAGCGATTCACCCTAACCGACGATCCTTATCCTTTAGTCGAAAATCAGACTCTCGGGTAAACCATCCGATGATGAGGCCAAACTCCAGCCCGCCGGGCAAGGCCGAGCGGTGCACCTCTCCATAGACTCCTCTCCAGATGGCAACCGATTTCGATACGGCCATCGCGGAGGAGTGAATGAACGCTTTCGAGCCAACCATGCGGGAGGGGGAGTCGGGCCCGATCGGCCGACGAACAGCGGCTTGTCGCCTTCGTAGCCGGGAGGCACATCCTCGGGGATGGGCACGTGAGGAATGTCATTGATGGCCTCGGCCGGTACCATAGCCAGGTCACGGTAGGTCAGTCGCTCCACTTCCCACCATTGGGTGCGGATGTGATGATGCGGGTTTCCATCCTTATCGAAAAACTCATAGCCGGTAGGCAGAGGGACTTCTAACCCCTTGAGCAGGGATTCCAGCGCCTCGAAGCCAGCCCCTTCCTTGCGCGCCAGGTCGGGCCAGGCGTGGGGCATGATGCGCTGGTTCGCATCGATGTAGGGCTGGAGATCCCCCAGGGAGGGCGGGTGCCAGCAGGAGTGCACTACGCGCAGGCCGTCCAGATCGAGATAGAGCGGCAGCGTCTTGAACCAAGCGATATGTTGCTGATGCAGTCCGCTGCCTTCTCCGACCTGGTCCAGATATGCCTGGTGCTGCCTACGGTGCTTGTCGCTGTGCGAGCGCAGATGCTCTCCGGGCCGCTCAAGATCCGGTTTGGCCCAGGCCACGGCATTGAACTCATGGTTGCCCATCACGACTAGCGCCGTGCCGGCATCGACCATGGCGCGGGCGATTCGCACGGTTTCCACCTGTTCGGGGCCCCGGTCGACGAAGTCACCGAGGAAGATCACCTGGCGCTTCTCAGGATGTGACCAGATCCCGCTGGATTCCCCGATAGCCGAGAGTCTCGAGCAGTCGCTTCAGCGGCTCGGCGTGGCCGTGGGTATCGCCGATGAGGTCATACATGCAGCCTCGCTGCGCCAGCGCTGGGCGCGCAAGTGGAAGGCCGGGACCTGCTTGCGCCGGGTGGCTCGTTTCATCGGCTTGCGCTTCAGCGGACCAGTGCGCTTCATGACAGCACCGCCCTGGCTTCGATCAGCGTCAGGAGGCCGGTAGAGAAGGCCCCGGTGTCGATGTAGTGAACGTTTCCGAGGGTCTCCGGTTGCTTGAGGATGGTATGACCGACAACCACCGCGTCGACATTGGCCACCAGTGTCGTGTCCATCTGCCTGATGCGTTTGCGGCCCCAGACCAGGGACTCGAGTCCAGCCGAGTGGTCCTCCAACTGGAGCAGGTGCCAGTCGTGTGGCGGTTCGGCGTGCACCATGCCGATATGCTTGCCCTCCACCTCGACCTCTCGGGCATAGGGCTGGTGTTCCAGGGCCGCATTGAGGATGGTGCGCACCTCATGGACGCCGTGGAGATACACCCAGCTGCCGCCATTGATCTGCCAGAGATCCCAGGCCTGGCCGGCTCCCTCGTTCAGGGCGTCATAGGCCAGCATCTCGTGGTTACCCCGCACCCCGAAGAACCACGGCTCGAAGGCAAGCGATAGGCACTCTAAGGATTCAGACCCTCGGTCGATCAGATCGCCCACTGAGAAGAGTCGGTCGCGCGTCTTGTCGAACTCGACGCGGGCCATGGCCTCCATCAGCAGGGCGTATTGCCCATGGATGTCGCCGACAAAGAAGTCGCGGCCGTTCGTGTTCACCTCGTGTTTCGTGATCAGGCTCATGGGGCCTCCTTATACTTGTCGGAGGCCTTCAACGCAGGCTAGCTCCACTGCACACCCAGCTTTACACCCGTGGCATAGAGGAATTCGATGTAAGCGGCCGCCTGGCCTTGCGGAACTTCGTCGTGGTGGGCCGTAAATAGACCGGCTCCTTGGTCTTCCAGTCCCAGACGCGCTCGCACGGGATTAGCCAGCGGCGTGCCTTGCTCCTCCATCTCGAGCGCGAACTGGTTGACCAGCACCGCCTTGACGCCATCGAGCGAGTGGCCCCGGGAGCACTGGTGGTGGATGTCGCCGATAATGGCATGGAACTTGACGTTGGGCATGGCATTGTCTAGGTGAATGGCGATATTGGCTATATTGCCATGCAGTTCAGTTGGTTAGAAGCGCTTCCGAGGGTCGGTCTCACGGATTCAGGTGATAGAGCATGAACTTTCTAGTTATCTACTGAATCAGCGGAGTGACATGACCAAAGCTAATTGCAAAAAAACACATTAGAAATCATGCGCTTAAAATAAACACCGGCGGACATAAAGAGCTGGGTAAGTAAAGTTATCGGGCAGATACAACCTAACCTCCGTTTGCGTCATTGACACGCCTGTCTATATTTACGAATGAAGTGGGCCAACCGCTTCATTCCATGATTCGTGTACCTGTGATCGCCACATGGAGGCAGCCACAATGCATATCACCAAAGAGAAAAAACCATTAGCAACAACCATTTCTGATGCGAAAACCGCTTACGCTGCAGGCAGGCTAGACCATTATAAGCCACTATCCACTACCGGAACTGAAGCGGTGAAATCGACCTGTGCGGCGTCTTGGGGCCCTGCCATGCGTCGGTAAGCGCTACAGTTTAACCACTTGGTATCGGAAAACGGTCTATGCAGGTGCCCCATTTTCTGAAGAGGGCACTTTCGGAAGGCGGGCATTGCCCGCCCTTTCTTGGCTAAGGAGTTAGCTGCATGGGATTAGTGAGCGAGGCGAGCGCAGTTCCGCTTCAAGGGCCGGTTGAAATGGTCGTACTGCAGGGAACCGGCTTTTGCAACCTTAACTGTGATTACTGCTATCTCTCAGAGGCAAGCCGCCGAAACACGGAGAAGATGCCTCTGACGACTATTATGACCACTATCAAAAAACTGTTAGCCAGCCCTTATCTTGGGGAACAACTTCGCGTGAGTTGGCATTCGGGAGAGCCACTAGTTATACCCCCCGACTACTACCGAGCTGCGATAGATAGCATTTTAGAACTTCAGGCTGCGCGTGGCCAATCAACTCCATCCATTACCTTCGACATTCAAACCAACGGTACTCTTATAAATCAAGAGTGGTGCCATCTACTGAGGGAATACGATGACCATTTAAGCATTGGAGTCAGTTGCGACGGGCCAGCCTTTCTCCATGACAGGCATCGCAAGACGTGGCGAGGCATTCCCAGCCATAACCGAACCGAGGAAGGTATGCGACTTCTGGCAGAGCATGATATACCTTTTGATGTCACTGCCGTAGTGTCCCCTGAAGGGCTGGATCACCCTATTGAGTTTATCGAATTTTTTATACCGTTCGCCAGTCATATCCGTGAATTCCACTTCAATCTTCACGACGAATTTTTTATCTATGCGAACGTGGACGAAAAAATTAGACAGTATTCCGAACGGTATGATTTTTTCCTTCACTCACTGTTGAATCGCTGCGATGAAAAAAACCTTAATGTTGTTCCACGCATCCGTAATTTTTCATCTTTTTATAATAGATTGTTCATAAGCCAGGCTGAAAGGCCTGGTTATGATGCTCGCAGCATGAGTAAGCCATTTAAGACTCTGAGTATTGAAGTCAACGGCGACGTAACGACTTTTTATGCTGGCCTCACCTCAGACGAATGCAAAGACCTTAAGAACCTATATGGTGACGGTCGCGGCATGGTGGTAGGTAATATTTTATCTGAAACTCTCGAAGAGATAGCATGCGGTGCAAAGCTTGGCTGTATCATCGATGATTTTGAGCGCAGTCACCGCGCCTGCGAATCTCAATGCGAATATTTCGAACTTTGTTCGGGTGGTTATAACCTAATCAAGTATCGACGCTTTGGTAGATTTGATGTCACAGAAACGCCCGAGTGCAAAGTTCAGGTGAAGACCTTTTCCGACGCCCTCCTGGGACATATTGACGAACACTTGGCGGGGCTATGAATACAGCCATAGAGCTTCCATTGGACTCGGATTTCGTGGCCACGCATGCTCCTGATGACGTCAGGGCCAGGTTGCAACAAATCGTGCGCAGCCTGCGATTTACTTGGGAGGAAAGCAGTCTCCTCTTCCGAATCTTGGGACCGGATACGGGGTATCACGCGGCTGACCCGAACCTGCTAGCGTTTCTTAAAGAACAGAATCCGCCCATGCACCTGAGTGACCTCTTTAATTACCGGTCTCAACGAGCATACTACGACCTCTGTTTCGAGGATTGCTGGTCAGGCTATTTTATTGCAGGCAGCCTGAATAAGTGCGACAGCAATATTATTCTCATACACCTCGACGACCACACAGACATGATGCCGACCTTTTTGACTGACACTGGTTCCGGCCTTATCAATCCGGCTACTCGCCGTTCTTTCGATCCACAATGTCCGGACGACTGGGCAGCAGCGATAAACGCTGGGTGCGTGAGTATCGGTGATTTTATAACACCTCTACTATACTCCAACCGCAAGGTGCACATACGTCATCTTAATAATGCCCCGATAACTGAAGATCGGACTTTTCAGATCTTGCGTGCCGCTTGTGCCTATCCTGAAATTCCAGGCTATCGTTTTGCTTCTATAAAAAAGGTCGGACCAGAGGCGAAGCATTCCGATGGTAGTTACTTGGAGGGGAGTGATCCGGAGAAATTACTGTCACAGCTTCCCAGTGGAAAGATAATTTTGCATATCGACTTGGATTATTTTATTAACGACTTCAATGGAAATATCGGTGCTCCATCTCCATCTCCAGCTTCACTACACGAAATGCGTCGACTGGCTCAGCTCAAAATGTGTCGTTTTTTTTCGATAATTAAGCCACTGGCCCTGCATCTTGAGCGGTGTATTATTGCCACTTCTCCAGGTTTCTGTAGTGCTTCGCACTGGAAGTGGTTGCTGGAACAGCTTGAGGACGGACTGGTTGCCTGTCGACCTTGACCGGTCGTAGAGAGATAAAGATCCTTAGATAAAATCATTAAGCTGACTAGGCGAAACAAAAATTCAACAAGCACTATCGAATAAAATTTGCCTGGCAGCTTTTTATTTCAGTAGGTCAAGGTGAGTTTAATCAGACGCTTGGCTCCCAACTTATCGCAATGTAGTTCAGAGGGTTCCGCCAATGGCAGGAATATATATTTTGGCATCGCGCATTGACGCTATCAAAATCATCAAGTGGATGGCGCGCGAAGGTAATATATCTGAAGCCGAAATCGCTGCCATCGTTGAATACCCGAGTATAAGCAACGACCAAAAAATCAAGGCTGGATGTATTCCTATAATAGGTTTCAATGAGCTGTGTACCAGACTGACACCCATGGATATGGTAATGGTGGCCGGTCAGCGACTTGACCAGGCGATAAGTGACCTTTTCGCATTAGGAATCAACAATATCTTCGATGGTCAAGAAGTTTTGGCCAGCCTTGATCTAGGTAATCGGTTTATTCGTATTGCCGCTCCCTACCATATAGGTGCAAATTACCCTATATTGCTTGACGAAAGTAAAATCCAGCATCTCCGATATACCGGCGAGCCAATCGATGTACACAGAATTCCTGGAAACAAATTGTTTGTCGTCAACAGTGTACCAAAATCCGGCACGATTTGGATGATGGCCATGCTGGAAATTTTATTGGGCATAAAGTCAAAGCAGCAGATAACCTTGTCACATGTCATGGATATCACAGAGGACAGTCGAAAGCCTAATGTCCATGGCGCAGTAGTTTTGGTGAGGGATCTGAGAGATGTGGTGGTATCTTGGTTCCATGATTTGGCACGGTGCGATCTACATAATGGCTTTTCCGAGCCACGCTATACCACCATAACGGAATTCTATTTTAACCACCTAATCGGCCTTCTTAGCTGCAGTCGACGCTATGCTTTCGGCAATCTAGAAAATTGGCTGAATTTAGCAACCAGTCACGGATTTCCGCTCGTGCGTTACGAAGACCTGGTTCAGGATACGCCATACTGGCTACACAAAGTGATAAATTCCTGGAAGATTTCCGTGCCAGAACAAGCGATCGCTGATGCAGCCAGACAGCTATCCTTTCACGAAATGCAGCAGACCTTTCCAATGCAGCAGGGATATATATCAAACATGATGAAATCCGGTCACCTGCGAAAAGGCATGGTCGGAGCCTGGAAGACAGAGCTGCCGCCGCTGGTGGCAGAGGATATTGATCGACGATTCTCAGCCTATCAGCAACGGCTGCGGTACGATCTATGAAAAGGGGAAGGCTATATGTTGCTGGATGCCCGTAATCCAGATGTCACATTAGAAGGTTCGGTGGATCTCGCTATTGTCGGTGCCGGCCCCGCCGGCTTGGTGCTGGCCCGCGAATTGGCTGACATTGTCTCCGTCACGCTGATCGAAAGCGGCGGTATCTTCCCCAACTCACGAGTCGATGCATTGCAACATGGAGAATCCATAGGCCTCGACTACCCTCTGACCGAAACCCGTGCGCGCGGGTTTGGTGGGTCTTCGTCCCGATGGGCCGGATACTGCGCTCTGTTCGATCGCCACGACTTTATCGAGCGCCCTTGGGTAGACAACAGCGGGTGGCCTTTCGGCGTTGAGGCCCTCGAGCCTTATTATCCCCGGGTTGCCAAATTTCTCAACCTCGGGGAGGCAACTTTCGATGCCCCTTCCATCGCCGAGAAAGCCGGAATCCCGCTACCGATCGACAACCACCATGTGATACCGACCGTATGGCGTTTTGGCACGCCTATCCAGCGTTTTGGTAAGTCTTTACTGAAAGAGTTTTACTCGTCCACTGCGATTACTGCCCTGACTCATGCCACAGTGGTCGATATCCTCCTGGATCCCGAGCGTCACACTGTGACTGAACTGGTATTGCGTACACTTAACGGTCGAACAGGCAGCATTCGGCCCAAAATCGTGGTTCTCGCGTGTGGTGGGCTGGAAACGCCTCGCCTCCTGCTCAACGCGAATAGTCAAATCAGCGAAGGGCTTGGCAATGGCAGTGACCTCGTAGGACGCTATTTTATGGAGCACCCCCATTTCAACATCGCACCATTTGAATTATTGCAGCCGGATATTTTTACCCACTGGGCAGATCGCGGACGGGTGAAGGGCGGGCTGGAGTATTTGTCGTGCCTGGGGCTCTCCGCCGAGGTACAGGAAGCACTCGGTGTGCTCAACGCACGTCTTCACCTGTACCGAACGCCGAGCATGGCAGAAACAATGGAAACTCCTCGGGCAGGACTGTTTATGGAGCAGGCGCCAAATCCCGCCTCGCGCGTGACGCTGTCTCAACATAGGGACACGCTGGGCATGCGCCGCTTGCGGCTTAATTGGCAGTTGAACGAACTAGACCGTCAGAGTTTTGTGAAAACGGCACGCGTGATTAGCGCTGAATTCGAGAAAAAGCACTATGCGCGGCTCGCCTATGCCCTCCAAGATTATCCGCGATTCAGCCTGATACCGCTGCATTCCAATCACCAACTGGGCACCACTCGTATGGCAAAGTCTAGTTCGCATGGTGTGGTTGATCCAAACTGCCGAGTACACGACATCAGCAACCTTTATATTGCCAGCGGCAGTGTGTTCCCGACGGTGAGCTGGGCGAACCCGACGTTCACACTAATGGCGTTGAGCTACCGCTTGGCGGAACAGCTGCGTGCCAAATTTCAGCCAAGCCACATACCCTCGAAGTCAAAGACAGACATCATATCCAAACACCACCACCAGCAGGCAGGGGAGTAACATCATGGGCAACGGGTATTCGCATATCGGAGTATCGACACACGATATGGAGGCAACCATCGAGTTTTATGAAACAATCTTAGGTTTTAAGCGCGTTGCAGACAGCCTAACACATATTAATGAAGGTGGTACCCTGCGACAGGTCTACTTCAACGTCGGTGATACACAATACATCGTCTTCATGGAACCGAAAGCGATTCAGGGCATCGCAGGTGACTATGATACGGGTATTAACGGCGCACTAGGACTTCCCGGAGGCATGTATCATATTGCTTTCCGGATCCAGACGCTGGAAGAGCTGGAGTCCCGTCGACAACATCTGGAGTCTCGATCCGTAGAGGTATCACCGATCATTGATCTGGGCCACGCCAGTTCAATTTTTTTCACCGATCCGAATCAGCTGCAACTGGAGCTGTCCTGCCAGACGCGTCCTTTTGATGATTCGGACCTCCATCAGGAATCGACTGCCAGTCTTTCACAATGAGCATTCCTGACTTCTTTATTCACAGCCAAACAGTGGGAATGGGTATGTCCGTAAAATATCAAGCACAGCTTCATACCGAATTGCATTCTATCGGTTTCGCTCAGCTACCAGGTACTATTACTGATACCCAACATGCTGCGCTTTGGAGAGAGTCCACTAGACAGTTCAACAAAGCTCGTTTGGCCAATGGTGGTGAATCGTTGCAGTACCGCTCCCGCCTAGCGAGTCTCGGTCCTGTCGGCAAGCATTTCCTGCTGGGCAGGCCGATGGGCAGCCTTTTGGAATCAGTCTTTGGTCAACCCTATCAACTCAGCTCACAGAGCAGCTGTTATACGTATTATCGTGAAGGAGATTTTATTTCAGCTCACAAAGATGATGCTGATAGCTGTAAAGT
This sequence comes from Halomonas sp. BN3-1, assembly GCF_003056325.1. Taxonomy (NCBI): domain Bacteria; kingdom Pseudomonadati; phylum Pseudomonadota; class Gammaproteobacteria; order Oceanospirillales; family Halomonadaceae; genus Halomonas; species Halomonas sp. BN3-1. The sequence continues at coordinate 383 of NZ_PYVV01000013.1, read as the reverse complement.
GACAGTTCTAATATACTTGGTCGCCCAATCACAACACCCTGAGAAGCATACTTCGGGACTCTATCTCGATATTTACCAGGACGACAACGGGCTTCCGGAAAAGCGTCTCTGGCGAATCCAAACAAAGGCCGGCGTGCTCGTTTTGGGGCGTGGCTCAGAAGTTTGGCATGCCCGTCAAGCCTTATTGCCAGAAGAGCAAGTGGATTTGCTGTCAGCCTGCTTCACTCCTGCGATTAATTTTTAATCCCGGCAAGCAGGGCGGTCTCAATGAGCAAGTGCAACACCTGATCGATCAGGTACGCTATCGCTATGACTCATTGCTACCACCACCTTACTGCTGAAGAACGTGCCACCATCATGCTGATGCGTGAAGGTCACTCGAT
>NZ_PYVV01000012.1:0-177846 GCF_003056325.1 Halomonas sp. BN3-1 | reverse complement strand
TGATCGAGCTCATCTCGGCGTACACCGGGATCGGCTCGGGACGCGCCTGGGCGGTCTTCATCAGGGCGGTGCCACCGCTGCGCGAGCCGGTGAAGCCCACCGCCTTGATCCGCGCGTCGCTGACCAGCCCCTGGCCGACCTCGCGACCGGAGCCGAACAGCAGCGAGAACACACCTTCCGGCAGTTCACAGCGGGCCACCGCCTTCTGCAGCGCGCGGCCGACCAGCTCGGAGGTGCCGGGGTGGGCCGAGTGGGCCTTGACCACCACCGGGCAGCCGGCAGCCAGGGCGGATGCGGTGTCGCCGCCGGCCACCGAGAACGCCAGTGGGAAGTTGGAGGCGCCGAATACCGCCACCGGACCCAGCGCAATATGGCGCTGGCGCAGGTCGACCCGCGGCATCGGTTCACGGTCCGGCAGGGCCGGATCGTGCCGCACGTCGAGCCATTCGCCGGCGCGCACCACCGAGGCGAACAGACGTAGCTGGCCGCAGGTACGGCCGCGCTCGCCCTCAAGACGTGCCTGGGGCAGGCCGGACTCCTGCATGGCGCGCTCGATCAGGGCATCACCGAGCGCCTCGATCTCCTCGGCAATGGTCTCAAGAAAGGTCGCACGGGCCTCGAGGCCGGTTTCGCGGTAGCTATCGAAGGCCGCCCAGGCCAGTTCGCAGGCGCGCTCGACCTCGGCCTTGGACCCTGCCTTGTAGCCAGGCTCGAGGGTCTCGCCGGTAGCCGGATTGACGGCGTGGATGGGCTCGCCCTTGGCCTCGATGGCCTGACTGCCGATCAGCTGCTTTCCTTCCAGGGTCATGACTCTGCTCCTCGTCGGGTCGTAAAAAACGTCAAATTCGTGGAAAAGATAGATCTAAGGGATGGCACATCCCTGGCTCAGGACGCTGGCTCGCTGATATCGAGGCGATAGCAGCGTACGGCGTTGTCGTGAAGGATCGCCTGTCGGGCCTCGGGCGCCACCTGGGCGATGGCCCGCTCCACCATGGCAAGCCAGTCGGCATAGCTGGCGTTGAGCCCGGTCACCGGGAAGTTGCTGGCGAACACGCAGCGATCTGGCCCGAAGATATCGATGGCCTCCGCCAGGATGGCGACGTTGGCCGCCTCGTCCCAGGCCGCCATGGGGCTACCGAGTTCCGACAGCTTGACCGTGACCCCGGGATTCTCGGCCAGGGCGCGCATGCCCTGGCGCCACTGCGCTAGCCCCGCGCTGGAACGATCCCAGGGCAGCCCGGTATGGTTGAGGATGACCCGCAGCTCCGGCGTCGCCTCCAGGGTGCAAGCGGCAGCCTGCAGATGCCAGGCCGGTACCCGCAGATCCCAGGAAAGCTCCAGCTCTTCCAGCAGACGCAATCCCCGGCACCAGTCGGCGTCCTCCAGTGATCCGGGCTGGCCGTGGACCTCGGCCAGCCTGTCGGGCCGTGCGGCGGTGATCGGCTTGGCGCGCACGCCGCGAAACAGCGGCGAGGCCATCTGCGCTTCGAGCTGAGCCTCGCAGCCGGCATCCAGAAAGTTCGCCCAGCCGACCAGCGCGATGGGCAGCCCGTGGCGCTCGGCGTGGACGGTCAGCCAGCGGGTTTCGCGCTCGGGTTCACGACGATCGGCCTCTGCCTCGCAGTGCACCGTACCGACCAGTCGATAACCGTCCGGCACCAGCGCCTTCAAGTCCGGCGCCTGAAACGGACGCCGGAAGGCCGCGTAGTCACCCAGGAAGAAGTGAGGGTCGATCTCGTCCTCGAGCCAGGGGTAGTGCACGCTGCCGTCCAGGGCCCAGAAGTGATGGTGTGCGTCGATCAAGGGTTGTGTCGTCATGCGGTCTCCTCAACCGGCCAGCCAGTAGAGCGGCGCGGTGATGATCTGGGGGAAGGCCACGAACAGCAGCAGGATGACCACGTAGGCCAGGGCGAAAGGCATGACGCCGGACACCGCCTTCTCGAACTTGAGCTGACCGACGCTGGTGATCACGTTGAGCACATTGCCCACCGGCGGGGTGATCAAACCGATGGCACAGTTCAGCACGAACATGATGCCGAAGTAGACCGGATCGATACCGGCCATCTTGACGATCGGCATCAGGATCGGGGTCAGCACCAGAATGGTCGGGGTCAGATCCATGACCATGCCGACGATCAGCACGATGGCCATGATGGCAAGCATCAGCAGGCGCGGGTCATCGGCCAGCGGCGACAGCAGGTCCGCCACCATCATCGGCAGCTGGGCGATGCTGATCAGCCAGGATGCCACGCTGGCGGCGGCAATCAGGAACATCACCACGGCGGTGGAGCGCGCTGCCTGCACCAGTACCTGATAGAGCTGGGCAAGGCTCAGCTCGCGATAGATCAGCGTCGATACCAGGATGGCGTAGACCGCGGCTACCACTCCCGCCTCGGTGGGGGTGAAGATGCCGGTCTTGATCCCGCCGATGATGATCACCGGCAGCAGCATGGCCCAGAAGCTCTGGCGCAGCGCCTTGAGGCGCTCCTTGCCGGTGGCCTTCTCGGCCACCACCAGGTCTTCCTTGCGGGTCATGAACAGCCACATCAGCACCAGGGTCACGCCCATGATCAGCCCCGGCACGATGCCGGCCAGAAACAGCTTGGTGATCGAAATGCTGCCGGCCACGCCGATGATGATCAGCGGAATCGACGGCGGAATGATCGGCGCGATGATGCCGCCGGCCGCCATCAGCCCCGACGAACGCCCCAGCGGGTAGCCGGCCTCGCGCATCATCGGCAGCAGCATGCTGGCAAGCGCTGCGGTGTCCGCCACCGCCGAGCCGGACAGGCTGGCCATGACGATGGCAGCGAAGATGGCGACGAAGCCGAGCCCGCCCTTGCGATGGCCGACCAGGCTCATCGCCAGCACCACGATGCGCTTGGACAGGCCACCGCGCGACATCACTTCGCCGGCGACCAGGAAGAACGGAATGGCCAGCAGGGTGTAGCTGTCGGCGCCGTTGACCAGGTTCTGGGCCAGAATCTGGGAGTCGAACAGCCCCAGGTGCAGCATCAGCACCACCGCGCTGACCAGCAGCGCAAAGGCGATCGGCAGACTGAGCCCGATGGACGCCAGCAGCGATGTCAGAAAGAGTCCGATGGTCATGACAGCCCCTCCACGGACGGCGCCGGCCGCAACAGCGAGGCCGGGGCCAGCAGCCGGAAGACCAGGATCACCGACATCAGCGCGCCGGCGACCAGTCCGGCCAGGTAGAAGACGCCGACCGGAATGCCGCTGATCGGCGAGACATTGCTCCAGTTGAGCAGCGTCTGGGCATAGCTGCCCTTGAGCAGCATCAGGCAGCAGCCGAGCATGACCAGGGTCACCAGCCTTGCCAGCACCGCCTGCAGCGGCGCCGGCAGGCGATCGCTGAAGGTGGTGACGCTGAGGTGCTCATGACGCATCAGGCAGACCACGGTGCCGAGAAAGGTCACCCAGACGAACAGGAAGCGCGACAGCTCGACGCTCATCGAGATGCCGCTGTTGAAGCCGTAGCGCAGCACCACGTTGGTGAACACCAGCGCGATCATGACCACCAGCGCCATCACCATCAGGGCGTTGAGCAGCCGCTCGGTCCAACGCGACAGTCGCGCGAGAAACGTCGCCGAGCCGGCGCTGTCGCCCTCGCCTCGGTGCTCCGGGGTGGAATGAGTGGAATGAGTGGAACGAGAGGATTGCGACATGGCGTCGACCTCCTGAAGGAGGGGGCGGCGACGCCGCCCCGAAGGTTTCCACGTCGACCTCAGCGGGCGTCCGCCAGGGCCTTTTCAAACTCGGCGACGAAGTCCTCGCCGAGCGCCTTGCGGTGCGCCTCGATCACCGGCGCCAGACGCTCGCCCATGGCCCGGCGCTGCTCCAGCGGTACCTCGTTGATCGCCATCTTGTCGGACAGCTCAGCCAGCAAGCTGGCGTTCAGTTCGCGGCTGGCCTGGCGCTGATACAGGGTGGCCTCGCGGGCAGCCTCACGGACCGCCTGACGCTGCTCGTCGCTGAGGCTGTCCAGGAAGCTTTTTGAGCCGATCAACACCTGGGCGTCGTAGGCGTGGGCGGTCTGGGACAGGTACTGCTGGACCTCGAAGAAGCGCTTGGTGTCGATCACGCTGTAGGGGTTCTCCTGGCCGTCGACGGTGCGCGTCTCCAGCGCGGTGAACAGCTCGTTGACCGGCATCGGTACGGCGTTGGCACCGAGGCCGTTGAACATGTCGATGTACAGCTCGTTTTGCATGGTGCGGATCTTCAGCCCCTCGACATCTTCGGCGGTCTGCACCGGACGGCGGCTGTTGGTGATGTGACGAAAGCCGTTTTCCCAGAACTCGAAGCCGACCAGGCCCTTGTCGTCGAGACTGGCCAGCAGGTCGCGCCCGGCCGGGCCGTCGAGCACCGCGTCGGCGTGCTCGCTGTCGTCGAACTGGAACGGCAGGCTGACCATGCTGAAGTTGGGGTTGAGACTCGCCAGGGTGGCGGTGGACGGCGCGGTAAAGGCCAGGGTGCCAGCCTGCAGCATCGAGGTCATGTTGACGTCGTTGCCTAGGATACCGTTGCTGAACACCTGAACCTTGACCTCTCCTCCGGTCTTTTCCTCGACCAGTTCGGCGAACTTGTTGGCGCCCAGGGTCTGGGGGTGGGTGTCGGGCAGGCTGGTTCCCATGCGTGCGGTGACCGCTGCCTGACTGGTAATGGCGAGACCGAGACCGGCCGTCAGCAACGAAGTGAGTAGTGCCTTCTTTATCATCTTCATCTTGGGGCTTCCTTTTATGTTATTGCTTTTTATGCATTATTCGTTTCGATCCGCGAACCGTTGCCGCCGAGCACTCAGCCATGACGGCGGCTGTCACCCAGCAGCACCGGCATCGTCACCGGTGACGCTGAACGCGTCGCCATCAAGGCCATAGCAGCGCAGGGCGTTGTCGCAGAACATCGCCAGGCGCTGCTCCCGGGTGTAGTCCGCGCTCACCGCCTTGAAGGCGTCGAACAGCTCGGCGAGATCGACGACCAGGCTGTCCACCGGGAAGTTGCTGGCAAACATGCAGCGCTCGGGGCCGAACAGCGCGATGGCGGTGCGCAACACTTCACGGTTGTCGGCGAGCCGCCAGGGTGCGTCAGGCAGCCCGATGCCAGACAGCTTGAGCATGACCTGGGGAAAGGGCGCGACCCTCGCCAGCGCTTCACGCCAGCCGGCCAGGGTGGCCGGCGCGCGGTCCCCGGGTACGCCGGCGTGGTTGATCACCACCGGCATCTCGGGATGACGCTCGAGCAGCGCCACCAGCTCGCCCAAATGCCACCAGGGCACCTGCAGCTCGAAGATCCAGCCACGCCGCGCCAGCGACGCCACCCCTGCCTGGTAACGCGGGCACTCCAGTGAGCCGGCCAGGCCATGGCCCGGCCGATAGTCCTCCCGCGGCAGACTCGCCGGCTTATGGCGCACGCCCTTGACCAGCGCAAAGCGCGACAGCGCCTCCAGCTGGTCCTCGACATCGTCACGATCGAGCCAGGCCTGGGCCAGCATGGCGTCGGGCCAGCCGGTTGCCTCGTGCAACTGCTGGATCCAGGCCGCCTCCTCCACCGCCTGGCCCGGCGCCCACTCGGCCTCCATGTAGACGCAGCCCATCACCCGGTGAGGGCCTGCCAGCCGACGATACTCGTCGGGCAGAAAGGGCCGCCGGATGGCCCCGTAGTCGCCGTAGCGAAACGGGATCATCGGCTCGTCGCACAGCCAGGGATGGTAGTTGTGCGTCGGGTCCCAGAAGTGCAGATGGGCGTCCACCACCGGCAGGTCCCGGTCATCGCCACTGTCCAGAAAGCGCTGGCGCGCCTTTCGCAGATGCATCGCCCTTCTCCTGTCTGTCGCCAGGCTATTCGGCGGCCTTGGCGGCCAGGATGGCGTCGATCAGCTCGCTGCCATACTCGTCGGCGAAGGTCGCCTGCACCGGGTCCGCCACCACCTCACGCATGGAGTCGCGATCCGGGGCTTCCACCACCTGCATGCCCTGATCCTTGAGGAAGGCCAGGTCATCGGCCATGCCTTCGGCAAGCAGCTCGCGCTCGTAGCTGGCAGCCTCGCGTGCGGATTCCACCAGCAGGGTCTGAAGCTCCTCGCTGAGTCCGTCGAAGCGCGCCTTGTTCATCACCAACGGCGCGGCGGTGTAGGCGTGAGCGGTCAACGACAGATGATCCTGGACCTCGTAGAAGTTGGCCGAACGGATCAGGCTGACCGGGTTCTCCTGGCCGTCCACGGTGCGGGTCTCGAGCGAGGTGAACAGCTCGGTAAAGGGCATCGGGGTGGGGTTGGCACCGAGCGCCTGGAAGGCGGCGATATGGGCCGGGTTCGGCGTGGTGCGCAGCTTCAGTCCCTCGATGTCGGCGGCAGACTCCACCGCCCGGCGGGAGTTGGTGAGGTTGCGAAAGCCGATCTCCCAGAAGGCGAGGCCCGTCATGTCGTGCTCGCCGAGCTTGTCGAGCAGCGACTGGCCGACCTCGCCGTCCAGCACCCGATAGGCGTGCGCATAGTCGTCGAACAGAAATGGCAGATCGAGCACGTTGAGCTCACCCACCAGACCGGTGTAGTAGGGGTTGCCGGTCAGCGCGATGTCGACGCTGCCGCTGCGCACGCCGCTGACCAGGGCAGTGTCGCTGCCGAGCTGGCCACTCGGGAAGACGCGCACATCGAGTTCACCGCCACTACCCTCCTTGACCAGCTCGGCGAAGTGTTCGGCGGCCTTGTGCTGAGCGTCCTGCACCGGGTGGGTGTGGGCGAAGGTCAGGGTCGCGGCGGACACCGAGGCGGCGCCCAGCGAGAGGGCACCGGCCAGGGCGGCGAGCGCGGTGAGACGAACCGTTGGAGCAAAGGCGTTCAGGGGCTTTGTCATTGTCGTGACCTCGTCTGAGGTGGAAGACACCGCCACGCCTTCCTGGCGTGGCAGCGACCTGCTCGACGCTCGTCGGCGCCTAGAGCACGCTGGGCCGGATCGCGGCCTCGGGGGCTGCCTCTTCCTGAGCCAGCGGATTACGTAATGGACGCCCGAAGGCAGGCAGTTCGATCTCGAAGCGATCCCCCGGCGCCACCTGAATACCGTCGGCAAAGCTCAAGGTGGCGGTGCCGAAGAAGTGCACATGGACATCGCCGGGCTGGCGAAAGCCGTCGTACTTGAAGTGATGGCGCTCCAGGTTGGCAATGCTGTGGGACATGTTGGCCTCGCCGGTGAGAAACGGCTTCTCCCAGCGCACTTCGCCACCACGGGTGATGCGGCTGACGCCTTCCAGGTGGTCGGGCAGCTCGCCGATCACCAGCTCCGGGCCGAAGCTGCACGCGCGCAACTTGGAGTGGGCCAGCCACAGATAGTTGTGGCGTTCGGTGACGTGGTCGGAAAACTCATTGCCGACGGCGAAACCGATCCGATACGGACGCCCGTCCGGGCCGATGACATAGAGCCCCACCAGTTCAGGCTCTTCGCCGGCGTCCTCGGCGAATGCCGGCGACGGCAGCGCGGCTTCCGGCGCTACCACCCAGCGCCCGTCACCCTTGTAGAACCACTCCGGCTGGGCGCCGCTCTCGCCGGGACCCGGCTTGCCGCCTTCCACGCCCATCTGGAACATGCGCATGGAGTCGGTCAGCTCGGCCTCGCTGGCCCCCTCGATCTTGGCGTGCATGGCGCTGCGGGTATCGGCGCTGCCCAGATGGGTCAGGCCGGTGCCGGTCACCAGGCAGTGGGCCGGGTCCGGGTGGGTCACCGGCGGCAAAAGCCGACCCTGGTCGACCAGCGCCTGATAGTCGAGGGTCGTGTCTTCGAGACGGGCCTCGATCACGCTCTCGAGCGAGGCACCTTCATCGATGGCGATGCGGGCCAGGCCAAGCACACCGCCCTGGACGTCGATCGGCACCACCTGCTCGGAGCCTGTGACCTTGGCCGCGCGCAGGCGGCCCTGGTCGTCAAATTGAATCACGCGCATGGTCGCCTCACTCGATGATGGTGAACTGGTCGAAGTACTCTTCATTGAGTTCCAGCCCCAGGCCCGGCAGGTCGTCGTCCAGGTCGAGGAAGCCATCGACCGGCTCGGGATCGCCCTTGAACAGGTAATAGAACAGCTCGTTGCCGATCTCGACGTCGTGTACCGGGAAGAACTCCGACATCGGTGAGGCCAGGGTCGACATGGTCAGATGGTAGTTGTGCATCTGGCCGGCGTGGGGAATCACCGGCACGCTGAACGACTCGGCGATGGCGTTGATCTTGCGTGCCGCGGTGATCCCGCCCACCCGGTTGGTGTCATACTGGACCACCGACACCGCACGCTTCTCCAGCAACTGGCGGAAGCCATAGTGGTTGAACTCATGCTCGCCGCCGGAGATCGGGATGCTGGTCAGGGCGTTGAGTTCAGCGTAGCCATCGACGTCGTCAGCCAGCACCGGTTCCTCGAGCCAACGCGGCTCGAAGCGCTCGAGCTTGGGCAGGATGCGCTTGGCGTACTCCAGGTTCCAGCCCATGTAGCACTCGAGCATCAGGTCGATGTCGTCGCCGATCACCTCGCGCACCGCGGCCACGCTGTTGAGGTTCTCGCGCACCCCCTCCGGGCCGTCCTTGGGGCCATAGCCAAAGCGCATCTTCATCGCCTTGAAGCCCTGATCCAGGTAGGACTGGGCCTCGCGCTGCATCTCGTCGAGGTCGGTGCGGTAGAGCTTGGAGGCGTAGCACGGGATCTTCTCCTTGGTGCGACCGCCGAGCAGCTTGAACACCGGCTTGCCGACGGCCTTGCCCATCACGTCCCAGATCGCGATGTCGACGCCGGAGATGGCCGCCATGCCGATGCCGCGGCGCCCCCAGGCGTGGGTCGAGCGGTACATGCGCTGCCACAGGTACTCGTAGTCGAAGGGGTCCTGGCCCACCACCAGCGGCGCCAGGTACTGGTCGATGATGGCCTTGGCGATGCGCGGCGCCAGCGCCACGTTACCGAGTCCGACGATGCCGCTGTCGGTCTCCACCTCTACCGTGGTCCAGCCGTGGAAGCGGAAGGTGCCCATGGAGTCGCCCTTGTCCCACAGCTCGTCCATGGCGTTGGAGCAGAAGTGCGCCTGGGGGGCGACGGTGTGGCCCTTCCACTCGAACACTCGGGTGCGTACGTTGGTGATCTTCATGTCGATTCCTGTTGCGTTGTTATTGGGCTGCAAGGCCGTGACCAGGCCCTGATCAGGCCGCCACCTCGGCGCCGTGTCAGTGCTGGCACATGGCCTTGACCAGGTTGAAGGCGTTGCGCGTCGGGGTCAGATTGGCCTTGCCCTGGCCTGCGATATCGAAGGCAGTACCGTGGGCCGGGGAGCCCACCGGTACCGGCAGCCCGCCGAGGATGGTCACGCCGCGATCGAAGCCCAGCATCTTGATGGCGATCTGGCCCTGGTCGTGGAACATGGTCACCACCGCGTCGAGATCGCCGTCGCGGGCCTTGAGGAAAATGGTGTCGGCGGGATAGGGACCGACGATGGGGTAGCCCTGGGCCACACACTTCTCCACCGCAGGCGCGATGATGTCGACTTCCTCGCGTCCGCAGGTGCCGCCCTCGCCACCGTGGGGATTGAAGCCGGCGACGCCGACCCTGGGCGCGTCGAAGCCGGCCTTCTTGAGGGTGTCGTAGATCAGGGTGGCAGCGGAGATGATGCGATCTTCAGTGACGTAGGTGTGCGCTTCCTTGAGCGGAATATGCGACGAGATGCGCGAGGTCCACAGCGTGCCCAGGGTATTGAACTCGCTGAAGAAGGTGGTCACGCCGAATTTCTCGACAAACCAGTGCAGCTCGTCCTCGTGGCCCAGGCCGCCGAGCTTCATGGCGTACTTGTTGAGCGGCGCAAAGCAGATGCCGTCGACCTCGCCAGCCTTGTTGGCCTCGATGCAACGCTCAAGCACCGCCAGCACCGAGGCGCCACCGGCGGCGTTGGCCTCGGCGTAGGCGGTCTGATCCCGGGACACCGTGTCCATCTCGAGAAATACCGGGCCGGCGTGATCGCGCGCCTCGCGGAAGCTTGTCACCTCGGGCAGCTCGAGGCTCACCCCGGCCACCCGCTGGCCTTCTTGCCACAGCCAGCGGTCACCGATCAGCACGGTGTGGCAGTCCTGGGTGGCTTCGCCCTCGGCCAGCAGCTTGGCCACCAGTTCCGGGCCGATGCCACCAGGGTCGCCGAGGGTCAACGCAATCACGGGAGTCGTCTGGGTCATGTCAGGGTTTCCTTGTCGGGTTGGAGGCATGCGGGCACTAGCCGTAGAAGGCATGTACCAGGCTCATGGGAATCGCCGGCACATAGGTGACCAGCATCAGCACCACGAACAGCACGAAGATCATCGGCAGATTGACCTTGGTGACTTCCCACATGTCGGTCTTGGCAATGGAGCAGGAAGTGGCGAGTACCGAGGCCACCGGCGGTGTCTGCTGGCCGATCGCCAGGTTCAGCGTGAGGATCAGGCCGAAGTGGATCGGGTCGATGCCGATCTGCTGTACCAGCGGCATCACGATGGGCACCACCAGAATGATCGCGGCGGCCCCGTGGAGGAACATGCCGAGCAGCAGCAGCAGGATGTTGAGCAGCGCCAGCACGGCCACGGGGTCGCTGGTGATGGCGGTGATCTGGCGCGCCAGCTCCTGGGGCAGCTGCATCTCGGTGAGAAACAGTCCCAGCACCGCCGAGGTCGCCACCAGCAGCATCACCACCGCGGTCTGGATGACGCCTTCGATCACCGCGCGGTAAAGAATCTTGAGATTGAGTTCGCGGTAGACCAGTCCGCCGATCAGCAGCGCCGCCAGCACCGCGATGCCCGCACCCTCGGTGGCGGTGACGAAGCCACCGAAGATGCCGCCAAGGATGATCACCGGCAGGGTCAGCGCCCAGAAGGCGTCCTTGAAGGCCTTGCCCAGGCGGGACAGAGAGAACGCCTCTTCCCGCGGCAGGTCGTACTTCACCGCGTAGTAGTAGCAGGCCAGGGCCAGCCCGACGCCACCAAGGATGCCCGGGATGATGCCGGCCACGAACAGCTTGACGATGGAGGTGTCGGCGATGGCGCCGTAGAGAATCATCGACAGCGACGGCGGGATGATGATCGCCAGCGACGCCGACGACGAGGTGATCGCCGCCGAGAAGTTGGCGTTGTACTTGCGCCGCTTCATTTCCGGGATCAGTACCGAGCCGGTGGCGGCCACGTCGGCCACCGCCGAACCGGAGATCTCGGCGAAGAACATCGAGACGCCAACGTTGACCATGGCAAGGCCCCCGCGCACGAAACCGACCATGGCCGAGACCAGGTTGATCAGGCGCAGCGAGATGCCGGAGGTATTCATCAGGGCCCCGGCGAAGATGAACAGAGGAATGGCGATCAGCGGGAACTTGGTCGCTCCGGTGAACAGCGTCAGCGGCACGTTGACCAGGGAATCGACGCCCATGAAGACGGCGACCCCGACCACCCCGACGGTGCCGATGGCCACGGCGATAGGCACATTGATCAGCACCAGGGCGAACAATGCGGCGATCACGATCAAGAGAGTCATGAGCGGTGCTCCTTCAGGTCTTCCTCGGCGATACGGATGGCCTCCTCGATGGCCTCCTCCTCGCTGTCGATGCCCGCGCGCACCTTGTTCCAGGCCACCGGCAGGCTCAGCAGTTCACACAGGATGAACAGCGCAGCGCTGATCGGAATGACCGACTGGGTCACATCGAGCCCCACCGACGGCAGTGCGACCAGGCTGTCCCAGGCCAGGATCGGCAATACCTTGTAGCCGTAGTAGCCAACCACCACGAAGAAGCCGATGACGATGGCCTCGGAGATCACGAACAGCGAACTGCGAAGGCCAGGGCTAGCCTTGGCCACCAGCCCGGGAAAGCCCATGTGGGCGCGTTTGAGCGCGGCCAGGCAGGCGCCGTAGAAACTCAGCCAGGCGAGGTTGATGGAGGCCACCTCGTCGTACCACGGCAGGTTGCCGCCAAAGGTGCGCAGCGCCACCGCCACCAGCACGATGGTGGTCAAGGTCAGCAGCAGGGTGACGGTGAAGCACTCGAGCAGGCGCTCCAGCCAGCGGCGTGCGGTATCGAGCGGTGTCATGCTCTCGATCTCCTGGGGATGCAGATGGACGGTTGGGTCGGCAAGGGGCGCCACCTGGGCGCCCCTGCAAGCAGGCACTCGCTCACTCTTCGGCCAGCGCCATGGCGCGGTCGATCAGATCCTGGGCACCGTCTACCTGGTTGGCGAAGGCCTCGTACACCGGCGCGCTGGCCTCGACGAAGGCGCCACGATCGACCATGTTGACGGCCATGCCGCCCTCCTCGAGCACCGAGACCAGTTCGCTGTCGAGCTGCTCGCCCTTGGCCAGCGCCCAGCCCTGGGTCTCCACGGCCACCTCCTGAATGGCGCTGCGCACGTCTTCAGGCAGCTTCTCCCAGCCGCCCTTGCCGGCGGTCAGCCAGATCGGCGAATAGACGTGGTTGGACAGTGACAGATAGTCCTGCACTTCCTGGAACTTGGCCCCGTTGATGTTGGAGAGCGGGTTCTCCTGGCCATCGACGACGCCGGTCTGCAGCGCCACGAACACCTCGGAGAAGGCCATCGGGGTGGGGTTGGCGCCCCAGGTCTCGAACATGCGGGTACGCCACTCGCTCTGGGGGGTGCGCAGCTTCTGGATCAGCTGGCGCTCATCGCCGATCTGGCCGCTGTGGTAGTACTCCACCTCGTGGGCGTCGCCCAGACGCTCCTGCAGGGCATCGGCGAAGTACTGTGAGGTCTGGCCCTGCAGACTGCCGGGAGGCCCGCCGATGGCGAAGACGATCTTGTCGGCCTGGGCCGCGGTGGACGCCAGGGCCAGTGCCAGAGCGGAGAGAGTCAGCGTGCACTTGTTCATGGAGGTGCTCCTGTGACGTTGTGTCGTTGTTATGGGTGGTGCCTGCGAAAGACGCCGGAGTCACCTGCTGGCCCTGCCGTGGTGAAGCTCCGCCGCACTCTGGTCTAGTGGTTGGATTACCAGACCAGTTGAAACGAAATCTAGGCGGGGTGTTCCGGACCAGTCAACCTGTTCGAGCAAAAACTAGACCTTTGTCTAGCAGATAAGCGAAAACGACAAGGAGTAAGTTTCGACAGGTGACGATCTGGTCTAACATTCAGACCAGACAACCAGGCCGACGACTCCAACGAAAGTCCCGGTTAGGCCACACCAACAGCGAAACGAACACGTGACTCGGCAGCACCAGACGCTTGGTCGACATCGTCGAGCAACGCCGACGCATCAGGGAGACCACGCCATGGAAACCTCGGCCTTCGCCTTCGAGAAGACCCTGAAGAACAAGACAAAAAAGGACATACTGGCGGACAAGCTGGTGGGCATGATTCTGGATGGCCTGTTGCGCGACGGCGACGTGATGCCAAGCGAGCGGGACCTGGCGCAACTGTTCGGCGTCAGCCGCGAGACGGTGCGTGGCGCCATGTCGCTGGTCAGCGGCTACGGCCTGATCAGCGTGTCCCACGGGGCCAAGACCCGGGTGTGCGCCTCGGACAAGGCACTGGAGGCCTATCGTCGTCAGCACGGCTTCGACGAGGGCCACGCCGTCAATCGCCACGACGTCGACAGCGTGTTCGAGAGCCGCATCGTGGTCGAGGCCGCCATTGCCCGCAAGGCCGCCATGAACATCGACGACGATGGGCTTATGCGGCTGGAGCGGTTGCTGGAGGCCCAGGCAGCGATGTTCGACTCCCCGGTGCCCTTCCAGCTGTCGGACCAGAACTTTCACAAGCTGATCTCGGAGTACGCCCGCAACGAGATCCTCGCCGGCTACAGCGAGGAACTCTACGCCTACGGCCTCAATGTGCGCCGCCAGGTGATGATCGAACCCGGCGCCATCGAACGCAGCTATCGCGAACACTGCCATATCCTCGAAGCCTTGCAGCGCCGTGATCCCGACGCCGCCGAGCGCGCCATGCTGGCCCACCTCGACAGCGTCTACCGCACCACCCGGGCGAAGCTGGGGCAGGACCAGGGGCAGTAGCGCCCATTGGCAACCCGCACCGGGACGAGCCGGGGAGAAACGCTACGGGGAGAAACGCTAGAAAGCTAGAAGGCGAGCATGCCCCCAAGCCCGGATACCCACAGGCCGATACCGAAGTTTGCGTGCGCCGCCAGGCTGCGAAGCCTGGCGATGTTTGGCCGAGGCGTCCTGCGGGCGGCGATGCCTGCGCCCAACCCCGGTTGCAGCACCAGAAACGGGGCGAGCACCGTCACCACACCGAACACCAGCGCGGGCACGAGCGCCGGTCGATCCAGCCAGTCCGGCCCTGCGGATATGACAAACACCAGGGCGAACACCACGCCTATCAAATAGTGAAACGTCCACCCCAGCGCCGCCTCTGCGCGTATCGGCGCGCTTCCCGAGATGGGGCGATGGACGATAGTGCCTCCCGCCAGGTGGCCCAGCCAGCGCCCCACCAGGGCGTAGTCCAGGGAGGGAATGCCGAGTACTCGGCGCTGCACAAGCGCGACGACATCCATGAAGGCGGTCGCCCCCACGCCAAGCCAAATGGCATCAACCAGAAGTCCTGCCACTGCACTACTCCTTCAGCAAAGAGAGCCCGCTGCCGAGCCGATCGAAGAGAAACGCATCCTGAGGATCAAGAGACGGCAAGGTCGCGCGCTCTCTTGCAGATTCAGGCAAAGCCGAAGTAGCTTACGACCTCAAGTCAACTTGAGGTCAAGCGCCATGCTCGACATCTCCGAGGTCTCCCGGCAAAGCGGCGTCGCCGCGTCGAAACTGCGCTATTACGAAGAGATCGGGCTGATCCGCTCGATCGGACGTAGTGGGCTGCGGCGGGTCTTTGCACCGGACGTGCTGTCACGCCTGTCGCTGATCGCCCTGGGACAGGCAGCCGGGTTCTCGCTGGCCGAGATAGGCGACATGCTTGGCCACGAAGGCAAACCCGACATCGACCGCGAAAGACTGGGTGCCAAGGCGGACGCCCTGGATCGGCGTATCAAGCAATTGAGCGCGATCCGCGATGGCCTGCGCCATGCCATGACCTGCACCGCACCTCGCCACCTGGAATGCCCCACCTTTCAGCGCCTGATGCGCATCGCGCTTGCCAAACAGTCAGCGCGGGGGCCTGGGCGACAAGGGGCGAAAGGGGCGAAAGGGGCAAAAGCAGCGAGAGGGGCGAGAGGGGCGAGAGGGGCGAGAGAGGCGAGAACCCAGCATGGACAAACAAGACTGAAACGAGATGGCTGAACGGATCTCTGCCAGTAGCGCAAAAAAGGCCCGACTCCTCGAAACAGGAGCCGGGCCTTTTTCAACACGCGGATCAGGATGCCGGATCGGGTCAGCCGGGACGACGCTGAGCGCCAATAGTAAGCACTTACATATCCCCGAAGCGTGACTGCAGAAGCGTCAGCGCGACCACCGGGGCGGTTTCGGTACGCAGGACCCGTGGTCCCAGGGTCAGCGCCGCAAACCCTTGTGCCGTCGCCGCCTCGACCTCGCGGGGGGAGAGGCCACCCTCGGGGCCGATCAGCACGCAGGCGCTGGCGACATGCTTGGCGCGCTCGAGCACACCTGGCGTACCCGGGTGGAGCACCAGCCTGAGCGCCTCGTCACGCTGGCCCAGCCACTCGCTCAGCGACTGCGGGGCCTTGACCTCGGGCACCGTGGCGCGGCCGCACTGCTCGCAGGCGCTCACCGCCACCGCCTGCCAGTGGGCCAGCTTCTTTGCCTCACGCTCGCCCTTGAGGCGCACATCGCCGTGCTCGGTGTACAGCGGAGTGATCGCGGCGACGCCGAGCTCCACCGCCTTCTGGATGGCGTAGTCCATGCGATCGCCCTTGGAGATCGCCTGCCCGAGATGGACGGACAAGGGCGATTCGCCCTTTCCATCGCGCACTTCGAGTATGTGAACGCTTACTTTCTTGCGATCGGACTCGGCGATGTCGGCACGGGCTTCGCGACCCTGACCGTCGAACAGCACCAGGGAATCACCGGGCTTGAGCCGCAGCACGCGCCCCACATGTCGCGCGGCTCCTTCGGGCAGAACGACGTCGCCGCCGGCGACAAGCGCGGCGGCGACGTGGATGCGGGGGCCCTGGAAGGCGGCGTCGCTCATCAGTGGGCGGTCGGCGCCTGCTCGCCCTGGGCAGTGCCCTGAGCATCGCCCTGCTCGGCCTCGCGGCGCTTCTTCTGGGCGTAGAGCGCCTCGAAGTTGACCGGTGCCAGCATCAGCGGCGGGAAGCCGCCACGATTGACCAGGCTGTCGACACACTCGCGGGCGTACGGGAACAGCACGTTGGGGCAGAAGGCACCCAAGGTGTGGTCGAGCTGGTCACCTTCGATGCCGGTGATGCGGAACAGGCCGGCCTGTTCGATCTCGGCCAGGAAGCAGGTGGTGCCGCTCTCGCTGTGGGTGACCTGGGCGGTGACCTTGATCACCACCTCGAAAAGGCCGTCGGCGACCTTGGTGCTGCGGGTGTCCAGGTCGAGGCCGACCTTGGGCTTGAACGGCTGACCGAAGACGCCAGGTGAGTTCGGCGCCTCGAAGGAGATGTCCTTGACGTAGATGCGCTGCAGCGAGAACTGCACCTGCGGCTTTTCCTGATCCTGCTGACCGGCGGCCTGGGCGCCAGCGTTCTGGTTGTTGTCGTCTGCCATGAGAAAGATCCTTGAATCGGGTAATCAGAAATCGTGCGGACGGTCACTTCTTGACGATGGGCAGGTTATCGGTCTGCCACTGGGTCATGCCACCCTTGAGCTTGAACACGCGCTCGAAGCCAGCCTTCTTGAGCTTGGCCGCCACGGCACCTGAGCTCTGGCCGTGCTTGCACACCACCACGATGGGCGAAGCCTTGACCTTGTCGAGCTCGTTGATACGGGAATCGAGGCTGCTCTGGGGAATGTTGCGAGCGCCGGCGATGTGTCCCGCCTTGAAGTCGTTCTTGTCGCGAACGTCCAGAATTACCGCGTCTTCGCGGTTGACCATCTGGGTCGCTTCGCTGGTGGTGACGCCACCGGCGTTGGCGTTGCGCAGCTCATACAGCAGCCAGGCCGTCAGCACGGCCAGGAAGGCAGCCACCAGCAACGGGTGATTCTGCACAAATTCGAACAGCTGATCGATCATGGGGTCGGCTAACTCTCGTCGGATGCAAAAATGGTGGTGGCCTGGGTGGCGAAATCGGCGTCCATGGCCTTTGTTACAAGATCTATGTCACAAGACCTGTGTCTCAAGGCCGGTGTTGCGAGTCCAGTCTAAAGACCGGACGACGCGAGACGCAGGTACGTTGCCCGCGCTCGATCACCGCTACCCGCCGCAGGGCGGCCAGTATACACGACTCGGGGGCGATGCCGCCTGCCTCCGGACACTGCCTCGTCGGGTCAATGACGACCGCTGCCAGCGTGCGATATGATGCCGCAAGGAGGATCGTGTCGCGAGCCTGAAACCGCAAGCCACGAGACTCACGAAGACGCGCCGATCTTATTGTCGGGCGCGCTTCCCGAATCGCCAGGCACCAGCGTTTACCCACGACACCCCAGGACATCCGGCGACGACGCCAGGCGTCGAGCGCCAACAAAAGGATGCCGGGCGAGGTCATCTTGAGCTAGAGGCAATTCCTCATGACGGATACTGCGACCGCACCGCGCCCGGTGGCGCTGATCATCCTCGACGGCTATGGACACAATGAAGACGCCGCGTCCAACGCCGTCGCCGCCGCCGACACCCCCAACATGGACCGCCTGTGGCAGCAACGCCCGCACACCCTGATCCACACCGATGGCCGCCACGTGGGCCTGCCGGACGGTCAGATGGGCAATTCCGAGGTCGGTCACATGAACCTCGGCGCCGGGCGCATCGTCTACCAGGACTTCACCCGCATCACCAAGGCCATCGAAGACGGCGAGATCGACGACAATGCCGTGCTGACCGCGCCCATCGACGCGGCGGTGAAGGCGGACAAGGCGGTCCACCTGCTCGGCCTGCTGTCCCCCGGTGGCGTTCACAGCCACGAGGATCACCTGCTGGCAGTGGCCGAGATGGCCGCGCGGCGTGGCGCCAAGCGCATCTACCTGCACGGTTTCCTCGACGGCCGCGACACCGCGCCCAAGAGCGCCAGAGCCTCCATCGAGCGCGCAAACGCCAAGCTCGCCGAGCTGGTGGGTCAGGACAACGGCTTCGTCGCCTCGATCATCGGCCGCTACTTCGCCATGGACCGCGACAACCGCTGGGACCGTGTCGAGAAGGCCTATCGCCTGATCACCGAGGGCCATGGCGAGCACCAGGCCGAGAGCGCCGAAGCCGGCCTCGACGCCGCTTATGAGCGTGGCGAGACCGACGAATTCGTCGCCGCCACCAGCGTGCGCCCGAACGGCAAGCCGGTCGCTGCCGAAGACGGCGATGCCGTGCTGTTCCTGAATTTCCGCGCCGACCGCGCCCGCGAGCTGACCCGTGCCTTCGTGCTCGAGGACTTCGACGGCTTCAACCGTCAAGTACAGCCGACGCTGGCCGCCGACGGCCTGGTCATGCTGACCCAGTACGCCGCGGATATTCCCGCGCCCTCGGCCTTCCCGCCTGCGGACCTGAACAACACCCTGGGCGAGGTCATGGAGAAGCGCGGCAAGACCCAGCTGCGCATCGCCGAGACCGAGAAGTACGCCCACGTCACCTTCTTCTTCTCCGGCGGCCGCGAGAAGGAATTCGAGGGCGAGAAGCGCGAGCTGATTCCTTCACCCCAGGACGTCAAGACCTACGACGAGAAGCCCGAGATGAGCGCCTTCGAGCTCACCGACACCCTGGTCGACGCCATCGACGGCGGCAGTTTTGACCTGATCATCTGCAACTACGCCAACGGCGACATGGTCGGCCATACCGGTGACTTCAACGCCGCCAAGGCCGCCATCGAGGCGGTAGACAAGTGCGTGGGCCGGGTGGTCGAAGCGATCGAGCGCGCCGGCGGTGCCTGCCTGATCACCGCAGATCACGGCAACGCCGAGCAGATGGTGCACCCCGAGACCGGCAACCCCCAGACTGCGCATACCACCTTCCCGGTGCCTCTGGTGTACGTGGGCAGCCGCGAGGCCCGGCTAAAGGACGGCGGTCGCCTGTGCGACCTGGCGCCGACCCTGCTGACCATGATGGGCGAGTCGGTGCCGGAGGAGATGACCGGCGAGGTACTGATCGAGCTGTCGTGAAGCCTCTGCGCACCGCAGCCCCAGTCGCGCCATCGAGGCGCCAGCCCGGCAGCTGCCCACCACCACGTACGACGCCGCCCCGCCCGGGGCGGCGTTGTGGGTTTGTCCGCGCGGCTGTCGCCCTGGGCGCAGCGGTCCTGTGGCTGGGTGGCCTGCCGCTCACTCCTGTGACGCAGGCCGGCCTGCCGCTCGCTCAGGCCAGTCCCAGCGAGCAGCAGGCCAGGCAAAGGCTCGACGCCATCGGCGAGCGTATTCAAGAGGCCAGTCAGCGCCTGGCCAGCACCGATAGCGCCCGCGACCAGGCCAGCGAGGCCCTGCGCGAGGTGGAAACGGCACTGGCCGAGACCCACCAGCGCCTGGATACGCTGCAGGCCGAACGCCGCCGGCTCGATCAGGAGATGGCCGAGCTTGCGCATCGCCGAGAACTGATGGAAGCCGAACGCCGGGAGCAGCGGGCAGCCCTGGGTCGTCAACTCGATGCGCTCTATCGCATGGGCCTGACACCACAGTTGAAGCTGCTGCTGAATCAGGACGACCCGGCACGACTGGACCGCCTGCAGGCCTATCTCAACCATCTTGCCGACGCCCGCAACGAGCGCCTCGACCTGCTCGCTGAACTGGACCAGCGTCTGGATGACAACCGCCGCGAGCTCGAACACCGCAGCGAGGAGCTGGCTTCCCTGGAGGCCGATGTGGCGGCCCGTAGCCAGGCCCTGGCCAGGCAGAGCCGCGAGCGTCAGGCGCTGGTGGCACAGCTCGACCAACGCTACGACACCGAGGCCTCGAAACTGGCCTCGCTGGACCAGGACCGGGCCCACGCCGAGCGGGTGCTGCGCGAGGTGCAGGAAACCATGGCACGGCTCGAGCGCCCGCCGCCGTCCACCGCCATCGAGCGCACCCGGGGCGACCTGCCGTGGCCGGTTCAGGGCATGATGCTGTCGCGCTTTCGCGAATCCCGCGGCGTCCACCGCAACGGCATCCTGATTCAGGCGCCATCCGGGACTTCGGTCGAAGCGGTTCACCCCGGCCGGGTGGTGTTCGCCGACTGGATGCGCGGCTTCGGCAATCTGCTGATCGTCGACCACGGCGACCAGGTGATGACCCTCTACGCCCACCTGCAACGCTTCGAGACGGAGGTCGGCAGCCGTGTGGAGCGCGGCCAGACACTGGGCCGCGTCGGCGTCAGCGGAGGCCGCGACGCTCCGGGGCTGTATTTCGAGGTACGCCGTGGCGGTGACCCCATCGATCCTGGTGGCTGGATCGCGCGGCGCTGAGCACACGCCATTTTCAACCATCCGGCCTAAGGCTATGCTTGAACCTTGCCCCTACGTCGAGCGGAGACCGCATGACCGAACCCCGAGCCGCCCACCGTCCCCCGCGCCTCAAGACACTGACCGGGACTTGCCTTGCGTGGTGCCTCGCCGCGTCCCTGGCCTGGCCTTCGCTGGCCAGCGCCCAGGCGACCGACGATGATCTGCCGATCAGCGAGATCCAGGCCTTCTCCGAGGTGTTCGAGCGGATCAAGCGCGGCTACGTGGAAGAGATCGATGATGCGACCCTGCTCAAGAACGCCATGCGCGGCATGCTCTCGGAGCTGGACCCCCACTCCAGCTACCTCGACGCCGAGGCCTATCGCAACCTGCGGGAGACCACCGAAGGCGAGTTTGGCGGGATCGGCATCGAGGTCGGGCTCGACGACGGCCAGCTCACGGTGATCTCGCCGATCGACGACACCCCGGCCGAGCGCGCGGGCCTTCAGGCTCAGGACGCCATCCTGCGCATCGACGAGACCCCCACCGATCGGCTATCCCTGCAGGAAGCGGTGGACATGATGCGAGGCGAGCCAGGCACCGAGATTCGCCTGACCGTGGTCGGCGCCGGCGATGGTGCTCCACGCGAGGTCACCCTGGCTCGGGAAATCATCCGCACCGACAGCGTGAGGAGCGACATCCTCGAGCCCGGCTACGGCTATCTGCGCATCAGTCAGTTTCAGGCCCGCACCGGCGAGCAGGTCGAGGATGCCCTGACCGAACTGCGCGACCAGGGGGCTCTGTCAGGCATCGTGCTGGACCTGCGCAACAACCCCGGCGGCGTACTGCAGTCGGCGGTGGACGTGGCCGACGCCTTCCTCGACCGTGGCCTGATCGTCTACACCGAGGGGCGCCTGTCCGATAGCGACATGCGCTTTTCGGCGACCCAGCGCACCGCGGCGCCGGAGGTGCCGCTGGTGGTGCTGATCAACGGCGGCAGCGCCTCCGCCGCCGAGATCGTCGCAGGCGCCCTGCAGGACCAGCGCCGAGGCGTGGTGATGGGCACCGAAAGCTTCGGCAAGGGCTCGGTGCAGCAGATCATGCCGCTGGGCAATGGTGAAGGGCTCAAGCTGACCACCGCGCTCTACTACACCCCTAACGGTCGCTCGATCCAGGCCCAGGGTATCGAGCCCGACGTCGAGGTCGTGCGCGGCCGTCTCGAGGTCGCCGATACCAGCAACCTGCGCATTCGCGAGTCTGACCTGGAAGGGCACCTTGGCGATGGTGGAGATCGCGCCGGCAGCAGCCGCAGCGATCGGCTGGACGGCGACTACCAGTTGGGCGAGGCACTGAATCTGCTGAAGGCGCTGAACGTGATCAGTCAGCGCGACACGCGCTAGGGCTTGTCTGAAAAGTGCCTGCGCTCGGTAATACGGCGTTAAAAATCGGCTGGTGCGCCAGCCCGGTCAAAATGCTCATTTACACCCCGTAAACTGCGCTTTCTCACCGATTTTTGCCTTGTCTAACCTTCGCTCGTCGACTTTTCGGACAGCGCCTAGGCCGGGCGACGAGGCCCCGGCCCGCGCTCGGCCTGCCCCCTAGCGACAGCTAAGCGGCAGGCGCCCGCGTGAGCCGGTGGCCTGCTGCATGATCAGGCGCTTGATCGCAGACAACCGGTCGACGCCGGAAAGCCCCAGGTTGCGCGCCAGCGTCAGACCCGGGTGGCGGCTGCCGAACAGACGCCGAAAGCCTTCCATCAGCACCAGCATCATGGCGTTATCACCACGCCGACGTCGCTCATAGCGGGCCAGCAGGCTCACGCCGCCAGGTGCTACACCACGACGGCGTCCGTTCAGCAACTCTTCGGCCAGTACCGCCGCATCGAGAAAGCCCAGATTCACCCCCTGGCCGGCCAGGGGGTGAATGCTGTGAGCGGCGTCGCCGATCAGCGCAAGCCCCGGCAGGTGGTAGCGCTCGGCGTGGCGCTGGCTGAGCGGAAAACTCCTGGCCTCATCCAGCACCTCCACCGCACCCAGGCGATGATCCAGCGCCTCGGCCATGGCCTGGCCCAGCGCCGCCGGCGAGAGTGCCGCCAGGCGCTCGGCTTCCTGCGGGGTGGTGGACCAGACGATCGAGCAGTAGTGGCTGTCTCCCGCCACCGTCAGCGGCAGGAAGGCCAGGGGGCCGGTGGCCAGAAAGGCCTGACGGGCTACACCGCCGTGACGCCGCTCGGTCTTCACCGTGGTCACCAGCGCGCACTGCCCGGTGTCCTGTTCACGTACCGCTATCCCGGCCAGCTCGCGCAGCGGTGAACGTGCACCGTCGGCGCCGACCACCAGCGGGGCGGCCAGCACGCTGCCATCATCCAGGGTCACCCGCCGACGAACGGCGCCGTCGTCCAGCGCCACCACCTTGCGACCATGCAGGCGTTGCACCTGAGGCAGCCTCGACAGTTCGGCTTCCAGCGCCGCCAGAATCACATCGTTTTCGACGATATGGCCAAGCACCGGTACGCCGGCCTGATCGGCGCGAAAGCCAACCTCGCCGGAGCCGTCGGCGTCCCACACCTGCATGGCGGTGTAGGGCGTGGCGCGCCAGGCGTCGATGCGCGACCAGGCACCGAGGCCTTCCAGCAACCGTCGAGACACCGGGGTCAGGGCGCTGACGCGGGGGGCCGGCACACTGCCCGGCAGGTCATCCGAGTCCAGCGGGCCCGGACGCGGGTCCACCATGGCGACCGTCCAGCCTTCCCGTGCCAGCAGCACGGCCAGTACGGCACCTACCATGCCGATACCGGCGATCACCACATCGACTCCCGTCGGCGCTGCCTTGGCGGCTGAACCCTCTGCCTGCTCCTTCATCGGCGTCTCGCTCTCCCAGTCTTCCTGACAACCACTGACTCGCTTGCGCCACGTGCCTTTGCGGATTCGCCCTCAGGGTCCCGGCAACGCAGCGCACCCAGTGTACCGCCAAGGGCATTCCTATGCTCGACCGCCAGGCTTTCAGGGGCAGCTGCCTGACGCCACGGCAAGGCTCTGTGGGCCAGATGACACCAGCGGGCCAGGGTTGCCCCTACCCAGTTATCGTTCGCTGCCCATGGCCCGCCTGGCGAGGCCCCGCCTCAGCGGCCCTGCGAGGTTCAGGCCAATCAATCCCGCGGCACGGGCGTGGGACAGCAGTGGCTGGTCGATGCCGAACAGCCGAATCAGGCCGTCGCTGAAGCGCACCACATTGCGCTGGTCCGCTTCGCGGCGTCGCTCGAAGGCGGCCAGGGTCGCCGCGCTGCCAGGCGCCTGGCCGGCCTCGAGCCCTTGCTCGATGGCCTCGACCAGGTCGATCACCCCTCGCAGCGCGAGGTTGAAGCCCTGGCCCGCGACCGGGTGCAGGGCATGTGCGGCGTTGCCCAGCACCGCCAGCCCCGGCCGTGTCGTCTCCCGCGCGGTGACCAGCGACAGCGGGTAAACGTGACGCTGGCCGACCTTGACGAAGGCGCCGGCTCGATCGCCAAAGGCGACCTGCAGCTCTTCGAGAAAGGCGCGGTCCGACAATGCCAGTCGGCGCTGTTCGCTGCCCTTTTCATGGGTCCACACCAGCTCCATGGCCTGGCCCGGCAGCGGCAGCAGCGCCATCGGGCCTTGCCGTGTGAAGCGCTCGTAGGCAACGCCCTGGTGGGGGCGCCCGACCGCGACATTGGCGATCATTGCCACCTGATCGTAGGGGGCCGCGTCGCTCTCGATCCCCAGCGCCTCCTTGAGGCCAGAGCGACCGCCGTCGGCCAGCACGGTCAGGCCGGCCTCCAGCACGCTGCCGCTGGACAACCACAGACGATGGCCTGCGGCCACGGGTTCGATACGCTCCACCCGAGCCGGACAGTGCCAGTCGAGCGGCAGCTCGGCCAGGCGGCGATGCAGCACCCGCCCCATCCAGGCGTTGGGTACCACGTAGCCGAGCGCCTCGACGCCCATTTCGTCGGCACGCAGGCGCGTCGCACCAAGGCGCCCCTTTTCGCTGACATGGATCAGCGAGATCGCGCTGGCCTTCGCGGCCATGGCCGACCACACCCCGAGGCGCGAAAAGTGCGCGGCGGACCCCGCCGCAATGGCGCTGGCGCGGGCGTCGAAGCTTGGCTGCCAGGCGTCGTCTTCTCCCGCCGAAGGCGCCGCTTCCTGCGGAGACGGTGCGAGCGGTGCCATCGGTGCGGCCTCGACCACCGCGACGTTGAGGCCGGAATGTTCGATCAATTCCGCCAAGGCCGCCCCCAGGCTCGCCCCCACCAGCCCCCCGCCGATGATCGCCACGTCGACCCGCTCGACCGTATGGCCACCTTCCTGGCAAGACGCCTGAGGGGCGTTCGCTGAAAGGCGGCTTGCCGTTGGTTCCACAGTGCTCTCGGGGGTGTCTTGCGGCATTACTGTATTCCTGTAATAACTTTACGTAATCAAACATTTATTAGCGTGCTAGTTGGCTATAAAACCACCAACTGCCCTGGCGAAACAGCACCCTGATTTATACCTCAACCACCAGCATCCCTCCCTTACAGGACTTGCTACAAGACACTCTTCTGGAAAATTGGCGCACCCATGTGCGCGGTAATCCGACGATCATCCGGTCCACGACTACCCGATCCACGACTACCCGGTCGTCGACCAGCGGCGACGCCCCGGGCGGCGGCGAGAAGCGTCCACCACACCAGAGGCACGCACCGATGAAAAAGCTGTGATCGCCGAGAAAGGCATGATCGCCAAGGATAGGTAAGCGGCCGATTGGCCGGCGACTCGAGCCCAGAAGTGCGCTGCCGGATCGATCACACCATCCAGCATAGCAGGCTCTGGCGACGGGAAAAGGAGGGAAAAATCCCGAACTTTGCAGGCATCGTTCGGGACTTTGGCAAGCGTCAGTGGGTGGTGGGGGGCGTCTCGTCGACCTGCTCGACCTGCGGGGTGCCAGGGTGCTGTTCGGTATAGAGCAGCATCGCCGCCATGCGGGCGTGTTCGGTCAGGGCAAAGAGGTCGTTTTCGTTCTCGGCGCTGTCGTCGATATCGGTCTCGATGGCGGCCAAACCCGCGAGATCCTCGATGGCCTCCCTGAGCGGCTCGGACCACTTCTTTCTGGGCGCGTCGCCTGCATCCTCCACCACTTCGAGAAAGCCGAGGGTCCATTCCTTGAGGCCCTGGGCACGCTCGGCCAGCGAGAACATCTCGTCAGGCAGCAGCGGTTCGAAGTTCAGCTCAGTGCTGGCCAGGGCGTCCAGGGTCTGGCGGCGCCAGCCGAGCAGGCGTTCGGCGCTGGGCTCGTCTCTGGGCTGGTCGACCCCGAGGGTCAGGCAGACCTCCTCGAGCCAGGCCTCGGCGGTGAGGTCGTGCAGGCCGAGTGCCGCGCACAGGCGCCCGTCGAGAAAGGCCGGCGACTGCATGCTGCCATGCAGCAAAAAGGTGTCGGCGATGGTGGAGAAGTCCTGGCGTTCGTTGATCAAAGACATGATGATATCCGCTGAAGAAGAGGTTCAGGGTGGCAATACCGCGGCGCCCCCGGGGTGACCAGAAGCCGCTTGCCCATGGCATCGGCAAGCGCCGTCGGTGATCCCGTCTTGAGGTGTCGCGTTGACCCCCCGCTGAAGGCTCTCTTATAGTGACTCGCAATCGATCCCCGATGGTAACGCATCCTGCCCGTTCGGCGCTGCGTTAGCCAAGGCCCGCCCCGGAGCCAGGCCCATGAATGACACCAAGCGGCATACCACTGACATTACGCTGCTAGAACGCCCCTACACCATCGCCTGTGCCCCCGAGGAGCAGGAGGGACTGGAGCGTGCTGCCCGCTATCTGGACCAGGCCATGCAGGGGATCCACGCCCAGGGCAAGGTGGTGGATCGGGAGAAGATCGCCATCATGGCTGCACTCAATCTGGCCCACGAACTGCTGGGCCTGCGTGACGAGAAGCGAGCAGGCGAAGCCAGCCTGAGCGAGCTGAACACCCGCCTGGAGCAGGCGCTCGCCAAGGCGCCGAGTCGCGATTCCGACGTCTGATCAAGGCTGATCAGGGCTTTCGGTACCTGAGCCCGCATCACGTCCCGTACCGCCCCGGTGGTCCGCGCCCCGCCTCATCTGCGAGAGCCGTGCCAGCATCTCATCCCCTTGCTGGTGTCTCACGACCAGCGCGCCTGGTCGACACTGCCTCCCCAAGCACTCGAAGGCATCTTCACTTTGGCGCCAGGCCCCGGTCTGGTAGCATGGAGGAGTTCCCTGGGGTGTGCGCCAGTCGTTACAGTCCCTCGAGCCTATGCGCAGTACCCAGGGGGCCAAATGCTAGCCGGGCCCGTGTGCAAGTCCGTGCGACGGAAAGCCTGACGGCTCGGCTGCGGCCACCCACCTTGAACCTATGGGTTCAAGGGCCAGAACGACAGCGGCACTCTGGGGAACCTCGAATGAACGATCTGCGCTCTTCCATTGACGCACAGATGACGCTCGGACACTTGTCACGTACCGAGCTGCGGCGCGAACTGCGACGCCGCCGCCGGGCCCTGAGCCCGCGCCAGCAGCAGGCCGCCAGCCAGTCACTATTGGCTCGCCTGCGTCGCCTTCCTGAACTGCTGAGTGCCCGTCGCGTGGCGCTCTACCTACCCAATGACGGGGAGATCGATCCTCGCCCCCTGCTCGACTGGCTACGCCAGCGGCGCGCCCAGGCCTATCTTCCGGTACTGCGCCCCCTGAGCGACAATCGCCTGTGGTTCGTCCGCTACGACGAGCACACCCCCATGGTCGCCAATCGCTTCGGCATCAGCGAACCCTGCAGCCGTCACGGCGCCCATCCGTCGCGTCGTCTGCCGTCCTGGGCGCTGGACGCCATCCTTCTACCGCTGGTGGGCTTCGACGACGCCGGCCAGCGCCTGGGCATGGGTGGAGGCTTCTACGATCGCACCCTGGCCTTCGCCCATCCCGACAGCGGGCAGGGCGGCCCCAGGCCACGCCTGATCGGCCTGGCCCATGACGTCCAGCGCGTCGAACGCCTGCCGGTGGCCTCCTGGGACGTGCCGCTGAACGCCATCGTCAGTGATCAAAGAGTGATCCGCCCTGCCTGAAACGCCTCCGGCCGCCCCTGAGGGCGGCCGGAGTTGGATCTATGCCGATGTCGTGACCATGGTGCCTGGTGCGTCAACCTCCCACCAGCGCCTGGGCGTAGCCGGTTGCCACGACTCCCAGGCCGAACACCAGCACCAGTGACATGATCAGATCGGGCTTGCGTTTCATTCCTGACTCCCTTCATACGGCCGCTTGCCGTATTGTCTTGATGTTGTGGTCAAAGCGACTGACTCAGACTATAGGGTGATCACCCATGTATGGCAATCATCACGCTTCCACGATGAAACCCGCCAGCCAGGCGTCATCATGCCCAGCAAGTAAGTCAGCGCTTGCGCGCGCAGGATACGCCGCTTTGCCTCGACTTCCAAGACGTCATCCCGCCATGGCTATGCCATGAACAGTTGGTAGGCGGGATTGTCACTTTCCTTCCAATAGCGATAGCCAATGGCGTCAAAATGTTCCTCGACGTGGGAACGATCCCCGTTGGGAATCTGCATGCCGACCAGCACCCGACCATAGGCAGCGCCGTGGTTACGGTAGTGAAACAGCGAGATATTCCAGTCCTGGGGCAGGTGGGTCAGGAAGTTCATCAGCGCGCCGGGGCGCTCGGGAAACTCGAAGCGATAGACTTCTTCGGTGAACTCGGTACGGGGCCGGCCGCCGCCCAGATGACGGATATGCAGCTTGGCCAGTTCGTTGTCGGTCAGATCCTCGACCGGGTAGCCCGCCTCGATCAGCTTGCCGATCAGCGCCTGGCGATCCTCGCCGCCCGGCTTGACCTGTATGCCGACGAAGATGTGGGCCTGGTCGACATCGGCGTAGCGATAGTTGAATTCGGTGACCATGCGCTTGCCGATGGTGCGGCAGAACTTCTTGAAGCTGCCTGGACGCTCGGGAATGGTCACCGCCAGGATCGCCTCGCGCTGTTCGCCGAGTTCGGTACGCTCGGCGATATGCTGGAGCCGATCGAAGTTGGTGTTGGCGCCGGAGTTGATGCATATCAGGGTCTGGCCCTCGGCCCCGGTCTCCTGGATGTACTTCTTGAGACCGGCCAGCGACAGCGCACCGGAGGTCTCGGACACCGCCCGGGTATCCTCGAAGATATCCTTCACCGCCGCACACATCTCGTCGGTGTTGACGGTGATCACCTGGTCCACCAGGTCCCGCATCAGGGAAAAGGGAATCTCGCCGATCTGCGCCACCGCCACGCCCTCGGCGAACACCCCGACCTGTTCAAGGATGACCCTTTCACCGGCCTCCAGTGCGGCCTTCAGGCAGGCGCTGTCCTCGGCTTCCACCCCGATCACCTTGATCTCCGGGCGCAGGTACTTGATGTAGGCCGCCATGCCGGCGATCAGGCCACCACCGCCCACCGGAATAAACACCGCATCGATGGGGCCGCTGTGCTGACGCAGGATCTCCATGGCCACGGTGCCCTGTCCGGCGACCACATCGATATCGTCAAACGGCGGGATATAGGTGTAGCCGTGGGCCTCGACCAGCTCCTGGGCGTGCTCTGCGGCGGCGGCGAAGGCGTCGCCCTTGAGGATGACCTTGGCGCCCCAGCCGCGTACCGCAGCCACCTTGATCTCCGGGGTGATGCGAGGCATCACGATCACCGCCTTGACGCCCATCTGCTTGGCCGCCAGCGCCAGGCCCTGGGCATGGTTCCCGGCGGAGGCGGCGATCACACCCTTGGCTTTCTGCTCATCGGTCAGGTGGGCCATGCGATTGTAGGCACCGCGCACCTTGAAGGAGTGCACCGGCTGAAGGTCTTCACGCTTGATCAGAATCTGATTGTTGAACCGTCGCGACAGCATGGGCGCAGGTGAGATCGGCGTTTCTCGGGCGGCTTCGTAGACCCGGGCCTGGAGAATCTTCTTGACGGTAGCTTCGAGCATTCTGGTATCCAGCGTGAGGGAGGCGGGCAAAACCCCTATTGTTAGCATCGCCTCACGCCCAACGTCCAGCGCCAGCCACCCCAGGCAGACATTGCTTGCCTCAGTGCCGAGCTGCCGCGACCGCGATGAAGGCGGAAACGGGCGGAGCCCAGGCACCACAGTGACACGCCAGACAGCGTTTCTTCCGTCTTTCGCGATGCCCTATAATGGCCGCAGCTTTTCTCTTCTCACGCTCCCCATCGCAGGTATTCCATGACCCAGGACGAACTCAAGGACGCCGTCGCTGCCGCCGCCATCGACGAGGTCCGCCCGATGCTCGGCCGTGACATCGTGATCGGTGTCGGTACCGGCTCCACCGCCAACTGCTTCATCGACCGCCTGGCAGAGCTGCGCGGGGACTTCCGCGGAGCGGTGGCCAGCAGCGAGGCCAGCGCCCAACGATTGAAGGGGCACGGCATCGACGTCTACGAGCTCAATGAAGTCGGCACCATGCCGGTCTACGTCGACGGCGCCGACGAAGTGAACGCTCACCTACAGATGATCAAGGGTGGCGGTGCCGCGCTGACCCGGGAGAAGATCGTGGCGGCCTGCTGCAAGACCTTCATCTGCATCGCCGACGCCTCCAAGCGGGTCGAGCGCCTGGGCGACTTCCCGCTGCCCATCGAGGTGATTCCCATGGCCCGCTCCTACGTCGCCCGGGAACTGGTCAAGCTTGGCGCCGATCCGGTCTACCGCGAGGGCGTGGTCACCGACAACGGTAATCAGATCATCGACTGCTACGGCCTCGACATCGATGACCCCGTCGCCCTGGAGACCCGCATCAACGCGATCGTCGGAGTGGTGACCAACGGCCTGTTCGCCGCTCGTCCGGCGGACATCCTGCTGATCGGCGGCGCCGACGGCATCAGCCGGCATCTTCCTGCCTGAGCCTTGCTGGCTTCCCCGCCCGTCCACGTCATCTCACTTGTGCACGTGGGCGGGCTGTCAGCCCCGGCCTCCCGGGTCGAGCCTTGCTTCTTGCTTCTTATTGTCTGTCCCCTCTTTAATTGTCAGGTCCCGGATGATTAATCCCCTAATGAAGCCTGGGTCGACGTCTTCGCTTCCAGGGGCCCGCGTCGCATTTTTCAGAAATGACCGGCTTGTAGCGAACATTCTTTGCACGCCCGCCAAACAGCACCCTTCGCGTCTCGCCTTCACTTCTTGTACGCCCGTCCTGACGACATGCCTTGACGTGAATTTTGAGCAAAGAAGGTAAAAGGGTCATTTCGACTACGTGAAAAACGCGTGAAACACCTCTTGCGTAAAAATCCTATCCAGCAACTATCTACAAAGTAGCACAGAACAAAAACACAAAATCTACCTAAAAAACATCATGCTTAATAAATAGAAAACACAGTAAAAACAACAGGAAAAGAATACGACGACTGACTTTAGCTTTAATTTTCTCACAGAACATTAAATGCTTTTTTGCTTAGTTGGTCATCATGTACCTTCGGGCATTGTGTCGCTTTCACGGCGACAAATATGGTGCTTCACATGGGTCCGGGAAATTTGACGAAGCGTATCGAGCCTGACAGTGACCGCTTCGTTAACGGCATAAGACAAGCAACATTCTACTTCGTCCAGACCGTCCCCGAACGCCACCTTCGAAGACCATCTGGGGGAACCAGGCAATGTCAGCGACCATCCTTGTCACCGGTGGAGCAGGTTTTATTGGCTCCCACAGCGTCGACCAGTTGCTATCGGAAGGACACCATGTGCGTGTCCTGGACAACTTTTCCAGTGGCAAGCGGCACAATCTGCCGGAGCATCCCCGCCTCGAGATAGTAGCCGGTGATGTACGCAACCGGGCCGATGTGGAGCGTGCCATGGATGGCGTCGAGCGCTGTCTGCACCTCGCCGCTCAGGTGTCAGTGGCACGGTCCGTCAGCCACCCCGACGAGTCGGCTCAGCACAATGTCATGGGGACGCTACAAGTGCTCCACGCTGCCTGCCTGCATGGGCTGTCACGGGTGGTCTACGCCTCGTCTGCGGCGGTCTATGGCACCCCCGAATCCCTGCCGCTGAACGAGGGAGCAAGACTCCGTCCGCTGTCCCCTTACGGCCTCGAAAAGTGGATCAACGAGCGCTACGCCAGCCTCCAACACCAGCTCCACGGGCTCTCATCGTTAGGTTTTCGCTACTTCAACGTCTATGGTCCGCGCCAGGATCCCCAGTCTCCTTACGCCGGTGTCATCGCGCTGTTCGTCGATGCCCTGCGTCACAACCACGCCCCCACGATCTTTGGCGATGGCGGCCAGACCCGCGATTTCGTCTTCGTGGCTGACGTCGCGCGAATGAATGCCCGCGCGCTGTTCAGCGATCACCAGGGGGTCTGCAACCTTGCCACAGGCAAGGCCTCGTCACTTATGGATCTGATTGCGGCTCTGAACACACTGCTGGAAAGCCAGCAGGTTCCCCGCTTTGCCCCCCCTCGCAGCGAGGATATTCGCCATTCCCTGGGCGCCACCGCTCGTCTGCATAAATGGTTCGGCCTTACGGAGCCGCGCTCGCTGGAAGACGGCCTGAAGGCCTTGATCGAGCACGACGCACGCTTGACTGCACAGGGGCCTCAGGAGGGCCAGATGGCATGAGCGGTACCCGAACTTCGGCTGGATTCCGCCATGCCTGTACCTGGGTGGCGGCTCTGGTCACGTCATTGCTGGGGCTGGCCGCCCAGGCAGACACCCAGCCCAGCGTCGCCTTCTACTACGAAGCCAGTCCACCCGTGGAACTGCTCGACCAGTTCGATTGGGTGGTGGTGGACGCCGACGCTGTCACCGAACGCGAACACAGAGGTCTGTCGGCACGTGGTGCCGAGGTCTTCGCCTACCTGAGTGTGGGCGAGTGGGACGCCGGCTGGCCCACAGGCACCCAGGCCCCCCAGGCGGCGCTGGTCGGGAAGAACCCCGACTGGGACACCCGTATCGCCGACCTGAGCAACGAGGGCTGGCGTAACCATCTCCTGGACCAGCGTGTCGAGGTGCTGATCGATGCCGGCTACGATGGTCTTTTCCTGGATACCCTGGACAGCTACCGGCGGTTTGCGCCGGATGGCCCAGCCGCCCAGACTCAGCAACTGGCACTGGTATCACTGATCGACGAGATCCATCGACGTCATCCGCACCTCAAGCTGCTGCTCAACCGGGGCTTCGAGGTGCTCGACCAGGTCCATGACAAGATCGCCGGTGTCGCCGCCGAGTCCCTGTTCCGCGAGTGGATACCTGCCACCGGCGTCTACGGTGGCGTCACTCCCTCCCGTCAGCAGTGGCTTCAGCAGCAGTTTGAGCGTGTTCGTGGTTATGGTCTTCCGGCGATTGCCATCGACTATGTCCCCGCTGAGGACCGAGCACTGGCGCGTCAGACCGCTCGGCGCATCCTCGATGCCGGCGTGATTCCGTGGGTCACGACGCCCGGTCTCGACCAGATCGGCGTCGGCCTGATCGAGCCGATCCCCAGAAGGATCCTGATCTTCTATGACGCCGATACTGCCGAAAATGGCGACATCAGCAACCTGGACGCCTTTCGTTACCTGACGCCCATCCTCGACTACCTCGGCTACTCGGCAGAGTATCGAGACATCGGCACCCCTCCTCCCCCCGGTACCATGCATGGTCGCTACGCCGCCATCCTGAGCTGGTTTCCCTCCCCGCCAGAGCGCGACACGACCGTCTTTTCCTCCTGGCTGTCCTCCCAGGTCTCGTCGGGCGCTCGGCTGATCCTGATGGGCGATCAAGGGATCGACTTCTCTCAGGGACTGGGGCAGCAACTCGGCATCATCAACGTCGAAAGGATCGATGCCACCAGTCTGACGATTCACCACCACGATACGCTGGTCGGCTTCGAGGGCATGCCGGAAGGGCCGGGCATCTATCCCGCCGGCTATCGTCTGCTGACCGATACCAACACCGCCCACCTGATCCTGGCCGACCGCAACGGTATCGAACTGTCACCGGTGGTCACAGGGCCCTGGGGCGGGGTGGCGCTGAGCCCCTGGCTGTTTCAGGAGGCGAGCGACAGCCAGCAACGCTGGATCCTCGATCCCTTTGCCTTCATTGCCAAGAGCCTCGGCATGGAGGATTTCCCGATCCCCGATGCCACCACGGAGAACGGCTCACGCCTGTGGCTTACCCATATCGACGGTGATGCCTTTATCAGCCGCGGTGAATGGCCAGGGGCCCCCTTCACCGGCGAAGTGATGCTCGACCGGATCCTCAAGCGCTACCAAGTGCCCACCACGGTTTCCATCATCGAGGGAGAATTCGGCGAAGGCGGCACCCATCCGGAACTGAGAACGCAACTGGAGCCCCTGGCGCGGGAAATCTTTGCCCTGCCCTGGGTCGAGATCGCCAGCCATACCTACAGCCACCCCTTCGACTGGCTCGATCTCAAGGAAGGCGAACTTGCCGGCCAAGGCCGAACGCCGGCGGGCTTTCCCTTCAATATGCCACTGGACGGCTATCACTTCTCGCTGGAGCGTGAAGTCGCAGGCTCCACCGCCTATATCAATCGTGATCTCGCCCCCCCGGGCAAGAAGGTCACGACGATCCTGTGGAGTGGCGACGCCGTGCCGCCCGAGAAGGCCCTGGCGATCAGCGAACGCCTGGGACTGGCCAACCTCAACGGCGGCAACACCCATATCACTCGCGACAACCCCTCTCTGACCCAGGTATCGCCGATGCTCAGACCCATCGGACGCTACCTGCAGGTGCTTGCGCCCGAGATCAACGAAAACGTCTACACCGATCACATGACCACGCCCAAGTGGGGGTACCGGCGGGTACTCGAGACCTTCGAACTGACCGACCTGCCGCGGCGGCTGAAACCCATCAATATCTACTACCACTTCTACAGCGCGGCGTACCCCGCTTCGCTGCGCGCCCTGGAAGAGGTCTACGACGCCGTACAGGAGCAGGACACCCTGCCGCTCTACGCCAGCACCTACAGCGACATCGCCACCCACTGGTACGACCTGGGCGTCGCCCGCCGACTGGACGGCGCCTGGCAGATTACCGGCGGCTCGAGCCTGCGCACCCTGCGCTTGCCCGCGTCCCTTGGCTGGCCTGACCTGGGGCGCTCCACCGGGGTCGTCAGCGTCACCGACATCGAGCAGGGGCGCTACCTGTCGCTGGACGGGCAACAGCGCCAGATCCTGTGGCTTGGTCAAGCATCCCCCCGACTGCCCCGCCTGCGTCGTGCCAATGGGCGAACGACGGCCTGGCACAGGGCCACGGATGGCGGCTTCTCGCTGACCCTGGAAGCCGAACAGGTCGCCCTTGAAGCCGAGCTGACCGGGCTCGGTCAGTGTCACGTGAAGGCGCCCGGTGCTCGCCAGCGTCGCCATGGCGACAGCCTCGTGCTCGATTACTCGGCCCCCGGGCCCGCCACCATCGAGGTGTCCTGTGGATAAGTCGCGCGAGGCGCTGCTGCCGCCCTGGGCGTTCAGGTTACTGGTGCTTGGGCTGGTGCTGGTGCTGATCGGTTTCCAGCCAGCACGACACCTGCTGTCCCAGGCCAGCATGAATGCCGAAAACGATCGCCACGCTGCCTTGTTGCTGGCCAAGGCACGCCTGGATGCGGACCCTCAGCGTCGGGACCTTCGCCTGGCTCTGGCCCGGCTTCAGCTCGAGGCGCAGCAACCCGGCGCCGCCGGCGAGACCCTGGCCCCCCTCGAGGGCGATACCGATCCCGAGGTCCAGTGGTGGTTGCTGGAACAGCGTTGGCAGGCCATCAATGCCCTGGAACCGGGCGACCCCCATGACGCGAACTTGCGCCGTCAGCTGGTCGACCGCTTCTACGACATCCATGCCTGGGCCGGCATCGATGGGCCGGGCGAGACCGATCCGCGCCTGTCGATCGAACGGTTGACGCTGATGGCGCATCGCTGGCTGTCCCTCGAACACCCCTGGGAAGCCGCAGAATGCTTCGAGGCACTGGCCCAGCGCGATCAGGATCGACGCTTTCACTGGCTCAGGGAAGCCGGACGCAGCTGGATGCAGGCGGGTTCACCGATACGCGCCTCATCCGCCTGGCACCGGGCCTGGCTGGCGCGAGATATGCGTGCCTCTGTGCTTGGCTGGCTCGACCTTGTCATCCCGCCGGCCCAGGCCGCGGACCAGATCGAAAGCCCTGACCGGCAAGTCGCCAGGCAATCCCTGGAGGCGGCATTCCAGAGCGACAGTCAGCAGGGCATGAACTACGCACGCCAGTATCTGGACGTCTATCCCAACGACGCGGAACTGCTTGACCTGGCCATTCGCCTGGCGCTGGCCGTCAATGACGTGGACCAGGCACTCGCCTGGGCCACCCGATTGCAGGCGCTGGATAAAGACGATCCCGAGCGCCTCGAACGACTGGCGGCGGTTGCCCTGGCGGCAGGCAAGCCAGAACTGGCGGTAGCGCCGCTACAGCGACTGAACGCCGCCGATCCGGCCGCCTACGCCCATCAGTTGGCCAATGCCCAGCGCTGGTCAGGCGATACGCCCGGTGCTGTGGCAACCCTGGAAGCCCTGGCGACGTCACATCCGGATGCAGCGGCAGATCGCCAGCTGGTGGCCATGGCCCTGGCCGGCTACGACCGTGTTCGGGCCCGCGCCGCCCTCGAGCGCCTGAACGCAAGGGACGAGCTGACCGCCGTGGAGCGAGGCCAGCTCGTCGATGTGCTCAACGATCTCGGCGACCCCGACGCGGCCATTGCCCACCTGCGCCGCTGGGACCGCCAGGAACGCCTCTCTCTTCTGCTCAAGGTACGCCTGGCCACCCTGCTGGAGCAGACCGGAGCACTGGCCGACGCCGAGGCCCAGTGGGCGGCGCTGCGTCAGGCCTCCTCCTTCGATCACGATGAGGCGGCACGCCAGCAAGGCCGACTGCTGCGGCGCCAGTGGCAACTGTCCGACGCCCTCGCGGTGCTGCCTGCCGATAGCCCCAGCACCTGGCAGCAACGCGCCGAACTGGGTTGGTCAGCAGGCCACGCCAAGGAAGTGATCGAGTCCTACCAGCAACTGGCCACCCGGCAACCGCTGAGCCGTCAGGAAAGCCTGCGTCTGCTCCACGCTGCCGTCATCGACGGCGACGCCGTGCTGGTGGAAACCCTGGCCATACAGCGCTGGCAGCGTTTCAAGGATACCGACGCCATCCTGGCGGGCTTTCATACCGCACAAGAACAGCGACGCCCCGACATCGCGCGCCGCTTGCTGACGCTCGCTCGCCAGGACCCCGAGCCTTTCGCCGACTCCCCCGCCTATTGGGGCCTGGTCGCCGACAGCGAATTGAAAAACCTCAATCCCCGGGATGCATTGACGGCGATTCGCAAAGGGCTGCGCCTGGCCCCGGCCGATCCCAGTCTGAGGGCCGGCGAAATCTATGCCCTGACCATGCTCCAGCACCGAGAACTGCCACAGCGTCTGGCCGAGGCGGCCCCCCTGGCATCGACCAGCCAGCAACTGACTCTTGCAGTGGCCGGCGGCTACCAGTCCATCGGCGACACCCGCCGAGCACGGCTGTGGTATCGCCGCAGCGCTGAAGGCCCGGCTCCCGGGGCCGAGGTATTGATGGAAATCGCCGATACCTTCGACCAGTCCGGACATCCTGGGGTCGCGCTTGGACTACGCAGGCGAGCGGTGACCTTGCTGGCGCCTCGTCTTGCCAGCCAGCTGGAACCGGCGCACCGCCTGGACACCGCGATCCTGGGTCGACAGCTGGAAGGGCTGATCTGGTCGGCACCGCAGATCGGTACCGAGCCCGCCGCTGACTGGTATCAGGCGCTGGCGACTCATCTGCCCTTGCTGGATACAGACGCCACCACCAATGGCGTCCGCACTCTTGATCTGCTGGCGCTGCTGGGGTGGCAGGCGCGCTACCGCTATCTGTGGCTGCAGCGGCACCACCTGGGCCTGCCGACTCCCAGCTATCATCGTCTGAACGTCGCCATCGCCCAACTGGACCATGCCACCATTGGCCAGATGCTGGACGACCCCGACCTGCCCCTGGCACCCAGTGATCGACTGGCCGGCGCCATGGCCCTGGAGCGGCGTGGGGATGCCATGCAGCACGCCCTGCTCTCGCATCATCGCGGCGCCGATCGGCGCGGGGAAATCGTCGGTCTGGCGAGCAAGGTGCCGCAACGCGCCGGTATCGGCCATCGCTACCAGGAAATCGGCGAACTGGGCCTGGAGCACACCCAGGCTGCCTTCGAGCTCACCGGTGAACGCTGGGGCGCAGAGCTCGCCATCGGCCGGATTTCCCTGGACGAGGATGATGTCTCGCTCCCCCTGTCCGGCCACGACCTGGACGAGGAGCGGCTGGTGTCCGTGAGCGCGACCCATCGCGGAATTCGCTCCAGCACCCGACTCTCCGTGGGTAGCCGTGACAGCGACGCCGAAAACCATCTAGAGGCCCAGCTCAGCCATCGCTACAACCTCTCCAGCCACCTCAGCACACGCTTCAAGGCCGATTGGCAACAGCCATCCACGGCCAACGACAGGCTTCGCCTGCTGGCCACCGAAGACCGGCTGGGCATCGGCCTGGACTGGACACCAACGCGGCGTGACAGACTCAGCCTGGATGCTCGCCATACCCGCTATCACGAGCGTTTCGATGAAAGTGGACTGGGTAGTGGCCGCTACTTCGAGTCCAGCTGGGAACACGCGCTGCTCCAGGGAGAGACTCGGCGCCTCGGCCTGCGTCTCTTCGCCACCCACGAGAGCCAGGACCCCGATGGTCGCCTGCCAGGTGTGCTTGCCGACCGCCTTGCTGCAGGCGTCGATTCCGACGCCCTGTTCAACGATGACGCCAGTGTGCTCGGGCTCGGTCTCAGCCTGTCTCGTGGCGCCCCTGGCGCTCCCTACCCCCAGGTAGCCTCCCCGCGCTGGCAACTGGACCTGTCCGGCGGCCATCGCTGGCCCGGCGGCGAGCTGGCGGGCAGTGCCTCGCTGATGGTCGGTACACGGGTGTTCGGAAGTGACGCACTGTCCCTGGAGGCCGGGTTCGACCACGGGACCGGTGCCGATGAAAGCACCCGGCTGAATGCCTCCCTGAACTACCAGTACTTTTTCGGGCCTTGAGCGCCCAGTTTACCAAGGAGTTTTCCATGACGATGCGTTCCTGGCTGTTCCCTCTCGTGCTCACGCTGACCTTGTCCGCCTGCGCTTCCACCACCCACGTACAGACGACGACGCCTCTGAATGCCAGCGCCGGCTGGGCACTGGCACCGCTGTCCAACCACTCGGAGACGCCCCTGGCCGGCGAGCGGGCCCAGGGCACCCTGCTGACCCTGCTGCACCGCCACGGCGTCATGCCTCTACGAGAAGTGCCTCACAGCGGCCCGGTCAATCCCCTGGCGCTGGACAATGGCGCCGACCGCCAGGCAGCGCTCGGCTGGGCCCAGCAGCAGGAGCTGGCCTATGTGGTCACCGGTGCCATCGACGAATGGCACTACAAGACAGGGCTGGACGGCGAACCCGCCGTGGGCATCAGCCTCCAGGTGCGCGACGCCAATACGGGGGAGCTTCTATGGAGTGCCAGTGGCAGCCGCGGTGGCTGGGGGTTCACCACCTTGAGCGGCATTTCCAGCGACCTGCTGGCCGAGCTGGTCGACGCCCTGCCCCTGGCCAGGTGAGCGACTCATGAGCACGCCTTTGATCGACCACGAACCACTGACACCCATCGACGGCACTCCGGTGAGCGGCCTCGATGACCTTTATGTCAGACCGCCGGGCCACCTTCGGCGCATGATCGAGACGCTGTTGATGACGGTGATCTTCGCCGCCCTGGGGCAGCTGCTGATGATGAAGGCAACGCCGATGCTGTCGCCAGGAGTGCCCTGGTGGCTGCTGGTAGCGCCTCTGTTGTGTGGGCTGCGCTACGGCAGCGGCTACGGCACTCTGGCTGCCGTCGTCGGCAGCGCAACGGCCTTCTGGGGGCCGACACTGCTGTCCACCCAGCCACCAGGCGCCCTGGCATTCGCGGGGGCACCGCCACTGGTCACCGCCTTCGGGCTGGCGCTGGTCGGGCTGGTCAGTGGCGAGATGTGCTCGCGCCTGCGCCGCCGTCTCGATCAAATGCACACCCTGTGTCGGCTACAGCTCCATCGTCACAAGGCGTTTCTGCGTCACTACCACGTGCTGCGCGTCTCCCATGACCAGTTGACCGAGCGGCTGGCTGCGGCCCCCTTCACGCTACGTGACACCCTGATTCAACTGGAACGCGACTTCGCCGAAGGCTCTGGCACACCATCTGCGGCTGCCGAGGATCAAGGGCTGCAGCAGATCGCCAGCGAGCTTGTGACCTTTATCGCCCTGCATAGTCGGGTGCAGCGCGCTGCGCTGATTCAAGTGGCCGACGGCAAGCCGTCGTCGACACCTCTGGCCTGGCTGGGCAGTCCCGGGGAGCTGGACCTGGAGCATCCGATGATCCAGGCGTGTCTCGAGCGTGGTCAGCTCGTTTCCCTGCGTGATGTCGTCACCGCTTCCTTGGATGCGCCGGTGGCGGTGATCCCGCTGATCGACCTGGATGATCGTATTCATGCCCTGTTGCTGGTCCTGGACCTGCCTTTCATCGATATGGATGAAGGCCAGATGCAGCTACTGGCGATCATCGGTGCAAGCCTCGGCGAGATGATCGCTCGCCGCTGCCTGCCCGCCCCCAGCCTGGCCCGCAGCCTGGAACAGTGGATCAGGCACGCCCGTCATCAGCGTCTGCCCTCATTGATTGTCGCACTCGACCTGCCCCCCACGCTGGCCCCACGCCTGCCCGAGATCGTGCAGCACTTCGATGGCCGTCGCCGTAGCATCGACGAGGCCTGGCCGCTGGCTCTGCCCGACGGGCACCATCGACTGCTGATCCTGATGCCTTTGGCGGGTCCAGAGGCTGGACGCGCA
Source organism: Halomonas sp. BN3-1 (assembly GCF_003056325.1). NCBI lineage: Bacteria > Pseudomonadati > Pseudomonadota > Gammaproteobacteria > Oceanospirillales > Halomonadaceae > Halomonas > Halomonas sp. BN3-1. The sequence continues at coordinate 137,526 of NZ_PYVV01000012.1, read as the reverse complement.
CTGCAACAACGACTGTCAGCCGTGCTCAAGGCGTATCTCGATGACGCCACGATGGTGGACCCGTTGAACTGGAAGAGCTGGTCCATCGATGGCTCCCGCTCCAGCAGCGACCTGCTCGACGCGCTGTGGCCACGAGGTACCCCGCATGCCGTGGCCTAGACCGTTGCCGACCATGGCCACCCTGATTGGTCTGAGCGCCCAGGCATTGGCGCTGTCCCTCTGGCTGGCTCCGGGAAGTGTCGCGGCGACCCTGCCCGAAGGACTGATCGGATCGCCCATCGCGCAGGGGCTCCTGTTGCACTGCGGCGGCGCCCTGGCATTGTCTTTCGGCCTTCGCCGCCTGGGCCAACCCAGTGACTGGCGCTATTTCACCACAACCACAGCCGCACTACCGGTGGTGGGAGGGCTCGGCCTGCTGCTGACGGCGGTTATCGTACTGCTGCCTCGGCAGGACGACCGTCAGCCAGCGTGGCGCCGGCACCCCATGCCACCACTGCCCGACAGCCCGGTAACACCACCGGACGAAAGCGGCCAGGCGCTGCGAGAAGGACTCGCCAGCGTACTGGCGCAGAGCCGGGACAGCCACCTGCGCCAGGAGGCCCTGCTACAGAGCCAGCACCTGCCCATGCGCACCGCCATCTCGCTGATGCGGCGAGGTCTGGCCGACGATGCCGACGATATTCGACTGCTCGGCTACTCGATGCTCAACCGCCTCGAAAGCCAGCTCGAACAGCGGATTGCGCACCTGCACCAGGTCATCGACAAGGACGGGGACACTACGGGCCGAGCCCATGAGGCGCTGGCCTGCCTGTACGCCGAGTACGCCTATCTGGAGCTCGCCCAGGGGAGCGCCTGCGAACTGATGCTCAAGCAGGCACTGGACAGCCTCGACCATGCCATCGACCGCGCCCCCAGCCCCGAACGGTGGCGCCAACGCGCCAGGCTGGGACTGCTCCAGAGACGTCCGCAGCAGGCGCGCATCGACCTCGGCAAGGCCGCCAAACAGGGCATGCCCACCCTGTCCATGACCACGTTGTCGGCAGAGCTTGCCTATCTGGAACGCAACACTGTCGGCTTGCGTGAAGCGCTGACAACACTCGACGACCATCGTCATGTTCCGCCGCGCCTGCAATCACTTCGGGAGTTCTGGCAATGACCTTCCCTCGACTTTCCGCTACCGACGATCCCGCCGACGTGGTGTTGCTGCTCGAAGGGACCTATCCCATGGTACGGGGTGGCGTGGCGGGCTGGCTCGACCAGTTGATCCGTGGCCTGCCACGGTATCGCTTTGCCGTGGTGTTTCTCGGCAGCCGCCCCGAGGACTACGACGGTCTGAAGTATGAGCTGGCCGAAAATGTGGTGCATCTCGAGTGCCACTATCTGATGGGCTCGACGCCCACACGATCGGGCCGCCGCCCCGGCGGCTGCCCGAGAGCCTTCGAACGCTCCCGTGCGCTGCACGACCGACTCGGCCAACGCGGCCTGGATATCGACGAGGCCCTGGCAGAGGTCGCCGCCCTGGTGGGACAAGGGTCGGGACTGAGCCGCAACGACTTCGAGGAAAGTCAGCTGGCCTGGGACGAGATCGTCGAACGCTACACCTCCTGCTACGACGAGACGTCCTTCCTCGACTACTTCTGGTCGGTACGCAACATGCACTCCCCCTTGTTCATGCTGGCCGACCTGGCCAACCGCCTCCCCCGCGGTCGCTGCCTGCACGCCATCTCTACCGGCTATGCGGGTTTTCTCGGCGCCCTGGCACGCCACCAGACGGGCACACCATTGATGGTTACCGAGCACGGCATCTACACCAAGGAACGCCACATCGACCTGCTGGAGGCAGACTGGATTCATGCCCCGGCAGATCCGTTGAGCCATGGTCTCAAGGCCGAGAGTGGTTACCTGAGACGCCTGTGGATCCGCTTCTTCCACAGCCTGGGGCGCATGACCTATCAGGCCGCCAGCGATATCACCACCCTGTACGACGGCAATCGTCGCCGGCAGCTCAACGACGGTGCACCGGCAACCCGCTCCCGAGTGATCCCCAACGGCATTCGCATCGAGCGCTTTCGCCCGCTGCGAGAGGCCACCCAGGCCAATACCCGACCGGTGATGGTGCTGCTCGGGCGGGTGACACCGATCAAGGACATCAAGACCTTCCTGCGGGCCACCCGCCAGCTCCAGCTCCAATTGCCGGAGCTGGAGGCCTGGGTGGTGGGTCCGGACGATGAGGACCCGCTGTACGCCCAGGAATGCCGCGACCTTGCCGAACAGCTCAAGCTCGGCGAAAACCTGCGGTTTCTCGGTTTCCAGAAGACCGAAGACATCCTCGCCCAGGCACGCCTGGTGGTGCTGACCTCAATCAGCGAAGCGCAGCCGCTGGTGGTACTGGAGGCCCTCGCCGCCGGAGTCCCCGTGGTGACTACCGACGTCGGCGCCTGTCGCGAAATGGTGCTGGGAGATGGATCCCCCGAACAGGCCGCAGGCCAGGTGGTACCGATCGCCAACCCACAGGCCACCGCGGCAGCGGCGGCTGCGCTGCTGAAGGATCCGGCTGCCTGGCAGGCGGCGCGGGAGGTGGGTATCGAAAGGGTCGAACAGCACTACACGGAAAAACTGATGCTCGAGCGCTACGCCGAGCGCTACCAGGTGGCCATGCAGGATGCCATGGCCGACAGCGAGGAGCCGGCCTGCGCAACAGCGCTACATGGGCAAAACATTGACGCTTGAGCGCTACCGGGTGGCCAGGACAGCGGCACGACTTTCAATTGAGGGGTAATCATGGCGGGTATCGGTTTCGAATTGCGGCGGCTGCTCAGGCAGGACAGCTATCTTGGTCTGTTGCGCGCCTACGGCTACGCCGCCCTGATCGGCTCAGGCCCCTGGGTGATATCGATTCTGGCGGTGATGACGCTGGGCATCCTGGCGGCCGCGGGCCAGGGCGACTCCCCGGTGTATATCACCGATTTTCTGGTCTCGGTGACCTGGCTGGTGGCCGGCTCGCTGATCTTTACCGGGCCACTGCAACTGACCTTCACTCGCTTTACCGCAGACCGGCTATACGAAGGCCGTGACGACGAGGTGCTGCCCAGCCTCAAGGCGGTGCTGACCCTGACCACCGTCGCCTCGCTGCTGGCTGCGATCACCATCGCCTCGACCCTGGCCGATGCCAGCCCGCTGGCCTATCGCGTACTGATGGTCATGGGCTTCGTGCTGCTGTGCAACCTATGGTGCGTGGCCGTCTTCGTCGCCGGGGTCAAGCACTACCGGCAGGTGCTGGCGGCCTTCGCCCTCGGCTATGCGACCACGCTCGGCCTCGGCCTATGCTGGCAAGGCCTTGGCATCACCGGTCTGCTCGGTGCCTTCGTCATCGGACAGGCATTGCTGCTGTTCGTGCTGCTGGCCATGGTAACCCGCCACTACCCCAGCCAGCGGCCCTGGTCGCTGACCTTGCTGATCCACGGTCAGTGGCAACCAAAGCTGGTGGCGATCGGGCTGTTCTACAACCTGGGCGTATGGATCGACAAGCTGACGTTCTGGTTCCACCCCGCCACCTCGGTGCCGATGATCCCCCCCCTGCGCGCGGCCCCGCTGTATGACCTGCCGCTGTTCCTGGCCTATCTGTCCATCGTGCCCGGCATGGCGATCTTCCTGATGCGCATCGAGACAGACTTCGCGCTGAACAGCCAGCACTACGACCAGGCCATTCGCAGCGGCCGCTCGCTGGAAGAAATAGAGTCCTGGCGCCGGGCCATGGTGATCAGCGTGCGACGCGGCATCTATGACATCATCAAGGTGCAGGGCGTCACCGTGGCGGCACTGCTGCTGGCGGGTCCGCACCTGCTCGAGGCGCTCGGTTTCTCGGACTGGAACCTGCCCATCTTCAACCTGCTGCTGGTCGCGGTCGCCATTCAGGTGCTGTTCCTGGCGATTCTCAACGTGCTGTTCTATCTCGACCGGCTGACACCGGCTCTGTGGCTATGCGTCGCCTTCTGCGCCAGCAATCTGGGCTTTACCCTGATCACCCAGCACCTGGGGCCCGACTACTACGGCTACGGCTACGCCCTGTCCCTGCTGCTGGTCGCCGTCATCGGCCTGTTGCGCCTGGACCGGGAATTCCAGTGTCTGACCTTCCATACCTTTATGCGTCGGCGCTGAAACCGGGTATCCGGTCAGTCGACAAACACTGAAAAAGTGAGTGCTCGCAAACACTCGAGAGCCCACGGAAACGGCCAGAAAGGAAGGGAGGAAGGCGGGGGCCAGGTCAACCGCGAGTGGACGCCAGCAGCCGGTCCAGGCCAGCGAGGGTGGCCTCCAGCGCACCCCGGTGGGTGTCGATGACACCTTGCCCGGCTTCGCTCAGCCGCTTGCGCTGTTCTGCATCCTCGAGCAGCGCGGCGACACGCTCGACCAGCTCGTCGGCGTCGGCGATCTCGACCAGGGCGCCGGCGTCTCTCAGCAGCTGGGCCACGTCCTCGAAATTGTCGAGATGCGGGCCGGTCACCACCGGCACACCCATCAGCGCGGGTTCGAGCAGATTGTGGCCGCCGATGGGCACCAGACTGCCGCCGACGAAGGCCAGGTCCGCGGTGCCGTAGAGCGCCTGCAGCTCACCCATGCTGTCGCCAAGATAGATCTCTGCTTTGGTGCTGGGGACGCGTCCCCGGGAGCGCCTGACGGTCTCGAAGCCGGCCTCCTGGCACAGCCTGGCGACCTCCTCGAAGCGCTGCGGATGGCGCGGCACCAGCACCAGCAGGATATCGGGAAAACGTGCCTGTAGGCGTCGCTGGACCCCGAGCAGCAGCTCATCCTCACCGGGATGGGTGGACCCGGCGACCCAGATCGGGCGATGCCCGATGGCTGCGTGCAAGCGCTCACTCACCTTCAGAGATGCATCATCAAGGGCCATGTCGAACTTCATCGATCCGACGACCTGGATGTGGTCGGACGCCATGCCCAGTTCGACGAAACGCTCGGCATCCTCACCGGACTTGGCCGCCAGCCAGTCGACACAGCCCAGCGACTCGGCCATCAGCGGTCGCAGGCGCCGATAGCCACGAAAGGCACGGGGTGACAGGCGACCATTGACCACCGCCACCGGGATACCCCGCCTGGCGCAGGCTCTCAGCAGGTTCGGCCACAGCTCGGTCTCGAAGAAGATCGCCTGGCGAGGGGCCAGACGCTGGACAAAGCGACGCGCGGCGCCGGGAAAGTCGAGCGCCACGAAGACATGGCTCAGGGGAGCGGCCGCCTCCGCCTCGGGAACGTCGTCCACCAGCGAGAGCACTCGTTCGGCACCGGTGGCGGTCATGGTGCTGACCACCAGTCGGTGATCGGGATGGCGCAGGCGCAGGGCGCGTATCAGCGGGCGTGCCGCCACCACCTCGCCCACCGAGGCGCAGTGCAGCCATAGCCGCGGACGCTCGTCGGCGAAGGGCCGCAGACAGCCCATCCGCTCGCCACGAGCGCGATCCGGCAGCTGTTCGCGCCAGACCCGTCGCCAGATCAGCGGCGACAGCAGCCCGATGGCGCCTGAGTAGGCGAGCCGCGGCCAGCTCACCCTCAGCTCTCGCGATCGAGGATGGTCGAGATCATGGCGGTGGTCGAGACGCCATCCTCGAAGCCGAGCACCTTGACCTCGCCCCCGGCGTCACGCACCGCTTCGCCGCCGGCGATATCCTCGGGCCGGTAGTCCCCGCCCTTGACCAGCACGTCCGGCAGCACCGATTCGATCAAGCGAGCCGGCGTATCCTCGGCGAAGGGCACCACCCAGTCCACCGCGCCGAGCCCGGCCAGCACCTGCATGCGGCGATTGAGCGGATTGATCGGCCGCTTGGGGCCCTTGAGCCGACGGATCGAGGCGTCGTCGTTGACCGCCACGATCAGCCGGTCACCGAGCTGGCGGGCGTGCTCCAGGTAGGCCACATGGCCGGCATGAAGAATGTCGAAGCAGCCGTTGGTCATCACCACCCGCTCGCCACGGGCCTGGGCGGCGCGCACCGCCAGCACCAGCGGTGATTCCTCGATGACGCCGAATTCGGCCAGCTTGTCGCCGTGCAGTGCGGTGTAGAGCTCGGCGATGGACAGCGTCGCGGTGCCGGGCTTGGCCACCACCAGACCCGCCGCCAGATTGGACAGGGTCATGGCCTCGGCGAAGCCGTGGCCGGCGGCCAGGGCTAGACCCAGCACCGCGATCACGGTATCGCCGGCGCCGGTGACGTCGTAGACCTCACGGGCCCGGGTCGGCAGGTGCAAGGGGTCATGGCCTTCGCGAATCAGCGTCATGCCCTTCTCGCTGCGGGTGATCAACAGCGCCTCGAGCTCGAGCTCCTCGCGCAGCGCCTCGCCCTTGGTGGCCAGGATGTCGTCGCTGGGGCAGGGTCCGACCACCGCCTCGAATTCGGCCAGGTTGGGGGTGATCACGCTGGCACCACGATAGCGCCGAAAATCGCTGCCCTTGGGGTCCACCAGCACCCGTTTGCCGGCCCGGCGCATTTCCGGGATCACCATCTCGACGTTGGCCAGGGTGCCCTTGCCGTAGTCGGACAGGATGATCAGGTCGAAGTTGTCGGTGGCCTCGATCAGCCTGGGCGCCAGCTCCGAGGTATCGATCTTGTCGAGTCCATCCTCGAAGTCCAGCCGGATCAACTGCTGGTTACGGCTCATCACCCTGAGCTTGGTAATCGTGGGCATGCCGGGGGTACGGTGAAAGTGAGTGCTCACCCCCACCTCCTCCAGGCGCGCGGTCAGACGGTCGGCATTGTCGTCGTCACCGACCAGTCCGGCCAACGCCGCGTGGGCGCCCAGGGAGGCGATGTTCAACGCCACGTTGGCGGCGCCGCCCGGACGATCCTCGCACTCTTCCACGCGCACCACCGGCACCGGGGCCTCCGGCGATATCCGGGAGGTGCCGCCGTGCCAGTAGCGGTCCAGCATGACGTCGCCCACCACCAGCACGCGGGAGCGCTCAAGCGCGGTCAGATCAAGCTTCATCGGGTGACTCCCTATCGAGGTCGGAGCGGTGTTGCGAGGCGGTGTCGGCGAGCAGGGTATCGAGTCGCTCGATCACATCGTCGGCGCGAATCAGCGACATCGCATCGGGATGGCGGACCCGCTGGCCCCAGGTGATGGTGTCGGGATCCGCCTGGAGGAACTCCCGGACGGCGTCAGGGTAGCGATTGACCACGTAGTCGCGCCACAGGTAGGGCGCGGCGCGATCGGGGTTGGTGGTGGCAAACAGGCCCACCACCGGGGTAGCCAGGGCGTTGGCCATGTGCACCGGGCCGGAATCCGGGGCGATCACCACCCGGGCGCGATCGATCAGCGCCAGCAGACCCTTGAGCGAGGTGGCGCCGATGGCGTCGATCACCGCCTCGGGGTGACACAGCGACTGAATGCGCGAGCCCATCTCGCGCTCCTGGGTACTGCCGCCCCCGGTCATCACCGTCTTCAGGCCAAACTGGGTCCAGGCGTGCTCCACCACGGCGGCGTAGCCTTCCGCCGACCAGTTGCGAAAGTTGCGCAGGCGCGGATTGGCACAAGGACTGATCAACAGGTAGGCGCTGTCGCCGGTGAGCTCCCGGGCCTCGGCGTAGGCGCTGTCCGGCACCGGCAGTCGCCACTCCAGCGACGTATCCTCGACTCCCAGCAGGCGCGCGAAGTCCATGAACGACTCCAGCACGTGGGCCCGCTCACGCGGGGCCAGCTGACGGTGGGTGAACCAGTACTGACGGTCCTTGGCCCGCGCCGGGTCGAAGCCCACCCGCACCTTGGCCTTGAGTCCCAGCGACAGCACGCTGGCTCTGAGTGCCTGCTGCATGTGCAGCAGCACGTCGAAGCGGGTATCGGCCAGCTCGCGCCATAGCGCCCGCATGCCCTTGAGGCCGGTCGACTTGTCGTAGACGACGAACTCGACCCCTGACAGGCCGGTCAGTAGACTGTATTCGCCCTTGCCGACGATCCAGGTGATCCGCGCCTCGGGCCATTGGCGCTGCAGGGCTCGAACCGTGGGCACCAGATTGCACACGTCTCCCAGGGCAGAGAGACGCAGCACGCCGATGTGGGCAGGACGAGCGGGCAGAGGATGCTTCATGCGGTTGGCAACGTATCAGTCAGGAAAGGTGGGCATTTTATACGATGCCACCAGTTTATGTGACGCTGTACCACGGCCACAAATCGGACCCGCTCTGATGGCGCCCGAATACTGGCGCGAGGCAGGCCTGGTGACCGGACAGGCGCCGGGTCGCGGCCAGAGTCTGTTTCTCGAGGTGGGCGATCGTCAGTGGGTGCTGAGACCCTACCGCCGCGGCGGTCTCGTCGCCCGGCTATCGACCTCCCGTTACCTGTGGACCGGGCTCGAACGCAGTCGCGCCTTTCGCGAAGTGCGTCTGACGGCGCGGCTTTACCAGGCCGGCCTGCCGGTGCCGCGGCCGGTGCTGGGGGGCGTCATTCGTCACGGCCCAAGCTACGAGGCCGCGCTGATCACCGAACGCCTGCCGGCCACCCGAGCGTTGGCAGAGCATCTGGCTGGCGGTGATCTGGCCCCGGGCCTGCTCCATGAAGTGGGCCAGGTCATCCGACGCTTCCACGATCATGGCCTCGACCATGTCGACCTCAACGCCCGCAACCTGCTGGTCGACGACAGCAACCGGGTCTGGCTGATCGACCTGGACCGCTGTCGCCTGCGCGCCCCTGGCAAATGGCGCGAGGGCAATCTGGCGCGACTGGGACGTTCGCTGGCCCGCTTCTGCGTCGACGAGAGGTCGGCCCAGCAGGCGCTCGAAGAGATCCGCCGCGGCTATAGCGACGCCTAGCCTGTGATCGATTCACGGCTCCAGAACACTTTTACAGCAACGTCTACAGCGATAGCGACCGCTTACTCACCTCGCTGAACAAGCGGTGTCCCTCGTCAGACAGCCGGCCGGCCAGCGAGCACGTCGTCATAGACCTGAGTCAGCCCCTGCACATGCTGCGACAGCAGGAAGTGCTGCTTGACCCGACGTCGCGCCTCTTCGCCCAGACGTCGCCTGAGCTCGCCATCTTGCGCCAATTCCAGCATGGCGGCGGCCCACTCGGAGGCGGATTCGGGGTCTGCCAGGCGGCCACTGTGAGCGTCGATCAACTCGGGGATGGCGCCACTACGCGAACCGATCACCGCCTTGCCGGCGGCCATGGCCTCGATCACGGTCAGGCCGAAGGCCTCGTTGCGCGACGGCACACAGACCACGTCGAGCACCTCGAACAACCGCGCCAGGTCACGCCGAAAGCCGGTAAAGGTGATGCGCTGCGACAGTCCCTGCTCGGCGACCAGCGCCTCGAGCTCGGCCACGTACTCCTCACGACTGCCCTCCTCGGCGCTGAGTCCACCGATGATGACCCCATGGACATCGAGCGCCGGATGCTCGGCGATCAGTCTCGCCAGGGCCTCGACGAACACCCGCTGCCCCTTGCCAGGCGTCAGTCGCCCCGCCACCCCGATGGTGGTGGCCGACGCCGGCAGCCCGAGGCTTGTGCGCAGGGCGCGCCGCTCGCCGGCGTCCAGACGCGGCGCCAGCGGCGCCGGGTCGATCCCCAGATACAGACGCTGGATACGCTCGGCCGGCAGGGCGAAGGCCTTGACGTTACGTCGCCGGGTCGCCTCGCTGATGGACAACAGCCGCGACACCCGTCCGTAGGCCCAGCGGTGATACAGGTCCTTCTTCGGCCGGGTGACCCCCATATGGTCGGTGAACACCACCTTTAGCCGCGGCCGCAAGGTCGCCAGCAGGGCTGCCAGGCGCAGGTCGCTGGACTTGTGGCAGTGCAACAGGCGGATGTCGTGACGGGCCAGGTACTCAAGCCACCGGCGCACACCGAAAAGCGCCGAGCCTCTGGAGCGGGCAGTCAGCGTCGGCACCCCGGCATCATCGAGGCTCCTGGCCACCCGCGAGTCGCCCAGTGCCAGGGCATGCACCTGCCACCCCTGAGCGGCAAGCTCCGGTATAATCCTCGAAGGATACATTTCCAGTCCGCCCCAGCCGTCCGACAGGCAGATGTGCATGACCTTGTGACTCAAGGTGGTCTCCTTTCCGATAGCGGGGCTCGGGAGCCCAAATGACAGCAACGACGGCCTCGGCCGACGCTCGTGCCCCTCGACTGCTGGTGGTACGCAACGACAAGCTTGGCGATTTCATGCTCGCCTGGCCAGCACTCGCCGCCCTCAAGAAGGCCAAGCCCGCCCCTCATGTCAGCGTGCTGGTACCCGCCTATACGGCGCCGATGGCAAGGCTCTGTCCGTGGATCGACGACGTCGTCATCGACCCGGGTGAACAGGCGCCGAAGGATGCCCAGCGTGCCCTGCTGGCGACGCTGCGCCAGGGCGGTTTCACGGCGATGCTGACGCTCTACTCCACCACCCGCATCGGCTGGCTCGGCCTTCGCTCGGGGATCCCCCTGCGCATGGCGCCAGCCACCAAGTGGGCCCAGCTATTCTACAACCGTCGCGTCACCCAGCGCAGATCCCGTTCGGCCAAGCCTGAATACATCTACAACCTGGAACTGGCCGAGGCCATGATTCAGGCGCTGGGACTCTCGTCAGGACAGCCGTCGCAACAGCACCCTGCGCCCCCCTACTGGCCCCTGGCCCCGCAACAACGTGACGCTCAGCGTAGCGCGCTGGGCCAGGCGCTGGGGCTCGACGACACGCGCCCTTGGGTGTTCCTGCACCCGGGCAGCGGCGGCTCGGCGGTCAACCTGACTCCCGAGGCCTACGCCGGGCTTGCACAGGGTATCGATCGGCGCCTGGCCGAGTCGGGTGAGCGTCCGCCCCACTGGATACTTACCGCCGGCCCCGGCGAAGAAGCCGTGGCCGAGGCCCTGGTCAAGACGCTGGACGAGGCTGGGCTAAGTGCTTACCGACAGCCGGCCTGCGCAGGGCTCGCCGACTTCGCTCGCAGTCTGGCGGCGGGCGACGCCTTTATCGCGGGTTCCACCGGCCCGCTGCACGTGGCAGGCTGTCTCAACCTGATCACCGTCGGCTTCTACCCGTCCCATCGCTCGGCCACCCCGCTGCGCTGGCAGACCTGCAACGACGCCGATCGGCGACTGGCGTTTCATCCACCGACGGATGCCGCTCACCAGGACATGTCGGCCATCGACCTCGAGGAAGCCGCCGCCGCCACTGCAGCGCGCCTGAGGAAGGTCAACCACCATCGGTCGACGGCATAGCAACAGCGTATCGGCGCATCCCACTCGCCACAGCGTATCGGTTGTTGGCACCAGCACCCCATCAAGCCCTTCGTACAGGCAGGCCCCATGACCCCGATTACCGGCATCATCATTACCCTCAACGAGCAGGACAACGTCGAGGAGGCCATCGCTTCGCTGGCTCCGGTGTGCGACGAGGTGATCGTGGTCGATTCCGGCAGTAGCGATGACACCGTTGCCCTGGCCGAGGCCGCCGGCGCTAGAGTGATCCATCAGCCCTATCTGGGCGATGGCCCGCAGAAGGCCTTCGCCGTCCCCCAGGCGTCCCATGACTGGATCCTGGCGCTGGATGCCGACGAGCGCCTGGACGACGACGCCGTGGCGGCGATTCGCGAGCTGTCGCTGGACGACCCGCGCAAGGCCTACCGCTTCAAGCGTCGCAACTTCGCCGGCCGCCACTGGATTCGCGCGGCGGGGTTCTACCCGGACCCGGTGACCCGGCTGTACAACCGCACCACCTCGGGCTATCTGCCCAAGAAGGCGCACTCCTCGGTCCAGGCACCGGAGGTGGTCGACGTGGACGCCCATCTGCGTCACTTCACCTACCGTGACCTGTCCCACTGGATGCAGCGCATCGATCAACTGTCGACCCGCGACGCCTGGGCGATGAAGGAACGTGGTGTCACCCCCTCGTCGACTCGTCCCACGCTGCACGCGATGACCGCCATGCTGCGCAAGCTGGTGCTCAAGGGCGGGCTGCTGCAGGGCCAGGATGGCATGACCGTCGCCATCACGACGGCATTCCATGCGTACATGAAGTATGCAAAGCTGAACGAACTGTACGAGAACGAGCGAGCCGATCGCTGATTCGTATCGGTTTCACGGAACGACACCTGGCGCCTCGATCATGCCCCTGCACCGCCCCGCCACCTCGACCTGGCTTCGCTGGGCCGTCCATCTGATTCTCGGCCTGTCCGTGGGCCATGCCCTGGTCATGGTCACCCGACTGCCCGGCTGGTGCCTGCCGCTGCCGGCACTGGTGTGGTGTGCCCTGGCCGGATGGAAACGCTGGGGCGCACCACCTCCACCACGGCTGCGGGTGCAGGTGATCCCCTGGGCGCTGGCGCCACTGGCCTTCTGGGGCATCTACGTCTACCTGGCCAACAGCTTCGGCCAGGTGGACATGGGCGCGGTCTATTTCCACCTGCAGGCGGGCATTGCCAAGCACGGCGGCAGCGAGCGCAGCGTGGCGGCGATACTGTACACCGCAGCCATGTTGCTGATTCTGGCGGCCTACACCTGGCTGGTGCGAGCCGACTACCGCTGGCAACGCTGGGACCACTGGCTGGCCTTCGTGCTGCTGGTCGCCAATCCGATGTTCTACTCCATGGGCCAGCGCGGCGCGGCGGTGGTCACCGATCCCGGCACCTGGCTGGAGCGTCGCTACGTCGAGCCGGTGATCCTCAAGGCGCCGCCGCAGCCCCCCAACCTGCTGTTGATCTACCTGGAGAGCCTCGAGCGTACCTACGCCGACGAGGCCCGTTTCGGCGACGCCTACGCCGACCTGGCCGCCTTGGAAGCGGATGCGGTGGTGTTCGACAACGTTCGCCAGCTCGACAACACCGGCTGGACCATGGCCGGCATGATCGCCAGCCAGTGCGGCACGCCGCTGATGCCCGCCGGCCTGCTCCACGACAGCCAGTTCGAGCCGCTGCACCACGTGGTACCCGGAGTCGCCTGCCTGGGAGATCTGCTCGCGGGGCTTGGCTACCGCCAGACCTTCATGGGCGGCGCCAGTACTGAATTCGCCGGCAAGGGGCTGTTCTACGAAGACCACGCCTACGACCGCGTGCTGGGGCGCGAGCAGCTCGCAGGCCGCCTCGACGATCCGGACTACCTCAATAGCTGGGGCCTCTACGACGACAGTCTGTACGCCATGGCGGAAGAGGAAGCAAAGCGCCTGGATCGTCAGGACGGTCCCTGGAACCTGACCGTGCTCAATCTGACCGCCCACGCCCCGGCGGGCTATCCGGCCAGGGCCTGCCAGGCCAATCAGGGTGAGCACGATGGTGTGGATATCCTGTACGCGGTGAAATGCTCGGCCTGGCTGACCCGCCGGCTGATCCAGCGCCTTGGCGACCAGGGTCTGCTGGAGGACACCCTGGTGGTGATCGCCAGTGACCATCTGACCATGCGTGTCTCGGCCTGGGATCAGCTGATTCAGACGCCTCGCACCAACACCCTGATGATGATGGGCAATGCGCTGACGCCCCAACGCATCTCGACCACCGCCACCACCATGGACACCCTGCCGACGCTGCTGGAGGCGATGGGCTTCACCATCGACTGGCACCGCGCCGGACTGGGCGTCTCGCTGTTCTCGAACGATCCGACCCTGGCCGAACGCTACGGCCTGGAAGCGCTCAACGGGTACATGCGTGAAGAAACCGCACTGCAGCAGCGCTTGTGGCAAGGCCTGGCCCCGGCGTATCGCAACGACGGACAGCCCGACGCCCCACCCGAGGCACCCCAGCAGCCTTGACCTTGGTGTCTACCTGCCTGGGCGCCCATATGAAGAGTAGCGGCGACAGAGCGCCTGGATGACGGCCAGGACGGCTGGACAAGGCTTCACAGACGACACCTTGCCCCGGATCACTCGTTGCTGGCGTCGATCCGGTTCGGGGCCTCGTCTGTCAGGATTGCCTCCAGCACGCTGTCTACAGTGATCTGCTTGAGGCAGTTGGTATGCCCGAGCGGGCAATGTCGCTCGAAGCAGGGCGAGCAGGACAAAGCCAGATAGTGAATCCGGGCGTTGTCGGTCAGCGGCGGCGTATAGGCCGGCGACGAGGAGCCATAGATCGCCTGGATACGCGTCCCTACCGCGGCGGCCACATGCATCAACCCGGAGTCATTGGTCACCACCTGACGACAGTCGCCAAGCAGGTCGACGGCATCCTCCAGGCGGGTCTCGCCACACAGGTTGTGGGCATGCTCGAGACCGGTCACGATCTCCTCGCCCGCCGCGTGATCCTTGGGCCCACCCAGCACCCTTACCTCGAACCCTTGAGCGATCAGCTCCCCGGCCAGGCGATGGAAGTAGGCCAGCGGCCACTGCTTGGCGGGGCCATATTCCGCCCCTGGCATCAGGCCAATGGCAGGGCGCACGCCGAGTCGATGTTCATCATGCAACCGCGCCAGGTTGATCGCATCCTGACGCAGCCGTGGCTGGGGAATCTCGAAGTCGCCGGCAGCGGCAGCGTCCGCCGGCAGCCCCAGCGAGACGAAGCGCTTGACGGTCTGGTCGAGCACGTCGCGCTGCAGCTCACGGCGCTCGCTCAACAGGCCAAACCGGTGCTCCCCGGTGAAGCCGGTTCGCCTGGGTATCCGCGCCAGAAAAGGCACCAGTGCCGACTTCCAGGAACGCGGCAGCACGATGGCATGATCGAAGCGTCCCTTGAGCGACCTGGCCAGCCGTCGTCGGGCGGAAAAGCCGAAGACGCCGTGTCCGACGGCCAGCTCGACGACCTCGTCGACCTCATCCATGCGCTCGAGGATCGGCCTCGACCAGGCAGGTGCCACCACCGCCAGGGCGGTGGCGCCCTGCTGCTTCAGCGCCTTGAACAACCCCTGGGCCATGACCATGTCACCGACCCAGCTGGGACCGACCACCAGCAGCCGCTGGCCCGCCAGCCGCGGCTGCGCCATGACCGGCGCAGCTTCAGCCATTCAACCACTCCAGGTAGCGAGTCACGCCCTCGGCCACGGTGTGGAATTCCTTGTCGTAGCCGGCCTCGCGCAGCCGCGAGATATCGGCACGGGTGTAGCTCTGGTAGCGCCCCTTGAGCTCTTCCGGGAAGTCGATGTAGTCGATGCGGCCCTTGCCGTAGAAGTCGATGACCGTCTCGCCGATGGTCTTGAACGGCTCGGCGCGGCCGGTACCGAGGTTGTAGATTCCCGACACCTCGGGGTTGTCCAGAAACCACAGATTGACGTCGACCACGTCGCCGACATAGACAAAGTCACGGCTCTGCATACCAGCGTCGTAGCCGTCCCAGGCGCCGAACAGGCGCAGGTTCTCGCCTGCGCTGATCTGGGTGTGGTGATGGAAGGCCACGCTGGACATCTTGCCCTTGTGCTGCTCGCGGGGGCCGTAGACGTTGAAGTAGCGAAAGCCCACCACCTGGGTCTTGAGTTCGGCCTGGCGCGAGCGCACGTACTGGTCGAACAGCAGCTTGGAGTAGCCGTAGACGTTGAGCGGTTTCTCGTGCTCGGGGGACTCCACGAACACCTCGCTGCCGCCGTAGGTGGCCGCCGACGAGGCGTAGAGGAAGGGAATGCCCTCCTGCTCGCAGAAGTGCAAAAGCTCCTTGGAGTAGGTGAAGTTGTTCTCCAGCATGAAGCGTCCATCCCACTCGGTGGTGTCCGAGCAGGCACCTTCGTGGAAGATCGCCTCGATGGGCGGAAGCTGGTTCAGCTCGCCGCGCATGTGGGCCTTCACCCGGGACAGGAACTCGTCCTTGTCCATGTAGTCCCCGAGGGTCAGGTCCGCCAGGTTGACGAACTTGGTGCCGTCCCGCAGGTCATCCACCACCAGGATGTCGGTGCGCCCCCGGTCATTGAGGGCCTTGACCAGATTTGAACCGATGAAGCCGGCTCCGCCTGTCACTACGATCATGGGAAAACCTCTGTTGGCGCTGTGCCTATAACCGAATTGCCTGTGATTGTATACTTGACGGCTCGTGAATTCATGGCCAACGGTGCTTCCCAATGACACAGTCGACGCCAGACGTGGCAACCTTCCAGGGCCTGATCCTCGCCCTGCAACAGTACTGGGCCGAACAGGGCTGCGTGATCATGCAGCCGCTGGACATGGAAGTCGGTGCGGGCACCTTTCACCCGGCCACCTTCCTGCGCTCCATCGGACCCGAAACCTGGAACTCGGCGTACGTTCAGCCGTCTCGCCGTCCCACCGATGGCCGCTACGGCGAAAACCCCAATCGCCTGCAGCACTACTACCAGTTCCAGGTGGTCATGAAGCCCTCCCCGGCCAACCTCCAGGAACTGTATCTGGGGTCGCTTGAGCGTCTCGGCATCGACCCGCTGGTCCACGACATCCGCTTCGTCGAGGACAACTGGGAGTCACCGACCCTGGGTGCCTGGGGACTCGGCTGGGAGGTCTGGCTCAACGGCATGGAGGTGACCCAGTTCACCTACTTCCAGCAGGCCGGCGGCATCGAGTGCTTCCCGGTCACCGGTGAGCTGACCTACGGCCTCGAGCGTATCGCCATGTACCTTCAGGACGTGGACAGCGTCTACGACCTGGTATGGACCATCGCACCCGACGGCTCCCGCGTTACCTACGGTGACGTCTACCTGCAGAACGAGCGCGAGCAGTCCACCTACAACTTCGAGCATGCCGACGTGGACGCCCTGTTCGGCAACTTCGACCACCAGGAAAGCGAGTGCCAGAAGCTGCTCGCCGCCAACCTGCCGCTGCCGGCCTACGAGCAGGTACTCAAGGCCTCCCACACCTTCAATATGCTCGACGCCCGTCACGCCATCTCGGTCACCGAACGCCAGCGCTATATCCTGCGCGTGCGCACCATGGCCCGCGACGTGGCCCACGCCTACTACGCCTCACGCAAGGCGGCCGGTTTCCCGCTGGCCCCGGAAGCGCTGCGACGTGAACTTCTCGACGACGAACCCCTTGCCGCACAGGGAGACGCATAAGCATGGCCGCCCACACCCTCTTGCTTGAACTCGGCGTGGAAGAACTTCCGCCGGGAGCCATCGACACTCTCTCCGACGCCTTCGCCGAGGGCGTGCGTCGCGGCCTCGCCGATGCCGGCGTCGACTTCCAGGGCGTCACCGCCTACGCCTCCCCCCGCCGGCTGGCGGTACGGGTCGAGGCACTGGCCGACAAACAGCCCGACCGCGACGTCGAAAAACGCGGGCCTGCCCTGGCGGCAGCCTTCAAGGATGGCGAGCCAACCAAAGCAGCTCAGGGCTTTGCTCGCTCCTGCGGCGTCAGCGTCGATGAACTGATCCATCTGGAGACCGACAAGGGCACCTGGCTCGGCTACCGCGAGCAGCAACAGGGCGAGGCCACCGTCGCCCTGCTGCCCGCCATCATCGACAAGGCTGTGGCGGCCCTGCCGGTGCCCAAGAACATGCGCTGGGGCGCTTCCCGCATCGAGTTCTCCCGCCCGGTTCACTGGCTGGTGGCGCTCTACGGCGACGAGGTCGTACCCGCCACGGTGCTGGGCCTTGAGGCCGGCCGCGAGACCCGCGGACACCGCTTCCACGCCCCCGAGGCCATCGCCCTGAAACATGCCGACGACTACCTCGGTGCCCTGGAGGATGCCTGGGTGCTGGCCGATCGCAGCAAGCGTCGCGAGCGCATTCGCGAACAGGTACTGGCCGAGGCAGAACTGCTCGAAGCCACCGCCGTCATCGACGAGGACCTGCTGGAAGAAGTCAGCGGTCTGGTCGAGTGGCCGGTGGCGCTGACCGGTAGCTTCGACGAGCGTTTCCTCGAGGTGCCGGCGGAATGCCTGATCTCGTCGATGAAGGCCAACCAGAAGTACTTCCACCTGCTGGATGCGGACGGCAAGCTCAAGCCCGCCTTCATTACCGTGTCCAATATCGACAGCCGCGAGCCGGACAAGGTCATCGCCGGCAACGAGAAGGTGATTCGCCCTCGTCTGGCCGATGCCGCCTTCTTCTACGAGACCGACCGCAAACGCCCGCTCGCCGAGCGCATCGAGGGCCTCTCCAGCGTGGTGTTCCAGAAGCAGCTCGGGACCCTCGCCGACAAGGCCAGACGCAGTGCCAACGTGGCCGCGCACATCGCCAGCCGCACCGGCGGTGACGAGTCCCGCGCTCGCCGTGCTGCGGCCCTGGCCAAGTGTGATCTGGTCACCGAAATGGTGCTCGAGTTCCCGGAGCTTCAGGGCATCATGGGGCGCTACTACGCCGAGCACGATGGCGAAGACGCCGAGGTCGCACGCGCGCTGGAAGAACAGTACCTGCCGCGGTTTGCCAGCGACGCCATCCCCCAGACCCTGACCGGTCAGGCGCTGGCCATCGCCGATCGCCTGGACACCATCACCGGGATCTTCGGCATCGGCCAGCGCCCCAGCGGTACCAAGGACCCCTTCGCCCTGCGCCGTGCTTCCATCGGCGTGCTCAATATCCTGGTCAAGGGTGAGCTCGATCTGGACCTGCGCGAGCTGCTCGAGCTGGCCGTGGCCCAGCATGAGGCGCTGCCCAAGGCAGACGGCCTGGTCGATGACGTCCTTGGCTACATGCTCGATCGCTTCCGTGCCTGGGCCCAGGACGAAGGGATCGGTGCCGAGGTTTACCTGGCGGTGCGTGCACGCCCGGTGACCCGCCCGCTGGACTTCGCCCGTCGCCTGCGCGCCGTGGCGCAGTTCGCCACGCGTGATGAAGCCGCCGCCCTGGCCGCCGCCAACAAGCGTGTCGGCAACATCCTGTCCAAGCAGGATCACGATGGACGCACCGAGGTCGACGAGAGCCTGCTCTCCGAGGACGCCGAGAAGGCCCTCAAGAACGCCGTGGCAGCTTGCCAGGAGCAGGTCGCTCCGCTGTTCCAGCAAGCCCGCTACAGCGACGCCCTGGACGTGCTGGCAAGCCTTCGGGCACCGGTGGATGCCTTCTTTGACCAGGTGATGGTCATGGCCGAAGACGAAGCCGTTCGTGCCAATCGTCTGGCCCTGCTGGCAAGCCTCCAGGCGCTGTTCCTCGAAGTAGCGGATATCGCCGAACTGCAGCAGTAATCCAGCCCCTGGTGGCAACGAGGCCGGTCCCGCAAGGGGCCGGCCTTTTTTATATCGACAGGTTGAGCCCGCCTGGCCCACGGCCCCAAAGCTCCTGAGCCCTTCATAGGGGATACCACGGCCGCTACGAACGCAGGAGTGAGCCAATGGGATGTCGCCTGGAGAGTCAAACCTGGCCGTGCAGAGTGACACTCGCCACCGACGTTTCACGTGGAACATTACCCAGATAGAAAGCGCCGGCGGCGACAATGTTTCACGTGGAACATACAGGAGTACAGGCAAGGGCAGGCTCTCATGTTTCACGTGAAACCCGCCCCGCTTGATGTACCTCCAGTACGCCGCCTGTTGCTTGTACCCCGACGCGAGCCCTGAGCCTCACGACCTCTGCTTTTCTTGGCGCCCCGCCTCCGTCGCTCTACTCAGCGCCCCGCCTCCGCCGCGCTACTCTGCGCCCCGATTCCGCCGCTCTACTCAGCGCCCCGCCTCCGCCGCTTTACTCAGCGATACGTTCCGCCAGCCGCTGATCCATGATCACTACCGTCTTGCCCAGTTCGAGATCATTGTCCTGCGAGTCAGTTGCCGACAGGCCCACGCTCGGACGACGCTCGCCTATGGTGCCCGAACGCAAGCCACTGACCGCGGCGCCGTTGGCGAGCCACTCAGGCAAGTCGTCGGCGCTCAGGCGACGTCCGATAGCGGGCCTGAGTCCGTGGCGATCCATATAACGGAGCATGGCCTCCAGATCGTCACGGCTGCCGACGCTGATCCCTTCCAGATGCAGCAACTTGCGAATCGCCGGTCCCACCAGATCACCCTCGACACGGCCACTCTCGAGAAAGCCCACCAGGGCGACATGCCCATTGGTAGCCATGGACGGCAGAATGGCATCGACCAGAAACTGCCCGCCCACCACATCGATGGCACGCCCTACGCCCACGGACTCGGTGATGGCCATCACCTGGGACGCCACGTCGGCCGCCCCGCCCTCCCGACCGATCACCGCTACCGCGCCTAGATCCCTGAGCCGTGATGCCAGAGCGGGTCGCGACGTCACCACGATAGGCCGAGCACCGGCCGCAGCCGCCATCTGCAGGGCCTGCAGCGACACGTTGCCGGTTCCCGCCAACAGCAGGTAACGGCCCTTCAGCTCATCCAGGTCGCCAAGCGACTTCCAGGCCGTGACGCCGGAGATCGCCAATGCAGCGGCTTCCTCGAGCCGCCAGCCAGTTGGCACGGCAACCAGCGCACGACGGGGAACGATGACCTCCTCCGACAACCAGCCATCACCAGGACCGCCCAGCTTTGAGACGTGATAGGACTCCTTGAAAGCACCAGATATCCAATCGATGGTGTAGTGGCCGAGCACCGGTTGTCCCACCTCGAGATCAACGACATCCCTTCCCGTTTCCAGCACCACCCCGGAGCCTTCTGACAGCGGCACGAAGGGGCGTGGCATCTGCGGCAGATAGCTGCCGTCCTGCAGCGCCCTGTCGCGGTAGTTCAGCCCCACTGCAGCGACCCTGACACGCACTTCTTCACTGGCCAGGTCACGGCGTGCTACCTGGTATTCATGGATTCCTTCAGGCCCCACCCTGTCAGAGCGGAATTGACGAAAGTGACGTAGCGATACCAATGGACGTAGACGAGCTTCCAGTAACATGGGAACAACCTCCTCGTTGGTCTTCCCCTATCCTGGCCCGTCCGAGACCAGCGCAGTAGCGAAGCTCACGGAGTACTGTCTTGCGCTAGACTCAACAATAAGGCCCCGACACCCAGCCGACGCCTGGACCTTACCGCGCCTAAGCAAGGTCATGGTCTCTGAAAGGTGGTCATCCACACCAGGAGTTCGCCCGTCGTGGCGCCACACGTGCCTCTGTTTGCGTGAGGTCGGCAGGAAGACTTGGGCGAAACCGACTGCATCGACCCTGGCCCCATGGCGACTCGTGCAATGACCAACCCCTGCCTCTGGACGAGAGTGCACCATGCCATCCCATCACGACACACTGGTCGCTGGACTGCTTGCCCTGGTTGAAGTGGCAAGATATGGCTCACTGCGTGCGGCCGGCGAGCAACTCAACCTCACCAGCGGCGCGGTCAGCCGTCGCCTCGATGCGCTGGAGTCTCGGCTCGGGACGAAGCTGTTGCACCGGTCCACCCGTGAGGTTTCCCTGACCCTGGCGGGCCGCACCTACCTGGAACGCGCCGTCCCTGCTCTACGGTTACTCGACAAGGCGGCGGATACCTTGCAGGACATCAGTGACCGACCGCGAGGACTGATCCGCCTATCACTACCGGTCAATTTCGGCCGAATCCATATTGCGCCCTTCCTCCCCGAATTTCTCGATCGTCATCCAGACATTGAAGTGGACGCTGACTTCGACGACCGCTTTGTCGATATCGCCTCGTCCGGGCACGATCTGGCAGTGCGAGTCGGGGTGCTCGAGAACTCTCGCTTGGTCGCCCATCCCTTGGCCGCAGATCAGCGCATGCTGGTGGCGTCGAGGGCCTATCTTCAACGCCAGGGTGTACCGCGTCACCCACTGGACCTGCTGCACCACAACTGCCTTCACTACACACGGTTCCAGGGTATTCAGCGCTGGCCACTTCGCCGTGGCGACGAGGTTCACAACGTGCCGGTCAGCGGAAGCTACAGAGCGAACTATGGGCACGCACTGGTGATCGCGGCAGAGGCAGGTATCGGCATCCTTCATACCTCCCGTTCCATCGTCGGGGCCTCGCTGGAAGCCGGCAGGTTGCTCCCCGTGCTCGAGGACTGGTCGCTGCCAGACATCAGCATCCATGCGCTGCTTCCAGGACGGGATCCGCCAATGCGGGTACGAGCATTGCTCGATCACCTGAAGGACTCGATACCCACAGCACTGGCGACAGCCGGCGCGACAGGCTTGGACACCGACACTACGTCGCCACCACTTTTGGACTAGGCGCTGCCAGCGACAGCAAAGGGGGCAGGGATCGCGCGATCCCTGGCTTACTGAGTACGGTAGAACCTGGGATGGTTGCCGCTGGAAAGGGCTTGCATGACACCCTTGTATGAGCCCCTTGCATGAGACCCTTGTTACGCCCTCGACATGGGGGGAATAGCACGAGCTTCCACTGGCAAAGGGTGAGACAGACAGCAACAGCGGCGGGGTTGGCAAGAACTGCAATGAGAGCCACAGACACGGCCTCGTCAGCACCTGATTGTTTCACGTGAAACATGCCCCTACACTGGGCCGATTGCGTGACAGCAACCACCCTTACCCTTCGCACAGACCAGGTAGACCCATGGCCCCACGACTCGTCATTCTCGACCGTGACGGAGTGATCAATCAGGACTCCGACAACTACATCAAGTCGCTCGCCGAGTGGGTCCCCTACCCCAGCGCCATCACCGCCATCGCCCGTTTGTCCCAACAGGGCTGGACCGTCGCTGTTGCCACCAACCAGTCAGGCATCGCGCGCGGCTACTACGATGAAGCAACGCTTGAAGCCATGCACACCAGGATGCTGAGCCTGGTGGAGGCCGAGGGCGGTCGGATCGAGCATATCGCCTACTGCCCTCACATTAGCGAGGACCGCTGTGATTGCCGCAAACCCTTGCCCGGTCTGCTCCGCCAGATACAGGATGCGCTTGCACTCGACAGCCTGGAAGGCGCCTGGATGGTGGGCGACAGCTACCGAGATCTCGAGGCAGGCGCTGCCATGGGCTGCCGCCTTGCATTGGTGCGTACCGGCAAGGGCGGGCGCACACTAGCCAAGCATCCAGAACTTGGCCGGACAGACAGCGAGGCAGAGGTCCATGACGATCTGGCTGGTTTTGTCGACCAACTGCTGCAAGGAAACCTGGATACCTGAAAGCACTCTGCATCAGGCTCGCCCCCTCGTCACCCCTCGGCGAGCCTCCAGGCCTGGCCGACGACTTGGCTCTCCCTTCATCTGTCTGCAACTGCCGAGCCCCATGTTTCACGTGAAACATGGGCGCACGCATTTTTCGTATATCAACGTCCAAACAACAGGTTAGAGCACGGGAAAGCTCTTGCGACTTACCCGCCCGGGAGGTCGTGGTGCTCAACTGTCGGTCTTTCCGTGATGACTGCGAGTGCAATGTATCGAGCCCCCTCCGGACAGGTTCCCGCACGTTCCATATAGTGCGACAACCAAGGTACCCGTCTTAAGCGAGAGACTCATCAGGCCCCAAATAACATGACGTGGATAACAAGACGCGTGTAACAAGATCCAGGCAGCAAGACACAGATGGCAAGACGCAAATCGCAAGATGCGGATAGCCAGACACGGTCCCAGCCTTGGAATCTCAGGTCTGATGCCGTGATGTTTCACGTGAAACGTTGCGGAGGAGCGAGGTCATAGACGCAGCCCGACGATGGATTGTCGTACGCTCTCGTCTGTCCCCCCCTTCCCACCATCCCTTCCCCCTCCCTTCCAACAGATCCTTCCAACAACACCTCCATTCCTCCCTTTCTGATTCCCTCCTTCCATCCCCTTCTTCGAGATGACGCCAGCAGTATCGATACGCCGCCTCTTCGACCACTTCACATGTGATCGCGCAAGCCAGATACCTTCCTCCGAGTATCTTCCTGAAGCTCGGGTACTCCCCCGTAGTCGGCACGAATGCTGATATCGACCAGACATTTGGTATCAAAGAGGCGTGAGTCCTGGCTTGAGCAGCTGGACCTTATATCGCCAGATGTTTCACGTGAAACGTGCAGGCTGCGCCGCTGTCCTCAAGCGCCTGCCCACCGTGCAACCGCCATGGAGACACCGCGCCTTCGTCTTTCCTCTACTGACGTCCATCGACGTCCACTGACTTCCATCGGACACACCGCGCCCACTCACCACCCACTCACCGCGTTCGCCAGCAGAATCGGACTACCCCAGCGTATGGCGTGTTGTCAGATCTGTCTTTGCACATTCGCGATACACCCTCGCCGGATGGCAATAGAAGCCTGGTGCATCCCGCCCTCTCATAGCGGGCCTTTCAAGAAACCAGTCCCCCAGCCATCCAACCATCCGGCCTCTGGCAAGCTACTGATACTAAAAAAGAAAAAACCCCGATCCTGAAGATCGGGGTTTTGTCGCGTGATGTTTCACGTGAAACATCGAGGCCATGGGCCTGGGTCTTCCTTCTGCACTAGATGTCCAGATTGGCCACCAGAGCGTTGCGCTCGATAAAGTCACGACGCGGTTCGACTTCATCACCCATCAGGGTGTTGAACATCATGTCGGCGGCGACGGCATCTTCGATGGAGACCCGCAGCATACGACGCGTATTGGGATCCATGGTGGTTTCCCACAACTGCTCCGGGTTCATCTCTCCCAGGCCCTTGTAGCGCTGGATCGACAGACCACGCTGCGCCTCATTCATCAGCCAATCCAGCGCCTCATAGAAGGTCTTGACCGGCTTCTTGCGCTCACCACGGGCGATATAGGCGCTCTCTTCCAGCAGCCCATCCAGCGTCTCACCGAGGCCAGCGATGGCGCGATAGTCGGCGCTGGTGAAGAAGTCCAGGCCCCAGACGTAGTCGGTGGTCACGCCATGGGCAATCAAGGTTACCGCCGGCAGGAAGAACCCGCGTTCATTGTCTTCCTGCAACGAGAAGGTGTAACGCGGTCCACCCTCGTAGGCTACCAGATCGTCCATTTCCTTCTGCAGGAACTCGATCCAGTTCTGCATGGTGCCGCGATCACGGAGGCTGTTTTCGCCGTCAAGATGTGCCGCATGGACGATCTTGCGCAGCACCTCGCTGGGATAGACCCGCGACAGACGATCGATGCGCTTCATCACATCACGGTACTGGTTCACCAGAGTCTCGAGCTGAGCCCCGCTGATTCCAGGCGCATCTTCACTGACGCACAACCGCGCCCCGTCCAGGGCGGTGGTGGTCAGGTAGTCGATCATCGCCTGCTCGTCCTTGAGGTAGAGCTCCTGCTTGCCACGCTTGATCTTGTACAGCGGCGGCTGGGCGATAAACACATGCCCGCGTTCGATCAACTCCGCCATCTGACGGAAGAAGAACGTCAGCAGCAGGGTCCGAATATGCGAACCGTCCACGTCCGCATCGGTCATGATGATGATCGAGTGATAGCGCAGCTTGTCCGGATTGAACTCCTCACGGCCAATGCCACAGCCCAGGGCAGTGATGAGCGTCCCGACTTCCGCAGACGACAGCATCTTGTCGAAGCGTGCCTTCTCGACGTTGAGGATCTTGCCTTTGAGCGGCAGGATAGCCTGGGTACGCCGATCACGCCCCTGCTTCGCACTACCCCCGGCCGAGTCACCCTCGACCAGGTAGAGTTCGGACAGACCGGGGTCCTTTTCCTGACAGTCGGCCAGTTTGCCCGGCAGCCCTGCGATGTCCAGGGCACCCTTGCGGCGGGTCATATCACGCGCCTTGCGCGCCGCCTCGCGGGCCCTGGCAGCGTCCAGCATCTTGTTGACGATGGCCTTGGCTTCGTTGGGCTTCTCTACCAGATACTCCGAGAAAGACCGACCAAGTTCTTGTTCTACCGCAGTTTTTACCTCGGAAGAGACCAGCTTGTCCTTGGTCTGGGAGGAAAACTTCGGGTCCGGCACCTTGACCGAGATGATCGCGGTCAGGCCCTCACGGGCGTCGTCACCGGAGGTGTTCACCTTGGTCTTCTTCAGCAACCCTTCCGCTTCAATATAGTGATTGAGCGTACGAGTCAGTGAAGCGCGGAAACCGGCCAGGTGGGTACCGCCATCCCGCTGAGGGATGTTGTTGGTGTAGCAGAAGATGTTCTCGGCGAAGGTATCGTTCCACTGCATCGCCACCTCAACCGCCACGCCATCTTCCCGCTCCACATTGAAGTGGAAGACGGGGTTGAGAACGGTCTTGTTGGTGTTGAGGTGGTCGACGAAGGCCTTCAGGCCACCTTCATAGTGAAACAGCTCTTCCTTGCCGCTACGCTCGTCCAGCAGGCGGATAGCCACACCAGAATTCAGAAACGACAGCTCACGCAGACGCTTGGCCAGAATATCGTAGTGAAACTCGATATTGGCGAAGGTCTCGGGAGACGGACGGAAGTGCACCCGCGAACCGGTCTGCTCGGTCTGCCCCACCACAGCCAGCGGCGACTCGGGGACACCGTGACGATAGATCTGCTCGTGGACCTTGCCAGCACGCCAGATGGTCAGCTTGAGCTCTTCAGACAGCGCATTGACCACCGAGACACCGACGCCGTGCAGGCCGCCAGATACCTTGTAGGAGTTGTCATCGAACTTACCGCCCGCGTGCAACACCGTCATGATCACTTCGGCCGCCGATACGCCTTCCTCTTCATGAATATCGGTAGGAATGCCACGGCCATTGTCACTGACGGTGATCGACTCATCCGGATGGATGATCACCCTGATCTCGCTACAGTGGCCGGCCAGCGCTTCGTCGATGGAGTTGTCCACCAGCTCGAACACCATGTGATGCAGGCCGGTACCATCATCGGTATCGCCGATGTACATCCCGGGCCGCTTGCGTACGGCATCCAGGCCTTTCAGTACCTTGATGCTCGATGAGTCGTAAGCATGTTCGCTCATTGACCACTCCGTCGTGAAGTCTGTCTGTCTATGGCCTGCAGCTGGCCGAAGCCGTCAGCGTCTTGTTTCACGTGAAACATTGCCATCGGCGTATCGGGTTGCCACAGGTCGGCCAGTACCTCGTGATCCACGCTGGTGATGAAGGCCTGGCAGCGCATCCGCTCCAGCCACTGGCAAAAGATCCTTCGGTGGTTCTGGTCCAGTTCGGCGGGCAGATCGTCGATCAAGTAGAGACAGGTCCTGCTAGTCATCTTCTCGAGTAACCGTCCCTGGGCAAGCTTCAGTGCGCTCACGACGAGTTTCTGTTGTCCTCGTGAAAGCACTTCGACCGCTGGTCGTTTGCCGAGTCGAATCGCCAGATCCGCTCGCTGGGGCCCCTGCTGGGTAAAGCCCATCTGACGATCGGTGTCGCGTCCCTGCTCGAGCACCTCGGCCAGATCTCGCTGTCGATCCCAGCCACGGCTATAGCGTAGCGTCAGCGATGGCAGTGAAATCAGCCCTTCCAGCGTTTCCTCGAATACCGGGATAAAGGTATCGATCCATTCCCTGCGCAGGATGTCCATGCGCTCGCCCGAAAGCGCCAGCTCATGCTCCCACACTGACAGGGATTGAGGCTCCATTCTACCATGCCTGAGCAGGGCATTCCGATGTTTCAGGGCGCGACGGAAACGCTGCCAGGCCTGCAGGAAGTCATGTTTCACGTGAAACACTCCCCAATCCAGGAACTCCCTCCTGCCGGCGGGAGATCCCTCCAGCAGGCGGAAGGCGTCGGGGTTGATCAACTGCAGGGGCAGGGTCTCCACCAGACGAGACACCCTGTCGAGTCGTTCACCGCCAATGCGCAGCGTCAATTCGCGCTCCTGACGCAGGCGGCGCAAACCGATCGATACAGGGGGATCACCGGCAAGGCGGCCATGCAGGACAAGGGCGTCAGCATCGTGGTGGAGTACCTGGGACAGCCGACGCGCCCGAAAGGACCGCCCCATGCCCAGCAGGTGGATACCTTCGAGCAGGCTGGTCTTGCCGCTGCCGTTGCTTCCAGTGATCAGGTTGATCCCGGAAGATGGTGAAATATCAAAGGCCTGCAAGTTTCGCAGGCCTTGAAACATCAAGCGGTCTAGCGCCATGGAAAGGCCTTGCTGGCAACGAATACCGTCACAGGCGCATCGGCATCACGACATAGAGGGCATCGCCGCCACCGGGTTCTTCCATCAGCGCACTGCTGTTGGGATCGCCCAGCGTCATCTGCACGCGATCCTCACCCACGGCGTTGAGCACGTCGATCAGATAGCCGACGTTGAAGCCGATCTCCATGGCCGGCCCGCTGTATTCGATGGCGATGTTTTCCTCGGCCTCTTCCTGCTCCGGGTTGTTGGCCATCACCCTCAGGTTGCCCTCTTCCAGATTCAGCCGCACCCCACGGTACTTCTCGTTGGAGAGGATGGCGGTACGCGACAGCACCTGACGCAACTCCGAACGTTCGGCGATGAAGACCTTGTCGCCGCCCTTGGGCACGACCCGCTCGTAGTCCGGGAACTTGCCGTCCACCAGCTTGGAGGTGAAGGTGAAGTCCCCGGTGTGAGCACGGATATGGGTAGAGCCCAGGGTCAGGCTGACAGGCTCTTCAGAATCGTCGAGCAGTCGCACCAGTTCGAGTACACCCTTGCGCGGAACGATCAGCTTCTGGGCCGACTCAATGTTGATCTCCACGGGGCGAGAGCTGACCGCCAGGCGGTGGCCGTCGGTAGCCACGGTGCGGACCAGGTTCGGGGCGAACTCCAGCAGCAGGCCATTCAGATAGTAGCGAACGTCCTGCTGCGCCATGGCGAACGAGGTGGCGTCGATCAGCTGCTTGAGGGTCCCCCGCGGCAACGCCAGTTCGACACTGCTCTGACCATCTTCAATATTCGGAAACTCGGCGACCGGAAGCGTGGACAGGGTAAAGCGTGAACGGCCACTGCGCAGCACGGCCCGCCCGTCCTCTATGGACAGCTCCAGCTCGGACTGGTCTGGCAAGGACTTGCAGATGTCCATCAGCTTGCGCGCGGGCACCGTGATGGCGCCAGGCTCATCCACCTGGCTGGCCACGGTGCGGCCGACCAGTTCGACTTCCAGGTCGGTGCCGGTCAAGGCGACCTCGTCCTGTTCGACCTGGATCAGCACGTTGGAGAGCACCGGTAACGTCTGACGGCGCTCGACCACACCGGCCACCAGCGTCAGCGGGCGCAGCAGCGCTTCGCGGGAGATGGAAAATTTCATGTCGGCTCCACTTCTTGTCCGGGAGAGTGAGACGGTCACGCGGTTGATGACGTAGAGACGTTAACTGGTCAAAAGCCGCAACAGATTCTTGTAGTCTTCTCGAATATCGGCGCTTTCTTCCTGCAGCGCCTGCACCTTGCGACAGGCATGTAGCACGGTGGTGTGGTCTCGGCCGCCGAAGGCGTCGCCGATTTCCGGAAGACTGTGATTGGTCAGTTCCTTGGCCAGGGCCATGGCGACCTGTCGCGGGCGCGCCACGGAGCGTGAACGCCGCTTGGACAGCAGGTCCGCCAGCTTGATCTTGTAGTACTCCGCCACGGTACGCTGGATGTTGTCCACGCCTACCTGCTTGTCCTGCAGGGCGAGCAGATCCTTGAGCGATTCGCGGATGAAGTCCTGGGTGATCGACTTGCCCATGAAGTGGGAATCGGCGATGACCTTCTTCAGCGCCCCTTCCAGTTCACGCACGTTGGAGCGAATCTTCTGGGCGATGAAGAAAGCCGCATCATGGGGTAGATCCACCTTGGCCTGGTCGGCCTTCTTCATCAGGATCGCCACCCGAGTCTCGAGCTCAGGCGGCTCTATCGCCACCGTCAGCCCCCAGCCAAAACGGGACTTGAGGCGCTCCTCGACGCCGCTGATTTCCTTCGGATAGCGATCCGAGGTCAGGATCATCTGCTGGCCACCCTCAAGCAAGGCATTGAAGGTGTGGAAGAACTCCTCCTGGGAGCGCTCCTTGCCGGCGAAGAACTGGATGTCATCGATCAACAGCGCGTCGACGCTGCGATAGAAGCGCTTGAAGTCATTGATGGCGTTGAGCTGAAGGGCCTTGACCATATCGGCCACGAAGCGCTCCGAGTGAAGATACACCACCCGAGCGTTCTCGCGACGCCCCGCCAGGGCATTGCCCACCGCATGCATCAGGTGGGTCTTACCGAGGCCGACGCCACCATACAGAAACAGCGGGTTGTAGGCTCCCCCAGGGTTCTCCGACACCTGGCGGGATGCCGCCCTGGCAAGCTGGTTGGACTTGCCCTCGACAAACGTCTCGAAGGTGAAGTTGGGATTCAGGCCACTGGAGTGCTTGAGACTGCCCTCGACCTGAACCTGACGCTCACCACCGGGTGGACGCGTGACCGGCGCCTCACCGCCTTCGTCGCGCAGGCGGTCGACCTCGCGCTCATCCCCCACATCGCCGCGGGAGCTGGTGTGCACGGCCGCCGAGCGGGCCGGAGCGGCGGAGACAGGATCGCCGAGTTCGCGAGTCTGGGGTGGGGCCGGCGCAGCACGACGACTGCCCACCGTCAGCATCACCTTGGGCGGCTTGGCCGGCGCCAACTCCCGCATCAGTTCACTGATACGCTTGGCGTACTTGTCACTGACCCAATCGCGCACGAAGCGGTTGGGTGCCAGCAGCCTGAGCTGATTGGACTCCCCTTCTTCCGCCTGCAGAGGGCGAATCCAGGTGTTGAACTGCTGCGAGCTCAGTTCATCCTGAAGGGTTTGTAGACACTGTTGCCAGAGAGCGAGCGACACGCGAGCTACCTTGGTTGAAGAACGACCGCACATTGTAGCCTTGTCACCACGAGTTATCCACACGAGAACGGCACCGAAACCTAGCTGTGGAAAACCCTTGTACGCCATTCGGAGTTGTGCTGGAACAACTTGCTGGCGAACTAGCCCCTGTGGACAATCTCATCATTGATCCACCGGAACCACACCGCTCCTCCCCGCGGTCTCAACGTTTTCTCCACACTTTTATATGCAACGCAACATGTTGAAATTTCATACGAGAACACGCTTATCCACAAAAACTATCCCCAGTAGTAATAACAACATCAGTCAAGAACTTCTCTTTATTGTTATGTAGGCAGTGGGTCATGTCGCGAGGCCGGTCCCAGGTGGCTTGTTCACCCGCCGGTTCGGCTCGAGCAAGAGTTATCCCCAGCCGTCTGGTCCGGACTGGCAGGGGCGAACACCCTGAAACCTGCTTTCTGGCCCGCGAAAAGATTGCACCCAGGGCTTGAAATCACTAAAATATCCGGTCTTGAGCCGAATACCCCCGGGGGCCCGAGCGGATTCCGGGAGCCTCTGGATGTCTATCCGTTCCAAAAAACCACTGTGGGATTAACGAGTTATGAAGCGCACATTTCAACCGAGCGTTCTCAAGCGCAAGCGCGCGCACGGCTTCCGTGCTCGCATGGCCACCAAAAACGGCCGCGCCGTTCTGGCACGTCGCCGTGCCAAGGGCCGCAAGCGCCTGAGCGCCTAAGCGCAGGTCCTTCGTGGCCTGTCTGACCTTTCCCCGGCAATGCCGCTTGCTGACTGCCGGGGACTACCGCCAGGTGTTCGATGGGGCGGTCTACAAGGTTCACGGCAAGGGCCTGATGGCGTTGGCGATTCCCAATGACTTGGGACACCCTCGCCTGGGCCTGGTCTTCAGCAAGAAGAACGTACGCCGGGCCGTCGATCGCAATCGACTGAAACGACTGGCTCGTGAGTCCGTTCGGCATGCACAGCATCGACTTCCCGCCGTGGATATCGTCTTGCTGGCCAGGCGTGGCGTCAACGAGGTCGACAACGACACCGTGCTGCGCCAGCTGTTCGGCATGTGGCGTCGTCTCGAGCGCGAGGCCGAGAAGTCGACTCGTCCCTCGCGGACATCGACGACACCTCGCCACGCGAGTGACACCCGGGGTGACACTCGGTCACAGCCGAAGCAAAGCCGTAACTAGCAGCAAGAGGCTCTTCAATGCCGAACACACTTCGTCCGAGCATGAATGAGTCCCTCTTCCGGCCCCTTGACGTCACCTCTCGCGACGCGGAACGTTTCCGTACGAATACTGGCCTGCCTCCGGCAGGCTTTCGTGTATCTCATGTAGGCGTCTCGCGTGGCGCCATCGGCATGTTCACTTCCCTTCGGGCAGACCCTTCATGGACGTAAAACGACTACTCCTGCTGATCCCCCTGGCGGTGCTCGCCTACCTGATCATGGTGCAGTGGAACCAGGACTACGGTCAGCCGCCCAGCACCCCGGATGCTCCGGCGATCACCAGCAACGCGACCTCAAACGGTGCCGACGCCTCCACGTCGGAAGGCCTGGCGGCACCCAGCTCGGCCAATGATGTCGGCAGCGAGCTGCCCGGCAGCAGCGAGCCCGCTGCCAACAGTCGAGATCTCATTGCGGTCATCACCGACGTCCTCGACGTGCGTATCGACCCCCAGGGTGGCGACATCGTCTACGCCGCCCTCCCCCAGCATCTGATGAGCCAGGATGGGGATCGGCCCTACGTGCTGCTGTCCAACAACAGCACCCTGAGCTACGTCGCTCGCTCTGGACTGCAGCTTGACGGCAACAGCGGTCGTATCGCCTTCTCGCCCGAGAAGACCGAGTACCGCCTGGCCGACGGCCAGGACAGCCTGCAGGTGGACATGACCGCCACCGTCAATGGCATCGATATCGTCAAGCGTTTCACCTTCAGTCGTGACGACTACGCAGTCGACGTCAGCTACCTGCTTGCCAACGCTGGAGAGGAGCCGGTCAGCGCACGCTTCATCGGCCAACTGGCCCGCGACAACAACCCGGATCCGTCCACCGGCCCCAAGATGGGCATGCGCTCCTTCCTCGGCGCGGCGTACTCCTCACCGGAGAACCGCTACGAGAAGATCGACTTCGAGGACATCCAGGCAGGCAACTTCCAGAACCGCGAGGTCGAGGGCGGCTGGGTCGCGATCATCCAGCACTACTTCACCTCCGCCTGGGTACCGCCGCAGCAGCAGGACAACCTGTTCTACGCCGCCACCGACAGTCAGGACCGCAACGTGGCCGCCTTCGCCGGCCAGGCCCAGACCCTGGCACCGGGAGCCGACGCCACCCTGGGTGCCACCCTCTACATGGGCCCCAAGGTGCAGGAGCGGCTTGAGGCCGTGGCACCGAACCTGGAGCTGACCGTCGACTTCGGCTGGCTGTGGTTCATCGCCAATCCGCTGTTCTGGCTGCTCGATCACATCCACGATCTGATCGGCAACTGGGGCTGGTCCATCGTCATCCTGACCATCATGGTCAAGGCTGCCCTGTGGCCGCTGTCTGCCAAGGCCTACAAGTCCATGGCACGCATGCGCAAGCTTGGCCCGGAAATGCAGCGTCTCAAGGAACGCTTCGGCGACGACCGCCAGAAGATGTCCCAGGAGATGATGAAGTTCTACCAGAAGGAAAAGATCAATCCGCTGGGCGGCTGTCTGCCGATCCTGATACAGATGCCGGTGTTCATCGCGCTGTACTGGATGCTGCTGGAGTCCGTGGAACTGCGTCACGCGCCCTTCATGCTGTGGATCCAGGACCTGTCGGTGAAGGACCCCTACTTCGTCCTGCCGATCCTGATGGGCGCCTCCATGTTCGTTCAGCAGATGCTCAACCCGACGCCTCCGGACCCGATGCAGGCGAAGATCATGAAGATGCTGCCGATCGTCTTCACCTTCTTCTTCCTGTGGTTCCCGGCCGGTCTGGTCATCTACTGGGTGTGCAACAACTGCATCTCGATCATTCAGCAGTACGTGATCACCCGCAAGATCGAGGAAGACCCCAGCGTCGGCAAGGGCATGAACACCAAGTAAGTCCTCATGCATGACGCTTCCAGACCCCCGCTTCGGCGGGGGTCTGGCGTTTCAGGGCCCGCACCTCTGGCCACAGCCGTTGGCCACACCAGCCGGACTGGCAAAGCCAGGCGCTGCGCCTGACAATACGCCCGATCATCAAGGAGTCTGACCATGACCACGCCTCTCTACACCCAGGACAGCATCTGCGCCCTCGCCACGCCGCCGGGTCGGGGCGGCGTCGGCATCATACGCGTCTCGGGGCCCGCCTGTGGCGCGATTGCCAGCGCCATGCTGGGCCAGGTACCGGACGCGCGCCAGGCCTTCTACGGACCGTTCAGGGGCGATAACGGGGTAATCGATGAAGGCATCGCGCTGTTTTTCGAAGGGCCACACTCCTTCACCGGCGAAGACGTGCTGGAACTTCAGGGTCACGGCGGCCCGGTGATCATGGACATGCTGCTCGAGCGCTGTGTGGCGCTGGGGGCACGGCTGGCCCGCCCGGGTGAGTTCTCCGAGCGCGCCTTTCTCAATGACAAGCTCGACCTGGCCCAGGCCGAGGCCATCGCCGATCTGATCGACGCCAGCTCCCGTGGCGCCGCCGAAAATGCCTTGCGCTCCTTGCAGGGCGAGTTCTCCACCCGCGTGCAGTCGCTGGTCCAGGGCCTGATCGAGCTGCGCATGTACGTCGAGGCGGCCATCGACTTCCCCGAGGAGGAGATCGACTTCCTCGCCGATGGCCATGTCGCGGCCAAGCTTGGCGCGCTCATGACGGAGCTCGCCGAGGTGCGTCGCAGTGCCGGCCAGGGCGCACTGATGCGCGAGGGCATGAGCGTGGTCATCGCCGGACGGCCCAATGCCGGCAAGTCGAGCCTGCTCAATGCGCTGACCGAACAGGACACCGCCATCGTCACCGATATCGAGGGCACCACCCGGGACGTGTTGCGAGAACATATCCATCTGGACGGCATGCCGCTGCACATCATCGACACCGCCGGCCTGCGCGACACCCCCGACGCGGTGGAAAAGATCGGCGTGGCCCGCGCCTGGAGCGAAATCGAGAAGGCCGACCGGGTCCTGCTGCTGGTGGACGCCACCACCACCGAGGCCACCGACCCCATGGCCATCTGGCCGGAATTCGTCGAGCGCCTGCCGGACGCCTCACGCTTGACCCTGGTGCGCAACAAGGTGGACCAGAGCGGTGAAGCACCGGGACTCGATTTATCCACAACACCTCCTACGCTGCGGCTCTCCGCCAGATCACGCCAGGGTGTGGATAACCTCAAGTCTCACCTCAAGGAGATCATGGGCTTTCAGTCCACCACCGAAGGCCGCTTCTCGGCTCGGCGTCGTCACCTGGACGCCCTTGACCGCGCCCGCGAGGCCCTCGACAACGGCCATGCACAACTCGAAGGCTATGGCGCGGGCGAGCTGCTGGCCGAGGACCTGCGTGATGCCCAGCAGGCGCTGGGGGAGATCACCGGCGAGTTCAGCGCCGACGATCTGCTGGGTGAGATCTTCGGCAGCTTCTGTATCGGCAAGTGAATGCCTGAAAATGCACAAAAGCCTTTAAAACAGACGCTTCACCGATAGCGAGCACTTACCGACGTTCATGCGCCAGCGATCGCCTCGCCATCCCTTCAGTGATGGCGAAGCCACGCCTGGCGCCGACATGGGGCGCCTTAGGCGTCCGCCATCACTGGTGCCAGGCATCCGCCCCCCGGCCGGCCGGACCGAGGGCTCGTCCAGGGCATCTGTCATACCCGCTACACTGTGGGCAGTGCCCCCTTGCCCACAGGAGTCCCCATGAAAGCTCTTCCCCTGGTTGTCGCAATGGCGCTAGGCAGCGTCTCGCTTTCCGCCCTGGCGGACTGGCAGCTGTCCGGTGACGATTCACGCCTGTGGTTCGGCTCGGTGAAAAACCAGAGCATAGGTGAGACCCACCACCTGGACGGTCTGTCCGGCGATATCGACGATAACGGCAAGGTCACCATCGAGGTGGCCACAGAATCGCTGGACACGGGCATCGATATCCGTGATGAACGGATGCTCGAGCACCTGCTGGCCGCGGCCAGCTTCGCGATCTCGGCCCAGGTAGATACCTCCAGCTTCGATTCACTTGACGTAGGCGAGACCCTGGCGACCAGTATCCCGGTCGATATCAGTCTCGGCTCGGCGTCGACCGAGCAGGAGGCCCAGGTACTGGTGGCAAGACTCGCCGACACACGCTGGCTGGTGGTATCGGATCAGCCGGTATGGCTAAGCGCAGAATCGCTGGGCTTCGAGGACGGCATCGCCGCCTTGCAGGAAATCGCCGGCCTCTCATCCATCGACCGAACCTCACCGGTGGGCTTTCGCTTGATGTTCGAGGCACCATGACCCGATTGGCGTCTGGCCAGATCACCGACGACCAGGCGCTACTCCTCGACCCACCAGCGCTGCTCGTGGCGCGCTGCGTCACCGAGCAGCGGCAGCCAGTCAGCGATGGCGGCCTGCATGCTGTCGCTGACACCCCAGGGCGGGTTGGCCACCAGCATCCCGCTGCCGTACATGCCGTGACTCGCCCCACCCGGGGGGTGCAGGATCACCTCGCTGCGCCATAGTTTGCGCACGCCGCTGGCTCTCAGCCTGTCCAACAGCTCCTGGTGGCGCCCGGCGGGCAGCAGTGGATACCACAGCAGCAGCACCGCGTGGCGGACCTTGCCGAGGGCATGAATCATGGTCTCGGCGACCTCCTGGTACTCCGACTTGCGCTCGAAACTCGGGTCGACCAGCACGCACAGCCGCGGTGTCTTTACCGGGAGCAGTGACCTGAGCCCGGCCAGGCCGTCGCCATGCACGCGTCGAATATTCGCCTGCTGCCCTTCGCCTGCCAGTGACTGCCGGGCCAGGTGGCCGTGCTCACCCGGGTGCAACTCGAACAGGGTCAATCGGTCCTGATCACGCAGCCGATGACCCAGCCACCAGGGCGAGCCCGGGTAGTGGGTCAATTGCTGCGGGCGCGGCTGAACGGAGTCGATCGCCTCAAGCCAGGTCGTCAGCAGTGGATTCTGTGCGCCCGCCTTGCCCGTCTCGGTGCGGCTGTCCCACAAGCGCTTGACGCCCGTCTGGTACTCCTTGAGCCGCGCGGTTTCTTCAGCCGCCAACGGATAGCTTCCTCGCCCGGCGTGAGTATCTATAAACGTAATGGCACTATCTTTACGTAATAGGTGATCGATCGTGGCGTAAAGCCACAAGTGTTTATGAACGTCGGCGAAATTGCCGGCATGATAGGCGTGCTGATAGGAAAGCATGGATGGTCTGACCTGGTCGTGGGGCGAAAATCGTTCGCCGAGTCGATGGCTTTACGATAACAGCAAGTAGGGGTCTGCGTGCAGACGTATGGACTCATGACAGACATTGGGCTTTATCCGAGTAGGTACGCTGTACCCCCACGAACCCGAGCCGTTGAATATCATTGAGCCGTCGCCAGATAGCGCTGTGACCAAGGTTGGGGCAGCAGCAGGGCTGGGCCAGACCAGACCAGACCAGACCAGACCAGGCCAGACAAGACCACGAGAGATCTAGCGAGTCCAGGAGATATCTAGAGGGTCCTGGAGAGACCGGGCAGGAATGAAGAGATAGGCAAGTATCGAAAAGGCCCGCGCCTCTGTCGAGAGGTGCGGGCCTTGCCGTTGCAGTCGCTGCAACGTCGCGACTTCAGCTACGGGCTATCGACGCAAGCGAGAGAACCCACCGAGGTGGCGGGCCTCCCTCACACAGGCAGCCGAGTCGCCTTACCCCTGCTGGCCGGTCGGCGTCAGGGTAATCTCGACGCGACGATTCTGGGCGCGACCTTCTTCGGTGTTGTTGCTGGCGATCGGCTGGTTTTCACCGTAGCCGCTCACATACAGACGACCGGAGGCGACACCCTGCCCCTGGAGGTAGCTGCCCACCGACTGAGCACGACGCTCGGACAGACGCTGGTTGTAGCTGGCGTCGCCGGTAGAGTCGGTGTGGCCGGCGATATTGACGCGGGTTTCCGGATACTGGGTCAGCACGTTGGCCACGTCGTTAAGGGCACTGGTGGCACCACCGGTCAGATCAGAGGAATCGAAGCCGAAGGTCACGCTGCTCGGCATGTTGAGCACGATGTTGTCACCCTGGCGCTCCACGCCGATTCCGGTGCCCTGCATGCTCTGACGCAGCTGTTCTTCCTGGCGATCCATATAGACACCGATACCACCGCCCACGGCGGCACCCGCGGCGGCACCAATCAAGGCACGGTCACGCTTGCTGGTGCTGCCGTCGCCACTGATGGCGCCGGCTGCGGCACCGACGGCGGCACCCACAGCGGCGCCAATGCCGGTGTTGTTGCGATCGGTCTGGCCAGTATTAGGATCCGTTGTGGAGCAGCCAGCCAGAATCACGGCGGCTGCCAGCGGGGCGATCAGTCGAGTCTTGCTGCTCATGGCGTCAACGTCTCCTTCCATGTGGTACATCATCCCTTTCAGTCTTCGCTGAACAGGGTCAAAAGGTCGTTCAAGAATAATAGACCTTGCGCAGAAGCTTGAACCCTGGCGGCGTCTTGCACAATAAGTCCCTTTTCACGCGCCTTGTCGATCTTTGGCGACAACTCTGCCACAGAGCGTCCTGTGTGTGCACACCAGGTATCCAGCGATACCCCGTCGACCAGTCTCAGTGCGTTCATCGCGAATTCCAGCGCCACCTCGTCGGGCTTCACCCGCCGATGACCGGCCACGAAACCCCGTGGGTCCCGATGTCGCCGCAGGTAAGCCTCGGGCTGGCGAGTCTTCCAGCGACGCTCGATGTGGAAGCCCGACTCGCCCGGCTGGCTGATCTTGCCGTGGGCACCGGCGCCGATCCCCAGATAGTCGCCGAAGCGCCAGTAGTTGAGGTTGTGACGCGCCCGACGCCCGGGCTTCGAGTAGGCCGAGATCTCATAGCGTTGAAACCCTGCCGCCTCGAGACGCTCGTGGCCCAGGTCCTGGATATCCCACAGCACCTCTTCTTCCGGTAGCCGCGGTGGCTTGGCATGAAACTCGGTATTGGGCTCCAGCGTCAGCTGATACCAGGACAGGTGTTCCGGCGCCAGCGTGATGGCCCGCTCCAGGTCAGCAAGCGCGAGCTCCGGGGTCTGCCCCGGCAAGCCATGCATCAAGTCCAGATTGAGATTGTCGAATCCGGCTCGGCGAGCCTCATCGAAGGCACGCTCGGCGTCCTCACCGCCATGGATACGACCCAGCGCCGAGAGCTGTTCGTCGTGAAAACTCTGCACGCCAAGCGACAGCCGGTTGATGCCGGCACGGCGATAGTCGGCAAAGCGGCCACGCTCCAGCGTCCCCGGGTTGGCTTCCAGCGTAACTTCGATATCCGAGGCGAAAGGCACCAGCTGGCTCGCCGTATCCAGCAATCGGCGATAGAAATCTCCAGACATCAAACTCGGCGTGCCGCCGCCGATGAAGATGCTGACCAGCTCGCGTCCGTCGGCAAGCCTGGCATCGCTGCGCAGGTCGTCGATCAAAGCCGCCAGATAGGCCTCTTCGGGGAGTTCGGCGCCGCGCCCGACACCGTGGGAATTGAAGTCACAGTAGGGACACTTGCGCACGCACCAGGGCACATGGACATACAGCGCCAGCGGCGGAAGACGAGACACCATCACGAACTCGACCGACGCTCGAGTTCGAGCAGCAGCGCCGAGAGGGCGCGACCGCGATGACTCAGTCGGTTCTTCTCCGCCGCGCCGAGTTCAGCGGCGCTGGCGCCCTGATCCGGCAGCCAGAACAGTGGGTCATAGCCAAAGCCGCCCTCACCGCGCGGATGGGCCAGGATCTCGCCACGCCAGTCGGCCTGGACGATCAGTGGCACTGGATCCTCGGGATGCTCGAGCAGCACCAGCACGCACCAGTAGCTGGCACCACGACTCCCCTCGGGCACCTCGGCCATGGCCTCGAGCAACTTGTCGTTATTGCGACCGTCGTCCTTGGGTTCACCGGCAAAGCGGGCGGAATAGATACCGGGGCGACCATCGAGTGCATCCACGTCGAGCCCGGAGTCGTCGGCCAGCGCCGGCAGGCCGCTGATACGGCTGGCTTCCCTCGCCTTGAGCAGTGCATTTTCGACAAAGGTCAGTCCCGTTTCCTCGACCTCGGGAACGGCAAACTCCGACTGGGCGTGAACCTTGATGCCCAGTGGCGCCAGCAGCGCGCCCAGTTCCTTGAGCTTGCCGGCGTTTCCACTGGCCAGCACCAGTTCGGTAAGTTGACTCATGGCGTCGCTCTTGATGGGTAGTTCGATAGAAGACACGTCGGCACTATGCCGGCATGTTTGCCTATACTCTATCATGCGCGGTTTGAATGCCGTTTAAGCACAAAGTTGGAAAAAAGATTCAAAAAATACCGGGAAACTGTCCGAAAATTCGCTATTTTCTAGGACCAAGGTATGAAATATTTCGGTACAACCGTGTATTAAGCCTAACTTTACTGTGCAGTAGTTACAGAACCTTACAAAATGAATGAAATAGGCCCATAATGGTCACCACTTACTAGTCATACCCATCCCTGTCAGCAGGCGTCTGCGGGTGCACGGAGACACGACGATGAGCAACAACACAGGACAGATAGTGCTGGTGACTGACCACAACCCTCAGTCACTGCTCTTCATCAACTATATCAAGGACCAATTCCACTGCCCTGTCTCCATCGCCGCCCCCGCCGACACCATCGAAATCGATGACAGTCAGCAGGTGCTGGTATTGATGGACGCCGACCACGTCGACGACGCCGCCATGCAGCATTGGCAGGACGTCAGCGCACGCCACAGCGGCCTGTTGCTCACCGCCTTCAACCTGCGTGACGAAGAACATGCGCTGGAGGTGCTGTCCTTCATGCACCTGCGAGGAGTTTTCTATCGTCAGGACAGCCTCGACAGTATCTGCAAGGGCATCGCCAAGCTGTTCGAGACCGACGATCTGTGGATGTCGCGCTCGCTGATGACTCGCCTGATCGAGTTCTCCCGCCGCCAGCAGCTCAATGCCTATCGACCGGCCTGTGGCCTGACCCAGCGCGAGATGGAGATCATCGGACTGCTGGGCTCCGGCGCCTCCAACATGGAAATTGCCGAACGCCTGTGCGTCAGCGAACACACCGTAAAGTCTCACCTGTACAACGTGTTCAAGAAGATTCGCGTCAGCAATCGCCTGCAGGCGGTCAACTGGGCACGCCAGAATCTCGGCGCGCCGCCACCTCGACGCTCCACTGCGACACGCTAAGGCTCGACGACCGAGCCCCGGAACGACGAGGCACTGACGCCTTTCGGCCGAGATCGAGCAACGGAATGAAGCGACTGCATCGACAACACAGGTGCAGCCAACAAGGACGCCGGCGATGCCGGCGTCCTTGTTGGTGGAGAAAGATACCAGGCTGGTCTCTTACAACACGCGTATGTGCTCTTCGATCAGGCTGGCCAAGGTCTCCGCCGCGTTGTCGGCCGTGCTGTCCAGCCGCACCAGGTGCAGGCGTTCCTCGTCGGTGAAGTCTTCGAACGCGTCCTGCTGTGCCGCCAGCACCGCCAGGCTCAACGATTCGTCCCGCTCATTGCGCACCGCACGTTTGCTGATGCGACGTCTTAGCGTTTCGTCGTCGGCCTCGAAGCTTACCAGCAGCACCGGCAGTCCCCGGGCCTCGGCCTGCCAGCGCAACAGCTCGCGCTGCTTGCGCTCGAGGAAGGTGCCGTCGACACAGACCATGTAACCGGCGTCCAGCAGAATCCCGGCGCAGGCGGCCAGGCGCTGGTAGGTCTTGTCGGTGGCCTCGCGGGTATAGATATCCACAGGCAGATCGTCACTACCCTGTTGTGGATTGAATCCATGCAGCACCAGTCGCTGAACATCGGAGCTCAGTCGCACCGCACCCTGGCGTCCCACCAGGGTACGGGTGAAGCGGCTCTTGCCGCTGCCCGACACCCCGACGCCGATCACCAGCGGCGGAAAGCGGAACTCCGCGTGGCGCTCCGCCAGGGTCAGGTAGCGGCGGAAACTGTTCATGGTCTCGGCCATCAGCGACGGACGCTCCTGGCCGCTCACCTGGCGACGCTGCAGCGCGCGGCGCATGCCCGCCATGGACTCGATGACCTGCAACAGTGACAGGATCCGTGCCAGCTCGTAGTCGCCACTGCGACGTAGATAGCCATCCAGCGCCTGATGGGAGAGCGTCATCTCGCCACGCAGTTCGAGTTCCACCCTGAGACTCGCCAGGTCATGGCCGGGATCTGCCATCTCGGGATAGTCGAAGGGCTTGGGATCCTGGGCGGCACTCTGGGCGACCACCAGACGCCCGTTGTCACACAGACGTACGTCGGAGTACTCCATGTACCAACGGCTGGGACGCAGGCGATCCTTGCGCACCTCGATGATCGGAGCGAGACGATCGAATTCCTGATCCAGCCACACCTTGAGGGCGTCCAGGCGCTCGACGTCCTCGTCCCCGGTCAGCAGTGATCGACAGGCCG
The DNA here is from genome assembly GCF_003056325.1 of Halomonas sp. BN3-1. Taxonomy (NCBI): domain Bacteria; kingdom Pseudomonadati; phylum Pseudomonadota; class Gammaproteobacteria; order Oceanospirillales; family Halomonadaceae; genus Halomonas; species Halomonas sp. BN3-1. The sequence continues at coordinate 95,613 of NZ_PYVV01000012.1, read as the reverse complement.
AGAACTCGGCCTCGCTGCGGTGCTTGAGCACCGTCAGCGGTTCCGGCAAATCGCTCTCCGGCGGCAACGGCTCGGCGTGAAACTCGGCCAGCGCGTCCAGCAGTTCTTCCAGGGTAAATGGCTCCAGCGCGGTGTCCGGCGAAGCGGCGTCATTGCCAGTCATGGTCGGCTCCTGTCAGGCCTGGGTCGTCATCTGGGCGAAGGCTTTCTCGGCAGCGTCCAGGGTCACCTGGATATCCTCCGGCGTGTGTGCACTGGACATGAAGCCAGCCTCGTAGGCCGACGGCGCCAGGTAGACTCCCTGCTCGAGCATGGCGGTGAAGAAACGGCGGAAGGCATCGGCGTCACAGGCGGTGGCCTGGGCAAAGTTCTCGACGCTGCTCTGGGCGGTGAAGAATACCCCGAACATCCCTCCCACGCGCTGGGTGATCATGTCGATACCAGCCTCGCGTGCCCGGCTTTCAAGCCCGTTGCACAGGGTCTCGACACGCTGCGCCAGGGCCTTGTGAAAGCCCGGCTCTTTCAGCTTGGTCAGCAGTGCCACCCCCGCCGCCATGGCCAGCGGATTACCGGCCAGGGTGCCGGCCTGGTACACCGGCCCCAGCGGCGATAGTTCGCTCATGATCTCGCGGCTGCCACCGAAGGCACCCACCGGCATGCCGCCACCGACGATCTTGCCGAGACAGGTCAGATCCGGGGTCACGCCGAAGTGCGCCTGGGCGCCCCCCAGGGCGACACGGAAACCGGTCATCACCTCGTCGAAGATCAGCACGCTCTGGTGGCGGTCACAGACCTGGCGCAGGGTCTTGAGGAAGTCGGCGCTCGGCGGGATGCAGTTCATGTTGCCGGCCACCGGCTCGACGATGATGCAGGCGATCTGACTGCCGATCTCCTCGAAACAGCGCTCCACCTCGTCGATGTCATTGTAGGACAGCGTGATGGTATGTTCGGCCAGAGCGGCAGGCACCCCGGGAGAACTGGGCTCACCGTGAGTCAGCGCGCCGGACCCCGCCTTGACCAGCAGCGAATCGCTGTGGCCATGGTAGTTGCCCTCGAACTTGACGATCTTGTCCCGCCCGGTAAAACCACGGGCCAGGCGAATCGCCGACATGGTCGCCTCGGTGCCCGAGTTGGTCATGCGCACCATCTCGATGCTCGGGATGATCTCGCAGATCAGCTCCGCCATGGTGGTCTCGACCGCGGTCGGGGTACCGAAGGACAGGCCCTTGTCGAGGCGCTCGCGCACCGCGCCCAGCACGTCGGGATCGGCATGGCCGGTGATCATCGGTCCCCAGGAGCCCACGTAGTCGACGTAGCGCTTTCCTTCGACATCGAAAAGGTAGGCGCCCTTTGCGCTCTCCATGAACACCGGCGGACGATGCAGCCCCTTGAACGCGCGCACCGGTGAGTTGACGCCACCGGGAATGTGCCGACAGGCCTGTTCGAAGAGCTCAGCGGATGTGGTCATGGCAACCTCTTTGCCCAAAAGTGAAATTCAATCATCGATGCCACAGACATCGATTCAGCGCGACACCGCCTGTGGATAACCCTGTGGAGGGCATGGGATAACCCGGTGAATTGGGCGCCAATACCTTCCAACAGGGGCTGATCGGGGTCTCTCATGCCGACTGCCGTGTCGCCATCATACCTTGACCTCGTCCGGCGAAAAGCGCGGCGTCGGCATTTTCCACAGCCGGCGAGGCAACGACTGCCCCTGGCCGGGCGTCCAGCCATGGGCCAGCGCCTGCCAGGCAAACACCTGAGCCTGCTCACAAGCCTGCACCAGACTTTCTCCCGCCGCCAGTCGCGTAGCCACGGCAGCGGCCAGGGTACAACCGGAACCATGGAAGGTCGCCGGCAAGCGGGGCCAGGTCCACTGACGATCGCTGTCCGGAGTATGCAGGGTATGGGCGACACGCCCCTTGGCCGTCTGGCCCTGGGGATCATCGGTGCCGGTCACCAGCACCGCCTGGCAGCCCTGGTGCATCAGACTGACACAGCGCTCGGTATCATCCTGGTAGTCGAGCCCGGCCAGGCGTGCCAGTTCGTCGCGATTGGGGGTCAGGATATCGACCCTCGGCAGCAGACGCTCGAAGTAGGCGTCGATCAGCTCCTGGGTCGCAAGCGGTGATCCGCCCCCCGCCTTGAGCACCGGATCGGCAACCACCGGCACACCGGGCCGGCGGCGCACCACATCGACCACCGCGTCCAGCGCCTCGAGGTCGGCGATCAAACCGATCTTGATCGCCGCGATCGGCAGGCTCTCCAGCGCTGCGGCCGCCTGGCGAATGGTCGAGGCCGGCACCGGGTGAACCGCCTGGACGTCGACGAGGTCCTGTACCGTCAGTGCGGTAGGCACGGTCAGCGCCCAGCCTCCGCAGGCGGCCACGCTCTCGGCATCGGCCACCAGGCCGGCACCGCCGGTCGGGTCATGCCCGGCCAGCACCAGCACCATCGGCAGGTGGGGCGAAGTCGAAGGACTCAGGCTATTCAAAAGGGTTTCACCACGGCCAGAATCACGATAGCCACCAGTGCCAGCACCGGCAGTTCATTGAACACACGAAAGAAGGTGGCACTGCGACGGCAACGATCCTCGGCCAGCTGCTTCAGGTAGATCAGGCAGACATGGTGATAGGCCACCAGCGCCACCACCAGCGCCAGCTTGGCGTGCAGCCAGCCCTGGCTCATCAGGGCCGGGTTCAACCACACCAGCAGTGCCCCCAGCAGCAATACCGCCACCATCGAAGGTGTCATGATGCCGCGATAGAGCTTGCGTTCCATCACCATGAAGGTATCCATGCTGGCGTACTCGCCCTTGTCCCGGGCCATGGCGTGGTACACGTAGAGCCGTGGCAGATAGAACATGGCGGCGAACCAGGTCACGATCGACATCAGGTGAAAGGCTTTTATCCACAGATACATGGCGACTCCTCAGGCTGTGGATGGATCAGACAGGCGGTAGTACCGCTCAATGGCATCCCGGGTGATGATACCGGAAATTCGCTTCTGCTTCGGTCGATAGCCGTGTTCCACGTAGAGTCCATCCACCTTGCTTTCGTTCAGCACGTTCAGCGCCTCGGTCAGGGTCGCCTGCAAGTGGATGGCCACCAGGTCCAGTCGCTGGCCGGGGATTTCCAGCAGGTCCAGCAACGCCTCCTTGTCTTCATCGGGGCTGGCCGCCGCTGGTGACACCGGCGGTGGCGAGCGATCGACGTTCTTGCCCGCGATGACATCCGCCTGGCCGCCGGGGGCGCCCCCCGTGTCCATCAACACATCCATGGCAGCATTGTCGTCGCTGGCTTCGCGTTGATCTTCCGGCGCCGCCTTGTGTTCCTGTTTCTCCCGCTGTTCCTGCTGCTCCTGCTGCTCGAGCAGATAACGCGCCAGGTCGGCCGCCTTCAGCGCCAGGGTCGGCTTGTCGTCGGTGGAACGTTCGATGATGATCCACACCGGTTTGGCCTCGAGCAATGCCCGAGCCTGGGTCTCCGAGATCCGTCGCCTGGTGCGCACCAGGCTGCGCTCCATCACCGCCGGCACCGACACCCGCGACAACGCCTGCATCAACGGTTGCTGAAGGGGGTGCAGACCATGGCGCTTGACGCTGATAAAGAAGCCGTCACAGCGACACAGCTGGCGCGCGGTCAGGCAGGACACCACCACCGCCAGCATGCCCGGCAACAGAATATGCGGCATATGGGTCAGTTCGAGCAGGGCCATCAGCGCCGCCAGCGGCGCCTGCAGCACCGCCCCCATCATCGCCGCCATGCCGATCATCGCGAATAGCCCAGGGTCTGCGGCCTTGTCCGGCCACATCCAGCCCCCGGCAATGCCGAACAGCGCCCCGGCGGCCGCGCCCACCACCAGCACCGGGCCGATGATGCTCACCGGCACTCCGCAGCCTACCGCGAAGGCAGTCAGCAGCAGCTTGCCCAGCACCAGCGCCATCAGAATATCCAGCGTCAAACGATTGAACAGCGCATCGGACAGGCTGTCGTAGCCGATGCCCTGGACCTGGGGGTAGCACCAGGCCAGTAGCGCCGCCAGGGCACCGACCAGTGCCAGGCGCCACCACAGCGGCAGACTGGCGATGCGCTCCGAGCGCGAGACATGGATGAACAGACCCGCCAGCAGACCGATACCGAAGGCCATGGCGGCGATCCAGTAGATATTGAACAGCGAGCCCATGGACAGATCGGGAACCGCGAAGGCAGGGTCAGCGCCATAGACCAGCTGGGAGACCAGGGCTCCCATGCAGGCCGCCAGGATGACCGGCATGAAGCCAACGATGGTGTATTCCATCATCACCACCTCCATGGCGAAGATGACCCCGGCGATGGGCGTATTGAAGGAGGCGGCGATACCTGCCGCGGTGCCGCAGGCCACCAGCACCCGCAGGCTGTTGTGGGGCAGGCGCAGCAGTTGGCCGAGGCCACTGGAGGCGGCGGCGCCCAGGTGGATCGCCGGGCCTTCGCGCCCGGCAGATAGCCCCCCGACCACCGACACCACCCCCACCCACCACTGGTTCAACCAGTTGCGCAGCGGAAAGCGGCCCTGGTGATAGGTCAGGCGTTCGATCACATGGCTGACGCCGATCTTGCGGGCAGCCAGTGGCTGACGCCATAGCAGCACACCAATCACCGTCACCGCGATGATCGGCAGCACCATGCGCAGGCCGGTAGACAACTGCTCGAAGGCTTCGGGATCGTCGTAGGGCATCACCAGCATGGCGCCGACCATCAACGCCAGCCGGAAGACCACCATCAGACTGCCGGTGATCAGCCCCGTCACCACCCCCAGCACGCACAGTTGCGGCAAGGCGTCGACGCTCGCCAGCTGGCGACGGAAGGCATCAAGACTGAGATCGGGCAGGCGCATGGAGGTGTGGGTCGCTTCCTTGAGAGCGAAGGGTCGAGTCCCTGACGCAAGATGAAAGGCAGGCTTACCTTAGGTGACTATCTCTTGTGTATCATAGAACGTGACTTGGCACCCAGGCCGCCGTCATCGTCGTCTCTCGGAACCCCCATCGCCTGGCCCGAGAATCTCCAGGCAGGCCTGTGGCCAGGCCATTCGGCTCGCCTTGCGGGCGGCCACATTTCCATGGCAATGCGCTGAAACAGCAAAGTGCAAAGGAGCGTTACGTGATCAAGGTTGGAATCGTCGGCGGCACCGGTTACACCGGCGTCGAACTGCTCAGGCTGCTGGCGCGCCACCCCGAGGTGGAAGTGGACGCGATCACCTCACGAAGCGAAGCCGGCCTCGGCGTGGCCGAACTCTATCCCAACCTGCGAGGTCACTACGACGAGCTGCGCTTTTCCGAGCCTGACCCGGAGCGCCTGGCGCGCTGCGATGCGGTGTTCTTCGCCACTCCCCACGGCGTCGCCCACGCGCTGGCCGGCGACCTGCTGGAGCGAGGCACCCGGGTGATCGATCTGTCAGCCGACTTCCGGCTGCGCGACGCCGGCGTCTGGGCCGACTGGTACGGCCAGCCTCACGGCGCCCCGGGTCTGCTCGAGGAAGCCGTCTACGGCCTGCCCGAGGTCAGCCGCGATCAGATTCGCCAGGCCCGCCTGATCGCCGTCCCCGGCTGCTATCCCACCGCGGTGCAGCTTGGCTTTCTGCCGCTGCTGGAAGCCGGGCTGATCGACGCCGACCACCTGATCGCCGACTGCAAGTCTGGCGTCACCGGTGCCGGCCGTGGCGCCAAGGTGCCCTCGCTGCTGGCCGAGGCCAGTGAATCGATGAAGGCCTACGGCGCCTCCGGCCATCGTCACCTGCCGGAAATTCGCCAAGGGCTCGGCGACGCCGCCGGGGGTGAGGTCGGGCTGACCTTCGTGCCCCACCTGACGCCGATGATCCGCGGCATCCATGCCACCCTGTACGGGCGCCTGACCGGCGAGCCCGGTGATCTCCAGCGCCTGTTCGAAGACCGCTTCGCCAACGAGCCCTTCGTCGACGTGATGCCCGCCGGCAGCCACCCCGAGACCCGTAGCGTCAAGGGCGCCAACCTTTGCCGCATCGCCGTACATCGCCCCGGCAACAGCGACACCGTGGTGGTGCTGGCCGTCATCGACAACCTGGTCAAGGGCGCCTCCGGCCAGGCCATCCACGCCCTCAATCTGATGTTCGACTTCGACGAGACCGCCGGTCTCGACGCCCCGGCGATGATGCCCTGAGGCCCATCCCCCCGCTTGCTGCGGGGGGATGTCGACGTACCAGGCACCTTACCTCCGAGGAAAAGTTGACCCTTTTACTCTGGCTTGGGGATAATGACCGATGCGGTCGACGTCGGCTGATCGGCGACATCGACCGCTTTGACCCTGTTTCTCGACCCCGGGAGCTCTCATGAGCGGTGCCGAATCCTTTGCCCCCACCCCGCTACTGCTGTCCGACAACGCCCAGCGCCGACTCAAGGCACTGATGGCCGAAGACGGCGCCAGCAACATCGCCCTGCGCGTCTATGTCACGGGAGGCGGCTGCTCGGGATTTCAGTACGGCTTCGACGTGGCCGACGGCGTCAACGACGACGACACCGAGATTCCCTTCGGCGATGTCTCGCTGGTGGTCGACCCGCTGTCCTACCAGTACCTGGTCGGCTCCACCATCGACTATGAGGAGGGCCTGGCCGGCGCGCGCTTTCTGGTGCAGAACCCCAACGCCACCACCACCTGTGGTTGCGGCGCCTCCTTTATGGTGTAGCGACCTTGCTGCGCGTCAGCCGACGCGACAGCAACACGCCGCTCCAGACAGCGCTTGATGCAGCCCTTGATGCCACCCTCGACGCAGCCTCCCGGCTGCGTCTTGCGTTGTGTCGTGGCGCCGCCAGCGTTGGCCCAGCGGATTCTCCCCCAACTTGACCCCTTCCCCGCAACTCGCCATGGTAGTTGAGGATTTCACAATAACGTCAACTGGGGAAAATCATGAAAACCGCCCTTACTTCTGCCGCTCTTACCTCCGCCCTGCTCACCTTCGGTGTCATCGGCAGCGCCCAGGCCGAGACCCTGAACGTGGCCACCGACCCGAGCTTCGTGCCATTCGAGATGATGGACCAGGAATCCGGCGAAATGGTCGGCTTCGACATGGACATCATTGCCGAACTGGCCGAGCGTGCCGGTTTCGAATACGAACTGCGCACCATGGACTTCAACGGCATCATTCCCGCCGTCCAGACCGGTAACGTCGACATCGCCATCGCCGGTATCACCATCACCGACGAACGTGCCGAGATCGTCGACTTCTCCGACCCCTACTACGACAGCGGTCTGAAGATCCTGGTCAACGCCGACGAAGAAGGCGTCAGCGAGATCGATGACCTGTCCGGTATGCGTATCGGCACCAAGATCGGCTCCACCAGCTATGACTTCCTCCAGGAAAACCTGGGCGAGGACGCCGAGATCACGCCCTATCCGGGCACCAGCGACATGTACATGGCCCTGCTCGGCGGCAGCGTCGATGCCGCCTTCTACGACGCCCCCAACGTCGGCTACTTCTCCCAGACCCGTGGCGAAGGCAAGGTCAAGGTCGTTGGTCCGCTGTACGAAGGCCAGCAGTACGGCATCGTCTTCGTCAAGGGCAGCGAGTGGGTAGAGCCGGTCAACGAGGCCCTGGCGGCGATGAAGGAAGACGGCACCTACGACGAGATCCACGCCAAGTGGTTTGGTTCCACCAGCGAGTGATCGCAGTCCATAGCGACCTGGGCAACCAACCTGGGATTCATGGGGGCCGGTACACGACCGGCCCCCTTGGTGTTACCCGGACGTCACCCCGAGGCACTGTCTCGACCCCGGCATCAAGGCCTCTCGCCTTGTCCTGATTTCACGTGCATGACGGAGACCCACTCGTGGACGTCAACTTCCAATTCGACTGGTCGGCGGCGCTGTCCTCCATCCCCCAGCTGCTGACCGGCATCCCCTATACCCTGCTGATTTCCTTCGGCGGTCTGGCCATCGGCTTTGTCATCGGCATCATCTTCGGCCTGTTGCGCATTTCTCCCAGCGCCTGGCTGCGTGTTCCCGCCGTGGCCTACATCGAAATCTTCCGCGGCACCCCGGTACTGGTGCAGGTGCTGTTCATCTTCTATGGCCTGCCGAGCATCCTTGGTGGCCCCATCGATGCGGTCACCGCAGGTATCGCTGCCATCGCCGTCAACTCCGGCGCCTACATCTCGGAGATCGTGCGCGGTGGTGTGCAGTCCATCGAGCGCGGCCAGCGCGAGGCCGGCCTGTCGCTGGGCCTGTCCCGCCGCCAGACCTTCCGCTACATCATCTGGCCCCAGTCCTTCCGCCGCATGATCCCGGCGCTGGGCAACCAGGCCATCATCAGCATCAAGGACACCTCGCTGTTCGCCGTCATCGGCGTTGGCGAGCTGGTGCGCCAGGGCCAGATCTACATCGCCACCACCTTCACCGCCCTGGAGGTCTATCTGATGGTGGCGCTGCTCTATCTTGCCATCACCCTTTCCTTGTCCTTCGCCCTGCGCATGCTCGAGCGCAAGGGCCTGGTGGGCCAGTGAGGTACAACATCCCATGGAAAATTCCGACATGAACCCAGCCTCTCACGCCCAGGGCGAGCCCATCGTCCGTATCGACAAACTCAACAAGCACTTCGGCTCGCTGCACGTGCTCAAGAACATCGACCTTGAGGTGGCCCAGGGCGAAGTGGTGGTCGTCATCGGCGCCAGTGGCTCCGGCAAGTCGACCCTGATCCGCTGCGTCAATGGCCTGGAAGAATTCCAGCAGGGCGCCCTCAGGGTCGACGGCAACGACCTCAAGCCCGACGGCAAGGCCAGCCAGGCGCTGCAGACCATCCGTACCGAGGTCGGCATGGTGTTCCAGCAGTTCAACCTGTTCCCTCACCTCAGCGTGCGTGACAACGTCACCCTGGCCCCGATGAAGGTGCGCGGCGAAAGCCGTGACAAGGCCGAGGCCACCGCGGAACGGCTGCTCGATCGGGTCGGCATCAAGGACCAGGCCGACAAGTACCCGACCCAGCTCTCCGGCGGTCAGCAGCAACGCGTGGCGCTGGCCCGCGCACTGGCCATGGAGCCCCGTCTGATGCTGTTCGACGAGCCCACCTCGGCGCTGGACCCGGAGATGATCGGTGAGGTGCTCGACGCCATGCGTGAGCTCGCCAGAGAAGGCATGACGATGATGATCGTGACCCACGAGATGGGCTTCGCCCGGGAGGTCGCCGACCGCGTGATCTACATCCACAAGGGGGAGATCGTCGAGCAGGGCAAGCCCGAAGAAGTCTTCGACAATCCGCAGAATGAACGTACCCAGAACTTCCTGGCGCGGGTGCTCAAGCACTGAAAAAACCGCCCGTTCAAGCCTCTGAAACGCCCTGTCGAGTGATCGACAGGGCGTTTTTTTGGCTTTTTGGGGCTGTGGACAAGATTTTTCACATTTGGCTGCGAAGCCCACTGCCACGGGGGCTGTGGGCAAGTCGGCGAGTTGTTCACCGTCGCGGTGACAACCGCCCCCGAGCTCGGTGGATAACTGGTGGAAGCCGAGCCCTGTGGGCAAGTCGTGATTGTGTCCACAGGCAGATAACACGCCATCAAACGCTGGTACGTCCCTTGTCCAACAAAGGATCAACATTGTATCTATTTGTTTTTAGTGGGTTTAAATAGTTTTTCCACAGAAAGTGTCCACACCAGTAGTTACAACCACTACAGAACTTCTTTTCTTATTCTTTTATTTTTTTATAGGTAGGTAAGTAAAGCTCCTGCCTGACAGACGGGGTGTGGAAAACCCTGACGTTTACCCACAGGAGGGTTTATACTGGCCGGCTATTTTTCGTACGAACCCAATATCCAGACCGCTGGCGCGCTGCGCCGAACGAGGTGAACCTTGGAGTATCCCGACCGCTTTGACGTCATCGTCATCGGCGGTGGCCATGCTGGAACGGAAGCTGCCCTGGCCTCTGCCCGCATGGGTTGCCAGACCCTGCTGTTGACCCACAACATCGAGACCCTGGGCCAGATGTCCTGCAATCCCGCCATCGGCGGGATCGGCAAGAGTCACCTGGTCAAGGAAATCGACGCCCTCGGCGGCGCCATGGGATTGGCGACGGACCTGGGCGGGATCCAGTTTCGCGTGCTCAACGCCCGCAAGGGCCCCGCGGTACGGGCGACCCGTGCCCAGGCCGATCGTGTGCGCTACAAGGCCGCGATTCGTGGCATGCTGGAAAACCAGCCGAACCTGACGCTGTTCCAGCAGGCCGCCGGCGACCTGATCGTCGACCAGGACACCGTGCGCGGCGTGGTCACCGAGACCGGACTGCGATTCCTGGCCGAAACCGTGGTGCTGTGCACCGGCACCTTCCTCGGCGGGGTGATCCACATCGGGCTGGACAACAGCCGTGGTGGTCGTGCCGGGGATCCGCCCTCCAATGCCCTGGCCGAGCGTCTGCGCGCCTTGCCGTTTCGGGTCGATCGCCTGAAGACCGGCACCCCGCCGCGCATCGATGCCAAGAGCGTCGACTTCTCACGCCTCGAGGAACAGCCGGGCGACAGTCCGACTCCGGTGATGTCCTACCTGGGATCACGGGACATGCATCCGCGTCAGGTCAGCTGCCATATCGCCCATACCAACGAGCGCACCCACGAGATCATCTTCGACAATCTCGATCGCTCGCCGATGTTCTCCGGGGTGATCGAAGGGGTCGGGCCGCGCTACTGCCCGTCCATCGAGGACAAGGTCCACCGCTTCGCCGACAAGACCAGCCACCAGGTGTTCGTCGAGCCGGAGGGTCTGGATACCCATGAGCTATACCCAAATGGTATTTCGACCTCCTTGCCCTTCGACGTGCAGCTCAAGGTGGTGCGCTCCATCGAAGGTCTCGAGCGGGCCCATATCACCCGTCCGGGCTACGCCATCGAGTACGACTTCTTCGATCCGCGGGACCTGAAGCACTCGCTGGAAACCAAATTTATCCACAACCTGTTTTTCGCCGGCCAGATCAACGGCACCACCGGCTACGAGGAAGCGGGGGCCCAGGGCCTGCTCGCCGGGCTCAACGCCGCGCGTCGCGCCAAGGCGCTCGACGCCTGGTGTCCGCGCCGCGACGAGGCCTACCTCGGGGTGCTGGTGGATGACCTGATCACCCTGGGCACCAAGGAGCCCTACCGGATGTTCACCTCCCGCGCCGAGTACCGGCTGTTGCTGCGCGAGGACAACGCCGACATGCGCCTGACCGAACACGGTCGCGCACTGGGTCTGGTGGACGATGAGCGCTGGGCGCGGTTCAGCGACAAGCGTGAAGCGGTGGAGCGCGAGAGCGCCCGGCTCAAGGCGACCTGGGTGCAGCCCGGGACCGATGCCGCCGCCACCATCGAGCGAATCACCGGCAAGCCGCTGGCCCGCGAGTACAGCCTGATGGACCTGCTCAAGCGCCCGGAACTCGGCTATGCCGACGTGGCTGCGGCCAAGGGTGAGCCGGTGAGCGACGAGACGGTCGCCGAACAGGTCCAGATCCAGGCCAAGTACCAGGGCTACATCGATCGTCAGCAGGACGAGATCGACAAGCTCAAGCGTCACGAGTCCATGGCCCTGCCCGCCGATCTCGACTACAGCCGAGTCGAGGGGCTGTCCCACGAGATTCGCCAGAAGCTCGCCGAGACGCGCCCCGAGACCCTGGCCCAGGCCGGACGGATCAGCGGGGTGACCCCGGCGGCAGTATCGATCCTGCTGATTCACCTCAAGAAACGCCGGTTGCTCGATGATCGCGAGGTGGCCAGCGGATGAGTCAGGCGATGTCCCCGGCCCTGCAGCAGCGACTGCACGAGCGCTTGAGCGAGGGCCTTGCCGCCCTCGAGATCACGGCCACCGCCGCCCAGCTTGACCAGCTTCTGGCCCTGGTGGGTCTGTTGCACAAGTGGAACCGGGCCTATAACCTCACGGCGGTACGCGATCCGCTGGACATGGTCTCTCGCCACGTGCTCGACAGCGCCGCGGTGCTGCCCTGGGTCAAGGGCCCACGGGTGCTCGACGTGGGTGCGGGGCCTGGCCTGCCCGGCCTGGTGCTGGCGATCCTCAACCCCGAGCTCGACGTCAGCCTGCTCGACAGCAACGGCAAGAAGGTTCGCTTTCAGCGTCAGGCGGTGATGGAACTTGGGCTTGCCCGGGTGACCCCGATCCAGGCGCGAGTGGAAGCCTATACCCCGGCCGAAGGCGGGTTCGATCAACTGATCTCGCGGGCCTTTGCCAGCCTCGAGGACTTCGTCGAGCTGACCCGGCCGCTGCTGGCGCCCCACGGCCAGTGGCTGGCGATGAAAGGGCCGGCGGTGGACGGCGAGCTCGAACGCCTGGAGGACGACGTGCGCTGTGTCTCGCGCCATGCGTTGAGGGTGCCGTACGAGTCAGCGGGTCGAGAACTGGTTATGCTGGAACCCGAGGCCGGGGGCCGCTAGGCTCGGGCTTGGGGTTCGGTTTCACGATTTTGCCGCCACCAGCCACCCGAGAATTTCCACGCAAGGATGACGTCGTGACCAAAATCATCGCCTTGACCAACCAGAAGGGTGGGGTCGGCAAGACCACCTCTGCCGTCAACCTGGCCGCCAGTCTGGCGTCGCTGGATCGCCGCGTACTGCTGGTCGATCTCGATCCCCAGGGCCACGCCACCATGGGCAGTGGTGTCGACAAGCACAGCCTCGAGGGCAGCGTGCTCGACGTCATCCTGGGCGACAAGCGCCCGGTGGAGGTCATCCTCGACTGCCCCGAGGCGGGCTACGCCTTGCTGCCCGGCAATGGCGACCTGACCGCCGCCGAGGTAGAGCTGCTCGATCGTGGTGAAGGCCGCGAGCGGGCGCTGGCCAAGGCGCTGGACGAAGTCGCCGGCGAGTACGACGTGGTGATGATCGACTGCCCACCGTCGCTGAACATGCTCACCGTCAATGCGCTGACCGCTGCCGATGGGGTACTGATACCGCTGCAGTGCGAGTTCTATGCCCTGGAAGGCCTGTCGGCACTGCTCGACACCGTCGAGCAGATCAAGGACAGCGTGAACCCGGGCCTCGAGATCTTCGGGATCCTGCGCACCATGTTCGACGCCCGCAACAGCCTGACCCGGGACGTCAGCAAGCAGCTGCGGGACTACTTCGGCGACGCCCTGCTCAAGACCACCATTCCACGTAACGTGCGGGTTGCCGAGGCGCCGAGTCACGGCCTGCCGGTCACCAAGTACGCACGCTTCTCGCGGGGCAGCCAGGCCCACCGGGTGCTGGCCAAGGAACTGATTCGTCGGCTGTCGCTGTAGCCCCGGCCAGGGTGGCAAGGGCCAGCAGTGTCGAATTTTTGAGCGTGCTGTGATGAGGAAGAATCGATGACGCGCAAACGCGCCCTGGGACGAGGACTGGATGCGCTGATCGGGGCCGGTGCCCGCCGCCGCGAGAGCCTCGATCTGCCCGAGGTGGATGCCGAGCTGACGACCGACGGCGACGAAGACGCCACGGTGGTGCCGCCTCCCGCGCCGGAGGAACGTCTGGAGCGCCTGCCGCTGGGCCAGCTCAGCCGTGGACGCTACCAGCCAAGGCGCGATATCCAGCCCGAAGCGCTGGAGGAGCTGGCCGACTCGATCCGCGCCCAGGGCGTGATGCAGCCCATCGTGGTGCGTCCGATCGGTCCCGACCGCTATGAAATCATCGCCGGTGAACGCCGCTGGCGGGCCTCCCAGCTGGCCGAACTGGACGTCATCCCGGCGGTGATCCGCGAGGTGACCGACGAGGTGGCCCTGGCGCTGGCACTGATCGAGAACATCCAGCGCGAGAACCTCAACCCGGTGGAGGAAGCGCTGGCGCTCAAGCGTCTGCTCGACGAATTCGAACTGACCCAGCAGCAGGTCGCCGACGCCGTGGGCCGTTCGCGTACCCAGGTGACCAACCTGCTGCGCCTGCTGGCGCTGGACCCCGAGGTGCAGACGCTGCTCGAACGCGGTGACCTGGACATGGGCCATGCCCGCGCCCTGTTGACCCTGCCGGCGGCCAAGCAGCGCAAGGCGGCCCATGAGGTGGTCAACAAGGACCTGACCGTGCGCGCCACCGAGGCGCTGGTCAAGCAACTGGCCAATGGCAAGCCAAAGGCCGCCAAGACTGCGCCGAATCAGGACGTGGCCCGGCTGGAGACCCGTCTGGCAGATCTGCTCGGCGCCCCGGTCAAGATCAGCCACGGCAAGGCCGGCAAGGGCAAGGTCACCATCCAGTACTCGAGCCTCGACGAGCTCGACGGCATCCTGGGCCACATCCGCTGAGTGGCGACGACCAGAGACAGCGACCGGGTTGCGCGTATCAGCGCAGTAAACCACTTAGGTCGCTAATCACTTTAGCGGCCTTTTCTCCGCATTTGGTCGTAAGCCAGCGCGAAGTGACGACAAATCGTCACGTCTTTGGTTGAAGCCGTTAGGGGGCTTCCCTATAATCGCGCCGGAGTCTGCCGGTGGTCTGTCGCCGGCGATCACGATGGATGACGAGTTCGCGCCAAGAGGCGCGTCGGGAGAAACACTTGGCGGCCAGGATCCAACGACCCCAGGTGCAGCGCCTGCTGATGGCACAGCTCGCTGTGCTGGCGCTGACCAGCGTTGCGGCGGCTGGCATCGACGGTATCTCCGGCGCTTCCTCGGCGGCCCTGGGCGGGCTGGTGGCCTTTTTGCCCAATGTGTTCTTTGCCTGGTGTGTGTTCCGGGCGCAGGGCGCGCGCTACTCCAAGGCCATCGTCAACAATTTCTATCGTGCGGAAGCCGGCAAGTTCGGTTTGACGGCGGCGCTGTTCACCCTGGTGTTCATCGCAGTGCCTCCCTCAAACCCGACTTTTTTCTTTGGCGCTTATGTGGTGACGCTGTTCGTTCATTGGCTGGGGCCCTGGCTGGTGAAACGACCGTCGCACACCTGATAACGAGGCAGACATGGCAGGCACGAATCCGACTCCGACGGAATATATCCAGCACCACCTGCAGAACCTGACCTTCGGGCTGCACCCGGACAATGGCTGGTCGATCGCCCATTCCGCCCAGGAAGCTTCCGACATGGGCTTCTGGGCCGTTCACCTCGATACCCTCGGCTGGTCCGTCGGTCTCGGTCTGATCTTCCTGTGGCTGTTCAAGAAGGCGGCCAACACCGCTACCACCGGCGTGCCTGGTGCGCTGCAGAACTTTGTCGAGCTGATGGTCGAGTTCGTCGACAACTCGGTCAAGGACACCTTCCACGGCAAGAGCAAGCTGATCGCGCCGCTGGCGCTGACCATCTTCTGCTGGGTCTTCCTGATGAACCTGATGGACCTGGTGCCGGTGGACTTCCTGCCGCTGCTGGCGGCCAAGATCGGCGCCCTGTTCGGCGCGGACCCGGCCCACGTCTACTTCAAGGTGGTACCGACCACCGACGTCAATGCCACCCTCGGCATGGCGCTGTCCGTGTTCGGCCTGATCATCTTCTACACCATTCGTGCCAAGGGCTTCTCCGGCTTCATCGGTGAGCTGACCCTGCACCCGTTCAACTCACCCAACAAGCTGGTCCAGGCGCTGTTCATCCCGGTCAACTTCCTGCTCGAGACCGTGACCCTGATCGCCAAGCCGATCTCCCTGGCCCTGCGACTGTTCGGCAACCTCTACGCCGGTGAGCTGATCTTCATCCTGATCGCGATGATCGGCCTGTGGCAGCTGCCGCTGCACTTCACCTGGGCGGTGTTCCATATCCTGGTCATCACCCTGCAGGCCTTCATCTTCATGATGCTGACCATCGTCTACATGAGCATGGCGGTGGAGAAGCACTGACGGTTTCGCTTCAACCCTAAACCCTTAACCCTAACCCACTGATAAACCTTAGTTTCAACTAAAAACTGGAGAGACCACCATGGAAGCACAAGTTCTGGGTATGACCGCCATCGCCGTGTCCCTGCTGATCGGCCTGGGTGCACTCGGCACCGCCATCGGCTTCGGTATCCTCGGCGGCAAGTTCCTGGAAGGCGCTGCACGTCAGCCGGAAATGGTTCCGATGCTGCAGGTCAAGATGTTCATCGTCGCCGGCCTGCTGGACGCCGTGACCATGATCGGTGTTGGTATCGCGCTGTTCTTCACCTTCGCTAACCCGTTTGTCGGTTAATGTCCGACCGCTCGTCCCGAGCCGTCGATCCGTTAACCCCAAACCCGTAACGCGAGAGGTGCTGGCGTGAACCTGAACCTTACCCTAGTCGGCCAGGCTATCGCCTTTGCGTTCTTCGTCTGGTTCTGCATGAAGTTTATATGGCCGCCGGTCATGCAAGCTCTGCAGGAACGCCAGAAGAAGATCGCCGATGGTCTGGATGCTGCCAGCCGTGCGGCGCGTGATCTCGAGGTGGCCGAGAAAGAGGCCGACGAGACCCTGCGCAAGAGCAAGCAAGAGGCGGCCGAGATCCTGGAACAGGCCCAGAAACAGGCCAACCAGAAGCTCGAGCAGGCACGCGAAGACGCCCGCCTTGAAGGCGAGCGCATGATTGCCAAGGCCAAGTCCGAGATCGAGCAGGAAGTGGCACGCGCGAAGGAAGACCTGCGCGCACAGGTGTCCCGTCTGGCGGTCCTGGGCGCTGAGCGAATCCTGGAGTCCTCCATCGACGAGAAGCAGCACGCTGCCATCGTCGACAAACTCGCCAAAGAGCTCTGAGGAGGTGCCCCATGGCGGAAACGTCAACTATCGCTCGCCCGTACGCCAAGGCTGCCTTTGAGCACGCCGTGGCCAAGGACGCGCTCGACGAATGGTCCGGCATGCTGGCCAGGGTCGCGCAGGTCGTCGGCGACGACGACATGCGCGCCCGGGTGCTCGGCAATCCCAAGCTGTCCAGCGCACAGAAGGCTGATGTTGTCGTCGACGTCTGTGGTGACGCCGTCAATGACGACCTCAAGAACTTCGTTCGCCTGGTCGGCCAGAAGGGTCGCCTGGCGGCGCTCGGCGCCATCGCCGAGCAGTTCGAGGTGCTCAAGGCCCAGCAGGAAAAGCGAGTAGAGGTGGAAATCGTTTCTGCCTTCCCGCTGGCCGAAGCCCAGGAACAATCGCTCGCGAGTGCACTGGCCAAGCGTCTGAACCGCGAAATCTCCATTACCACTCAGGTGGACAAGACGCTCCTGGGCGGCGTGATCCTGCGTGCCGGCGACACCGTCATCGACGGTTCGGTACGTGGTCGATTGAACCGCCTCCAGGAAGCCCTTTCCGCCTGAGTCTGAGGGACATGGCATGCAGCAACTGAATCCTTCCGAGATCAGCGACATCATCAAGCAGCGTATCGAGAAGCTTGACGTCGCATCCGAAGCCCGTAATCAGGGCACGATCGTCAGCGTATCTGACGGTATCGTGCAGATTCACGGCCTCGCCGACGCAATGTTCGGTGAGATGATCGAATTCCCCGGCGGCATCTTCGGGATGACCCTGAACCTCGAGCGCGACAACGTCGGTGCCGTGGTTCTGGGTGATTACCTGCAGCTGGAAGAGGGCATGACTGCCCAGTGTACCGGTCGCATCCTCGAGGTGCCGGTGGGTCCCGAACTGCGCGGCCGTGTGGTCGACGCCCTCGGTAACCCCATCGACGGCAAGGGCGACCTGGGCACCAAGGAAACCGACGCGGTCGAGAAGGTCGCACCTGGCGTCATCACTCGTCAGTCCGTCGACGAGCCGATCCAGACCGGTTTCAAGTCCATCGATGCCATGGTGCCGATCGGCCGCGGTCAGCGTGAGCTGATCATCGGCGACCGTCAGATCGGTAAGTCGGCGATCGCCATCGACGCGATCATCAACCAGAAAGGCACCGGCGTCACCTGTGTCTACGTGGCCATCGGTCAGAAGCAGTCGACCATCGCCAACGTGGTGCGCAAGCTCGAAGAGCACGGCGCCATGGAGCACACCATCGTGGTCGCCGCCGGCGCCGCCGATCCGGCCCCGATGCAGTTCCTCGCCGCCTACTCCGGCTGCACCATGGGCGAGTACTTCCGCGACCGCGGTGAAGACGCGCTGATCGTCTATGACGATCTGTCCAAGCAGGCCGTGGCCTACCGCCAGGTGTCCCTGCTGCTGCGTCGTCCGCCGGGCCGTGAAGCCTTCCCTGGCGACGTCTTCTACCTCCACTCCCGTCTGCTCGAGCGTGCCGCGCGTGTCAACGCCGACTACGTCGAGAAGTTCACCAACGGTGAAGTGAAGGGCAAGACCGGCTCGCTGACCGCACTGCCGATCATCGAGACCCAGGCCGGCGACGTGTCTGCCTTCGTTCCGACCAACGTGATCTCGATCACCGACGGTCAGATCTTCCTCGAGACCGACCTGTTCAACTCAGGCATCCGCCCGGCCATCAACGCCGGTCTGTCGGTGTCTCGTGTGGGTGGCTCGGCACAGACCAAGATCATCAAGAAGCTCGGCGGCAGCGTGCGTCTGGCTCTGGCCCAGTACCGCGAGCTCGCGGCCTTCTCCCAGTTCGCCTCCGACCTGGACGAAGCCACCCGCAAGCAGCTCGAGCACGGTCAGCGCGTCACCGAGCTGATGAAGCAGAAGCAGTACTCGCCGATGTCGGTTGCCGAGATGGCGATCTCCCTGTTTGCCGCCAACGAAGGCTTCCTGGACGACGTCGACGTCAACAAGGTGCTGGACTTCGAACATGCACTCCACGAGTACATGAAGTCCGAGCACGGCGAGTTGCTCGACAAGATCAACGAGTCTGGCGACTACAACGACGAGATCAAGGACGGCCTGAAGCAGGGTCTCGAGAAGTTCAAGTCCTCTCAGAGCTGGTAAGCGTCCACTGGCCCGCCGCAAGGCGGGCCAGGTGGTCGAACAGGATTCTGAGGGTCACCGAACAAGGGTAGATCGCCATGGCAGTCGGAAAAGAGATTCGCACGCAGATTGCGAGCATCAAGAACACGCAGAAGATCACCAATGCGATGCAGATGGTGGCGGCGTCGAAGATGCGCAAGACCCAGGAACGGATGTCGGCGAGCAAGCCTTATGCCGAACAGATCCGTAACGTGGTGGGTCATCTCGCCCAGGCCAACCCGGAATACAAGCATCCGTGGATGGAAGAGCGTGAGGCCAAGCGCGTCGGTTACATCGTCGTCTCCAGCGATCGTGGTCTCTGTGGCGGCTTGAACGTCAACCTGTTCAAGGCGACGGTCAAGGACGCTCAGGCGTGGCACGAGAAGGGCGCCGAGCTCGACTTCTGTGCCCTCGGCAGCAAGGCCAGCAGCTTCTTCCGCAAGTATGGGGGAAGCCTGGTCGCCGCCAAGAGTGGCCTGGGGGAAACGCCGAGTCTTGATGATCTGATCGGCAGCGTGAAGGTGATGCTGGATGCCTACGATGAAGGCAAGCTGGATCGTCTTTACGTGGTGCACAACGAATTCGTCAATACCATGACCCAGAAGCCGGTCGTCCGTCAGCTGCTACCGCTGACCGAGGACACCGCAAAGGTCGAGGAAGACGACGAGAACAAGCGTCCCAGCAGCTGGGACTACCTGTATGAGCCGGATGCCAAGGCGCTGCTCGACAGCCTGCTCGTGCGCTACGTTGAAGCGCAGGTGTATCAGGCGGTGGTCGAGAACACAGCGTGCGAGCAGGCGGCACGCATGGTTGCCATGAAGAGCGCGACCGACAACGCGGGCAATCTGATCGATGATCTGGAGCTGGTGTACAACAAGGCACGTCAGGCGGCCATTACCCAGGAAATCTCCGAGATCGTTGGCGGTGCCGCCGCTGTTTAAGGCATGCAGGTTTCATTTGCAGGTATTAGAGAGGAACCAAGATGAGCGGACGTATCGTACAAATCATCGGCGCGGTGATTGACGTAGAGTTTCCGCGGGACGATGTTCCCAAGGTCTACGACGCGCTGAAGGTCACCGAAAAGGAGACCATCCTCGAAGTCCAGCAGCAGCTGGGCGACGGCGTGGTGCGCTGCATCGCCATGGGCTCGACCGAAGGGCTCAAGCGCGGCATGAACACCGATAACACCGGCGCGGCCATCTCCGTCCCGGTCGGCCAGGAAACCCTGGGCCGCATCATGAACGTGCTCGGCGAGCCGATCGACGAAGCCGGCGACATCGGTGAGCAGGAGCGCATGCCGATCCACCGCGAGGCTCCGGGCTACGCCGACCAGGCGGCCACCAACGAGCTGCTCGAGACCGGCATCAAGGTCATCGACCTGGTGTGCCCGTTCGCCAAGGGCGGCAAGGTCGGTCTGTTCGGCGGTGCCGGTGTCGGCAAGACCGTCAACATGATGGAGCTGATCCGTAACATCGCCACCGAGCACAGCGGTTACTCCGTGTTCGCCGGTGTCGGTGAGCGTACTCGTGAAGGTAACGACTTCTACCACGAGATGCAGGAGTCCAACGTTCTCGACAAGGTGGCACTGGTCTACGGCCAGATGAACGAGCCGCCCGGGAACCGCCTGCGTGTGGCCCTGACCGGTCTGACCATCGCCGAGAAGTTCCGTGACGAAGGTCGTGACGTACTGTTGTTCGTCGACAACATCTACCGTTACACCCTGGCCGGTACCGAGGTGTCCGCACTGCTGGGCCGTATGCCGTCCGCGGTGGGTTACCAGCCGACCCTGGCCGAGGAGATGGGCGTTCTGCAGGAGCGTATCACCTCCACCAAGACCGGCTCGATCACCTCCGTACAGGCCGTCTACGTGCCCGCGGATGACTTGACCGACCCGTCTCCGGCGACCACCTTCTCGCACCTGGACGCCACCGTGGTACTGGCGCGTTCCATCGCCGAGCTGGGTATCTATCCGGCCATCGACCCGCTGGACTCCACCTCTCGCCAGCTCGATCCGCTGGTGGTGGGCGACGAGCACTACAACGTCGCGCGCGGTGTTCAGGGCGTGCTCCAGCGCTACAAGGAGCTCAAGGACATCATCGCCATCCTGGGCATGGACGAGCTGTCCGACGAAGACAAGCAGATCGTGGCACGTGCGCGTAAGATCCAGCGCTTCCTGTCACAGCCGTTCTTCGTTGCCGAGGTGTTCACCGGCTCTCCCGGCAAGTACGTGTCGCTGAAGGAGACCATCCGTGGTTTCCAGGGCATCCTGGACGGCGAGTACGACGAGCTGCCCGAGCAGGCCTTCTACATGGTCGGCACCATCGACGAGGCCGTCGAGAAAGCCAACCAGATGAAGTAATCCCTCTAACCGGGAGACGTCATCATGACGAAAACCATCCAATGCGAGATCGTCAGTGCCGAAGCCTCGGTCTACTCCGGTAGTGCCGAGCAGGTGGTGGCGGCTGGCATCCTGGGGGATCTTGGCATCCTGGCCGGCCACACGCCGCTGCTGACCGAGCTGGCTCCGGGCCCTGTGCGGGTGCTCAACGAAGGTAGCGAGGAGCACTTCTACGTCTCCGGCGGCTTTATCGAAGTGCAGCCCGAGAAGGTGATCGTGCTGGCCGACACGGCGGTTCGCGCATCCGATCTGGATGAAGCGGCCGCCGAAGAGGCCCGCAAGCAGGCCATCAAGGCCATGGAGGACAAGTCGGCGGAGCTGGATTACACCCGCGCCGCGGCGGAACTCTCCGAGGCCCTGGCCCAGCTGCGTACCATCCAGCAGCTGCGCAGGAAGGCCGGCAAGGGCTAAGTTCCCTGGCGCCGATGCCCCACGCCCCCCGAATGGCTGACATTCGGGGGGCGTTTTCGTTGGTGATGACGGCAGCGAACCGCGACTGACGCTTCTTCGATGCTTGCCTTGTGTCTAATGTTCATCCAGACATGGCATCATGTCGCCTTTTCGAGCAGCCCCGATAGGTCGTCTCTTGGGGACACTGCGCCTCAGCGATTTGCGGCAAGGACGCCGGCCATGAGGAGACGCCCATGAATCTGACCCCCAGCCTGGATGCGCACAAGCAGGTGCTGCTGCGTGCCCTCGATCCCCGCGACAGCAAGACGCTGGAAGCCCGCCTGCCCGAGATTCGCTCGGCGGATCTGGCCGAGATCCTCGAGCGACTGATCGAGGATGAAGACCGCCTGGACAGCGCCGTGGCGCTGTTGGCCTGCCTGCCGGTGGGGCGCCAGGCCAGCGTGTTCGGTCATCTGCCGTTCGAGGCCCAGGACGCGATGGCGTCGCGCATCGAGGACGCCTGGCTGTCGCGGATCCTCGACAAGATGGGCTCGGACGAACGTGCCGACCTGTTCAAGGTGCTGGGGGATGATCGCAAGGAGGCGCTGTTGCGGCGCATGGCAAGGCGCGAGCGCGAGGCGCTCAAGCGCCTGGCCAGCTACGAGGAGGGCACCGCCGGCGCCCTGATGACCGCCGACTATGTGGCGATCCCGATGGGGCTCACCGTGTCTCGGGCGATGATGCGGGTGCGCCAGACCGCTCCCGACGCCGAGACCGTCTACCAGCTGTACGTGGTGGACGAGCACGGCCGCCTGGCCGGCACCATGTCACTGAGACAGCTGATGGTGGCACGGCCCCAGGCGATCATCGACGAGCTGATGATCCACGACGTCATCAGCATCGGTGTGGACGCCGAGCAGGAAGAGGTCGCCCGGGTGGTGGCGCGCTACGACCTGCTGGCGTTGCCGGTGACGGACGCCGACGAGCGACTGGTCGGCATCGTCACCCACGATGACGCCATGGACGTGGTCGAATCCGAGGCCACCGAGGACATCCACAAGGGCATGTCGATCGGTCAGCTGGAAGGTGGCGTGTCCCGGGTGCCGCTGTGGAGCCTGTATCGCAAGCGAGTGATCTGGCTGGTATTGCTGGTGTTCGGCAACCTCTTCTCGGGAGCCGGCATCGCCCACTTCGAGGACACCATCGCCGCCCAGGTGACCCTGGTGTTCTTTCTGCCGCTGTTGATCGGCAGCGGTGGCAACGCCGGCGCCCAGGCCGCCACCCTGATGGTGCGAGGCATGGCCACCGGTGACGTGGGGATCAAGGACTGGAGCAAGCTGCTCGGCCGAGAACTGCTGGTGGCAGGCTCGCTGGGACTGACCATGGCCCTGGCGGTGGCCCCCATCGGGGTCATTCGAGGTGGTGAGGCGGTGGCCTTGGTGGTGGCCATCAGCATGATCTGCATCGTCTTGTTCGGCAGCCTGCTCGGCATGTGCCTTCCGTTCGTGCTCGATCGGCTGGGCTGGGACCCGGCCACCGCCTCGGCACCGCTGGTCACCACCCTGATCGACGCCTCCGGGGTGGTCATCTACTTTTCCATCGCCACGCTGGTACTGATGGGAACTTGATCGACCGCAGCGGGTGCGGTTGGAGGGTGCTCCGGACAGCGGACAAGAACGCCCGTGGAGTGTATGCTCTTGCGGGCGTTTTGCCTGTTACCCCTCGCTTACGGGTCACTCCATGGATTGGCTACAGATTGTCGTTCTCTCCCTGATTCAGGGAATCACCGAATTTCTTCCGGTATCGAGCTCCGCCCACCTGATACTGGTCCCCGTGTTCAGCGACTGGCCGGACCAGGGACTGGCCTTCGACGTGGCCTTGCACCTGGGAAGCCTTGGCGCGGTGGTCGTCTATTTCCGCGAAGAGATCCTGCGCATGCTGTCGAGCTGGTGCACCAGCGTCGTCGGTCGCGGCACCGACCAGGACGCCCGGCTGGCCTGGTGGGTGATCCTCGCCACCATTCCGGTGGGACTGGCCGGACTGCTGTTCAAGGATATCATCGAGCAGTACGCCCGCTCGCCCATGGTGTTGGCCTTCGGTCTGATCTTCTTCGGCCTGCTGCTGGGGCTTGCCGACTGGCGCTTCAGGGGCTCGCGCAGCGAGTATCAGTTGCGCTGGAGTGACGCCCTGTGGATCGGCATCGGCCAGGCGCTGGCGCTGATCCCCGGCACTTCGCGCTCCGGCATTACCATCACGGTGGCGCTGATGCTGGGCATGGGGCGCGAAGCCGCGGCCCGCTTCTCGTTTCTGCTGTCGATTCCGGTGATCGTGCTGGCGGGAGGGCTCGAAGCCTGCGAGCTGATTCAGACGGGTGTCGATGTGCACTGGGGCGACATGGCGCTCGGCACGCTGCTGTCCGGCGTCAGCGCCTACCTGTGCATCCATTTCTTCCTGTCGTTCATCAAGCGCATCGGCATGCAGCCCTTCGTCGTCTATCGCCTGCTGCTCGGCATCGCCCTGATCTGGCTGTTCGGCTGAAACACCTGAAGAGACCCACTCATGACTGGATTCAAGTTCGCTCGGCGTGAATGGCTGAAAACCTGGCTGGCGCCCCTCCTGATGGCACTGCTGGTGTCCGGCTGCAGCGACGAGGCCACCACTCGCTCGCCGGTCACCCTGGAGGGCGACATCTTCGGCACCTTCTACCAGATCACCCTGGCCGACCCGCTGACGCAAGAGCAGGTCGAGGAGATCGAGCAGGGCGTACTCGACGAGATGCACGCGGTCGACGCCTCCATGTCGACCTGGCGCGAGGATTCGGAGCTGTCCGCCTTCAACCAGTCACCGCTGGGGCAATGGCAGCCGATCTCCGATGAATTCATGGAGGTGCTGGCCATCAGCCAGTCGGTCAACCAGCAGAGCCACGGCGCCTTCGACGTCACCGTCGGTAGTCTGGTCAATCTGTGGAGCTTTGGCCCCGAGGCCCGTCCCCGGGAAATCCCCGAGGAAGAGGTACTCGAGCAGCGCTTGTCTCAGGTCGGCATGGACGCGCTCGAGATCGACACCACCGAGGCCCAGGCTCGTCGCCTGCGTGACGTCTACGTTGACCTGTCCGGGGTGGCCAAGGGTTTTGCCACCGATGAGGTGGCGGCCTATCTGGATCGTCAGGGAATCGCCAACTACCTGGTCAACCTTGGCGGAGAGGTCAAGGTCAAGGGACGGCGTGACAGCGGCAAGGGACTGTGGCGCATCGGTATCGAGGTGCCCGAGAACGGTACCCCCAAGGCTCAGCACGTGGTGGGTCTCGATAACGTCTCGGTGGCGACTTCCGGTGACTACCGTCACTACTTCGAGGCCGATGGCAAGCGATACTCGCATACCATCGATCCTCGAAACGGACGACCGATCACCCATCGGCTGGCCTCGGTGACGGTGGTGCATCCGTCCAATGCCTGGGCCGACGCCTGGGCCACCGCGCTGAGCGTGATGGGCGAAGAGGAAGGCATGCAGGCCGCCATCGACCAGGAGTTGCCGGTAGTGATGCTGGTGCGTCAGGGTGAGGGGTGGGAAAGTCGGGTCAGCCCCGCCTTTGTGGCCCGTTTCGGGCAGGAGATGGTCGATACCCTGGGGCTGACGGTGGTGACGGACGACGACACCCCGCTAGAATAGAAGCGCTGTTCTCTCACGACGGATCGCTGAAACCGTAGGTCGGTTCGGTACTGTTGCGATATTTGCTTCGATCTTTTGTTTTAGACAAGGAGTCACGATGAGCCTCGATGTGGTGATTCTCGCCGCCGGACAGGGCACCCGCATGCGCTCGAGCCTGCCCAAGGTGCTGCATACGCTGGCGGGCAAGCCGATGGTCCGTCATGTGGTCGATACCGCCCGGGGTCTCGATGCGGATCGCACCCACGTGGTCATCGGGCACGGTGGCGAGCGGGTTCGCGATGCCCTGGCCGACACCGAGGTTCGCTTTGCCCATCAGGCCGAGCAGAAGGGTACCGGTCACGCCGTCGCCCAGGCGCTGGGCCAGCTCGGCGAAGGCAAGGTACTGGTGCTCTACGGTGACGTGCCGTTGATCCGCCGGCAAACGCTGGCGGCCTTGCTGGAGCAGGTGGACGAGCGCCATATGGGGCTTCTGACCGTGACCCTGGACGACCCGGCGGGATACGGTCGCATCGTGCGTGACGACCAAGGCGAGGTGGTGGCCATCGTCGAGCAGAAGGATGCCTCTGAAAGCGAGCTTGCGATCACCGAGTGCAACACCGGCATCATGGCCATGACCAGCGCCCAGCTGAAGCGCTGGCTGCCTGAGCTGTCGTCGGACAACGCCCAGGGCGAGTACTACCTGACCGATGTGATCGCCATGGCCGCCGCCGAGGGTATCGCCGTGGCCACCGCCCAGCCGTCGCGGCCGATGGAGGTCGAAGGCGTCAACAATCGCGCACAGATGGCGCGGCTTGAACGGGCTCACCAGCGTGACATCGCCGATGGGCTCATGGAAAAAGGCGTGGCCCTGGCGGACCCTGATCGTCTCGACGTGCGTGGCAAGCTGAGCTGCGGGCATGACGTCTTCATCGACGTGGGTTGTGTGTTCGAAGGCGAGGTGGAGCTCGGCGAAGGCGTGCGCATCGGCCCCTACACGGTGATACGCAATAGCCATGTTGGCGCCGAAAGCGTCATCGAGGCCCACAGCATCGTCGATGGTGCAGTATTGGCCGGGCTGAACCAGATCGGTCCCTTCGCCCGCCTGCGTCCCGGTTCCCGCCTGGCGGTCAAGGCCAAGGTCGGTAACTTCGTCGAGACCAAGAACGCCGAGGTGGGCGAGGGCAGCAAGATCAACCACCTGAGCTACGTGGGTGACGCCCGCCTGGGACGCGAGGTCAACATCGGCGCCGGTACCATCACCTGCAACTATGACGGTGCCAACAAGCACCGCACCGAGATCGGTGACGCCGCCTTCATCGGCTCCAATTCGGCGCTGGTAGCCCCGGTCAGTGTCGGCGAGGGCGCCACCGTCGGTGCCGGTTCCACCATCAGCCGCGACGTCGCCGATCATAGCCTGGCGGTGACGAGGTCTCGTCAGATCGCCAAGGCCAACTGGCCGCGGCCGACCAAGGACGAGGATTGACGGACGCTTCCGCCCGTTTCTGCCGTTGCGGCCCCCTCTCGATTGCTGGTCAGCGGTAGCCAATAACGAACCTCTCAAGGAGTGACCCCTATGTGTGGCATCGTCGCCGCGGTGGCCCAGCGCAACGTACAGAACATTCTGCTCGAAGGCCTCAAGCGTCTCGAGTACCGCGGCTATGACAGTGCCGGCATGGCGGTGCGTAGTCCCAAGGGCACCCTGGTGCGCCAGCGCGCGGTAGGCAAGGTGGCCGCGCTCGAGGCGCGACTGGAGGATTCGGCGCTGCTGGGGCTCAGCGGTATTGCTCACACCCGCTGGGCGACCCACGGTCGCCCCAGCGAGCCCAACGCCCATCCCCACCAGTCGCGTGATCGCCTGGCGGTGGTACATAACGGCATCATCGAGAATCACGAGCAGCTGCGTCGGGAACTCACCGATCAGGGCTATGTGTTCGAGTCCGAGACCGATACCGAGGTGATCGCCCACCTGCTGGAGCGTGAGTCCCGCCTTGACGGTGATCTGCTCAGCGCCTTCCAGCGGGTCGTCGCCGGCCTCGACGGCGCCTACGCCCTGGGGGTCATGGCGGTGGACGAGCCCGATGTGGTGGTCGGCGCGCGCAAGGGCAGCCCGCTGGTGGTCGGCGTCGGCATCGGTGAGGCCTTCCTGGCATCTGACCCGCTGGCGCTGCTGCCGGTGACCGATCGCTTCATCTATCTGCGTGAAGGCGACGTGGTGCGGCTGTCCGCCAATGGTCGCATCGAGATCTTCGATGCCGAGGGGACCGCCGTCGAGCGTGAGGTCCAGACCTTCGAGCATGGTGATGGCGCCGCCAGCAAGGGCGAGTACCGCCACTTCATGCTCAAGGAAATCCACGAACAGCCGGCGGTGATCGCCGCGGCGCTGGAAGGCCGCCTGGGCGACCGCTCGGTGCTGGTGGAAAGCTTCGGCCCCGACGCCGAGCGTCTGTTCCAGCAGGTCCGCCAGATCCATATCGTGGCCTGCGGCACCAGCTATCACGCTGGCATGGTGGCGCGCTACTGGCTCGAGCGCTACACCGGCATCCCGGTGCAGGTGGAGGTCGCCTCCGAGTATCGCTACCGCCAGGTGGTGGTGCCCCAGGGCACCTTGTTCGTGACCCTGTCCCAGTCCGGCGAGACCGCCGACACCCTGGCTGCGCTGCGTTTTGCCATGGAGCAGGACAACTACCTGGGCAGTCTGGGTATCTGCAACGTACCGGGCAGCTCACTGGTGCGCGAGGCCGACCTGAGCTTGATGACCCAGGCCGGCCCAGAGATCGGCGTGGCCTCCACCAAGGCCTTCACCACCCAGTTGACCGCGCTGATGCTGTTCGCCCTGGCGCTCGGACGAGTGCGTGGCATGGATGAGGACGAGCAGGCGGACATTGTTGCCGCACTGCGGACCCTGCCGGCGCTGTGCAGCCAGGTGCTGGGGCTGGACGAGGCCATCGAGCGGTTGTCCACGGCCTTCGCCGAGAAGCACCACGCGCTGTTTCTGGGACGTGGCGCCCACTTCCCCATCGCCCAGGAAGGCGCCTTGAAGCTCAAGGAGATTTCCTACATTCACGCCGAGGCCTACCCGGCGGGCGAGCTCAAGCACGGCCCTCTGGCGCTGGTGGACAGTGAGATGCCGGTGATCTCGGTGGCGCCCAACGACGAACTGCTGGACAAGCTCAAGTCCAACCTGCAGGAGGTCAGGGCTCGAGGCGGCGAGCTGTACGTGTTCGCCGACGAGAATGTCGGCCTGAACGCCAGCGAGGGCATCCAGGTGCTGCATCTGCCCCACGTCCACGAGGCACTGGCGCCGATCCTCTACACCCTGCCGCTGCAGCTATTGTCGTACCACGTGGCGGTGCTCAAGGGGACCGACGTCGATCAGCCGCGCAACCTGGCCAAGTCGGTGACGGTGGAGTAGACATACCGTCTAGAGAGAGTATGGCAGCGGTCGCAGACTCGGCGTGACGGAAGGGAAATCTTCCCATCAACTCCAGAGAAGGTGTTGATGCAGTCCGTTCTTGTTCTTGGTGGCTAAAGAGAGTGCGGTGACACCCCGGTGTCCCGCGCTCTTTTTTGCCTGGGAATGGGGTCCGCTTCAGTTCAAGGATGGAGAGCAAGCCACCGATCAATCAGACAGGACTGCCGCCAAATAGCCCGGCACCGGATTTGACGATATCTCGTTGCGTTCTCGGTGGTGATGATTCTGATGTGCTATACAGTCATCAAGGCGCTGAACGGAAAGCGGCGTCGCTTTCGCTGATATTTCCACGCGTTATTTGCGGTCCCCCCTGTTGTGCTGACCTGCACGGGGTAGAGGGTTTCAGGGGAGGGCTGCTGTTTCCGGTGCACATAGTGACGCCGAGGGCTCAATCTTTCCGCTACTGGTAAGGGAGCGCCAGCTCTCATCGCTTGTCCTGTCACACCAACAGCTGACGTGTGCGAGACTCACTCGGCCAGTGTGTTTCCATCCACAGGAGCATCATTCATGAGTACTCAAAGCGAGCAGGCTCCAACCCCGGTTTCGGACGACATGCAGACGGACTATACCGTCGGGCAAGACAACTTCGAGGGCAGCCTGGGGCCTATCGGCTTCGACATACATAATCGGGTCTTCGCCATCTCGGCGCTGGCCTCGATTGTCTTCATCGTGCTGACGCTGCTGTTCCCCGAGCGAGCCGGTAATCTCTTTCAGTCCATTGTCAGCTTCTCCACCGGCACCCTCGACAGCTACTTCATGATCGTGGTGGACGGCTTCATCCTGTTCTGTCTGGCACTGGTCGTGCTGCCATACGGCAAGGTCCGTTTGGGCGGCCCCGACGCCACGCCGGAGTATGGCTACCTGTCCTGGTTTGCGATGCTGTTCGCGGCCGGCATTGGCATCGGCCTGCTGTTCTTCGGCGTGCTGGAACCGGTCTATCACGCCAACGTCTCCTCGCCGCTAGGCACGCCCTCGCCCTTCGGCAGCGACGGGGAACTGAACGCTGAGGCCATCGCAGACGCCACCGCCATGGGGCTGGCCGGCACCTATCTGCACTGGGGCATCCACGGCTGGGCCGTCTACGTGGTGATGGCGCTGGCGCTGTCCATCTTTACCTACAACAAGGGCCTGCCCTTCTCCATCCGTTCGGCGTTCTTCCCGCTGCTGGGTGACCGCGTCTGGGGCTGGTGGGGCCACGTCATCGACATCCTGGCGGTATTCTCGACCCTGTTTGGCCTGGCCACCTCGCTCGGCCTCGGCGCTCAGCAGGCCAACGCCGGCATGAACTTCGTCTTCGGCCTGGACGTCAGCATCACCACTCAGGTGGTCGTGATCGCAGCCGTCACCGCAGTGGCGCTGGTCTCGGTGTGGCGCGGTCTGGAAGGTGGCGTGAAGCGGCTTTCCGAGATCAACATGGGAATGGCCGTGCTGTTCTTCTTCTTCGTGCTGTTCGCCGGCCCGACCCTGGCGGCGCTCGCCGGCTTCTGGGCCGGCCTTGAGACCTACGTGACGAAGTTCATCCCGCTGTCGGCCCCCTTCGGCCGCGAGGACGACGCCTATCGCCAATCCTGGACCATCTTCTACTGGGCCTGGTGGATCAGCTGGGCGCCTTTCGTCGGCATGTTTATAGCCCGCGTCTCCCGGGGGCGCACGGTGCGTGAGTTCGTGATCTGTGTGCTGGTGATCCCGAGTCTGTTCATCTTCATCTGGATGGGCGTGTTCGGCGCCACCGCCCTCGACCAGCTATATGCCAATCCGGCTGGCAGCCTGGTCAAGGAATACGTGATCGACAGCTACAGTCCCGAGCTGTCTCTGTTCGCCATGCTCAACGAGCTGCCGCTGTCGGGCCTGATGTCGACCCTGGGCATCATCCTGGCGCTGATCTTCTTCGTCACCTCGTCGGATTCCGGCTCGCTGGTGATCGATACCATCACCGCCGGTGGCAAGATCGATGCACCGCGCCCTCAGCGCATGTTCTGGGCCACGGTGGAAGGTTTGATTGCCATCGTACTGCTGATCGGCGGCGGGCTCTCGGCGCTCCAGGCCGGAGTCACGGCTACCGCGATCCCCTTCTCGGTGGTGATGATTGTGATGTGCTACACCATCATCATGGCGCTGAACGGCGAGCTTCGTCAGTTACGCCGCCGGGGTGGCTGAGTCCTCTCATCATGCGAAATCTGTCGGCTTTCTTTGGTTGTAGATGCTCTATCTGCTGGCACAACAACGGCGACTGACCCCGTTTTGCTGCATCCAACTTTGCCCGGCCTCACGAGGTCGGGCTTGTTCCCTTCCTGTTGTGTAGTTCTGAGGGAAGCGTAGGCTCAAGTGTCGCCGCAGATCCAGGAGGTGCGGTCGAGGACAACGCGATATTCCGTCTACCGGGGTATGGCTCCCCTTAGCTCGATAGATCAATGTTCAAGTCATTGATGGTAATTAACACAGTTTTTCTAGATAGGCGCTAGAAGCGTGACGCGCTCGGTGCCGGCAGCCCAAATCCACATGAAGTGACGAAGAGCTCTTTCCAGAGTGACGTCGGCCGCGAGGTATCGCCGACGGCGCGACGAGTCAGCGTCATAGCTGCGAGGCCAAAGGTATCCTGGCGCAGCGCCGGGAGGTCTTGAGGCGACAAAGCAGCTTTATCCGGAGTGTTGGTCCTGGGACATCGGAAACCTCGGCCTGCCAGAGGTAGCGCACCTGAATCCCGAGAGGAATGCGGCGCCCCTGGCGGCAGGGTGTTAAAGAGTCAGAATCATTTCATGTGTCATCTGTGTTGACAGGCTCCGCTCTGCCGGTCCGAGAACCAGATCACAAAAACAGCACGTTGATGCAGTGGTATTTTCTTGAGGTCGGCCAGGCGCCGCTTCTACTGCTTATCGATATATGCTGTACCGGTACTTGATAAAGAAGAAAGCTCGGAATTTTCCATATTTTCCGGTTCTAGTATTATGAATTTGTAAGATATATTTCTATTGTTTTGCTAATTCGGACGCTTCTTTTTCGTGCTTCATTGGGCACAATATCAAACACCGTTCTCTAACCTTCGTTTCTATAGTCGTTAGTTAAGCGCTTGGTTATACGTGGTCGCCATTCCTGCGAGTGGTTTGCCGGTCATGCCTGGGTCTCCGAGCGTGCAGGCGTCGGTGATTCAGTTCAGCGACAGCCGCCATGACGACCGCCACGACAACGATAATGAAGGGGGACGGCGATGAGCGGATTGCGATCCACAAGCGCCTTGCTGACGGGAACCGGCCTTTGTCTGCTGATGCCGATCGCGGCAGAGGCGCAGACGTCGATGCAGGAACTCAATGAGCTGAAGGCCCAGATCGAACAGCTCAAGGCCCAACAGCAGGCGGCCATGCAACTGGTTGAACAGCAGCAGGCCCAGATCGATAACCTGATCAACCAGCAGGCCAGCATGCAGCAGGACGTCGCCGACGTCAGCGAGAACGTGGTCAAGCGCACCGACAGTGGCGACTTCCTGGTGGGAGATACCACGGTGTCCTTTGGCGGCTACATCAAGGCTCAGGCGGCGTTCTCCGACAATGGGCTCAGCGACGGCAAGGCCAACGAGACGGTGACGGCGGGGCTGTTGCGCGCCACCGACGATGACGCCGACAACCGCGTCAGTTTCAGTGCGCGGGAAACGCGTCTGAGCTTCGGTACCAGTACACCGCTGGGTGGCGATACCATGAAGACCTATATCGAGACGGACTTCTATGGCGCCGACGACGAAGCCAACGAATTTGTTTCGCACTCCTACGCGCCGCGGCTGCGCCACGCCTACCTGAGCTGGGGCAACTGGCTGGCCGGGCAGTACTGGTCAACCTTCATGGATCTCAAGGGGCTTGGCGAGATCGACGCCTTCAGTACCCATACCGGCTCGATCTTCGTGCGCCAGCCACAGCTTCGCTATACCTATCCGCTGGATTGGGGCAGCCTGCAGTTCGCGGTGGAGAACCCCGAGGACGGCGACGACGACCAGGACACCCCGGACATGGTGGCCCGGGTCAATGTGGACCAGGAGTGGGGGCATGTTTCAGCGGCCACCGTGGTCAGGCGCTTCAGCCTGGATGACGCCGAGGACGACGACAGTCGCTGGGGGGCCGGTTACAGCCTGACCGGACGATTCCCGGTGTTCGAAAAAGACGACCTCATGCTGCAGGCCAACTATGGCAACCTGGGACGCTACATGGCGCTGGGCGCCTACCCCAACGCCAAGGTGGAGGACGGCCAGATCAAGATGGTGGAGTCCTGGGGCGCCTCGGCCATCTATCGTCACTACTGGACCGACACGCTGCGCTCGAGCATCGCCTACTCGGCGACTGAACTCGACAGCAACGGTACCGGCGATGACACCGACAGCTACGACAGCTTCTTTCTCAACCTGATGTGGTCGCCCTTTGCCAACACCACGCTGTCGGCGGAGTACCAGCGCTACGACCTGGATGAGGTGGACGGCGATACCTTCGACCTGGACAGGGTTCAGTTCTCCGCCAAGTACGACTTCTAGAAGGCTGAAAAGCCCCTGTGTCCGTCGGCTTTTCGGACAGAGTCCCGGCTGAGGGAAAGAAGTTCCGGCGCTTGACGCCGCTTGCAGCTTGTCAGCATCGCCCCGTTCGGCAACACCGGGCGGGGCGATGCTATGCTGGCATCCCTGAATCCGTCGAGTCTGCCTTCTTGAACGATCGATCAGCGCAACCGCCCATGTACATTGGTCTGCCAATGTGGGCCAATCCCGACTGGCGTGGTGGTCTCTACCCACCCCACGCCGGGCGCGAGGGTTGGCTCAACGACTACGCCGCCGTATTCAACGCCGTCGAGGGAAATACCACCTTCTACAGCGGGGCGCCCAGGCCACGGACGGTGGAAGGCTGGTCCCGCCAGGCGCCACCGAGCTTTCGCTTCTGCTTCAAGCTGCCCCAGGCGCTGACACATGCAAAACGATTGCGCCAGGTCGAGACCGATGTGGGCGACTTCGTCGAGGCCCTGTGGCCACTGAAGGACCGCCTCGGGCCGGTCATGATTCAGCTCCCCAGGGACTTTGGTCCTGAGGAGGTGCCTGCTCTGGAGAAGGTTCTACGAGATTGGCCACAAGACGTACCCTGCGCAGTAGAACTGCGCCACAGTGAATTTTTCCACAAGGGGAGCGCCGAGAGAGATATCAACGCCCTGTTGATAAGTCATGGCGCCGATCGCGTGATGCTGGATGTCAGGCCGTTGTTTTCCGGACCGCCCGAGGCCCATTCGGGATTGATCCAGGCTCGTGCGGAAAAGCCAAGACGCCCACTACACGTGATCTCTACAGCAAAATTTCCTGTGATTCGTTTCATTGGCCATCTTGACAGCGCCATCAACGAGCACTATTTCACCCCCTGGATAGACCAACTCACCTTGTGGATAAAACAGGGGAAAACCCCTTTTCTTTTTGTGCATACGGCGGATAATCGCCAGGCCCCGGAACAGGCCAGAAACCTGTACGCCAGAGTCGCCGATAGAATGGGGTGGCAGGCATTGCCCGGGTTTCCGGGAGATCGACAGAATCAGCTGCTTTGACCATTGTTGGCTGGCGTTTGTTATTGTCATACGCTAGTTTTGTCGGCTGTTCGTCACTTGCCACGGGCCAGAGACGGTCGCCTCCTTATCCTTGGCTGGTGACTCGCCTGGACCCACCGGTCTCGACCAGCGCGAACCCTGCGCTGGGGAAGAGTGGTGTGCCGGCAGTGATCCTGCTGACATCCGTCAGACCCCTTGTACATCGGTGGATCCGTGACCCGGACCATCGAGGACGTGGCGACTACAAACACAACGCCGTCATTGCATCCGATCGATCGATGACGACACGTATCCGAAGGGTGATTTATGTCCAAAACGACACACGCGCAGTGGTCATCGCGCTTTTCCTTTATCCTCGCCGCCACCGGTTCCGCTGTCGGGCTTGGTAATATCTGGAAGTTTCCCTACATGGTGGGCGAGAGCGGTGGTGCCGCCTTCGTGCTCGTCTACCTGCTGTGCATCGGCCTGATCGGCCTGCCGATCCTGGTCACCGAGTGGATGATCGGTCGGCGTGGGCAAAGCAATCCGGTCAATGCCATGGCCAGCGTCGCGGCCAAGGCCGGTCAGCCCAAGGTCTGGGCCCTGGTCGGCGTCGCCGGGGTCATCGGTGCCTTCCTGATCCTGTCGTTCTACAGCGTGATCGGTGGCTGGTCGCTGTACTACACCCTCGGCAGCGTGACCGGTGACTTCAGCGGCCAGGACGCCGACGGTATCGGCGCCTTGTTCAGTGGCATGCTGGCAAGCCCCGGTCTGCTGCTGCTGTGGCACTCCATCTTCATGCTGCTGGTCATCGGTATCGTTGCTCGCGGCGTGACCAAGGGCCTGGAAGGCGCGGTCAACGTGTTGATGCCGGCCCTGGCGCTGCTGCTGGTGGTGCTGGTGGGCTACGGCATGACCACCGGCCACTTCGGTGAGGCGTTGAACTATCTGTTCAACCCGGACTGGTCCGCACTCAATGGTGAGGTGGTACTGGCGGCGCTGGGACACGCCTTCTTCACCCTGTCACTGGGCATGGGCATCATGATCGCCTACGGTTCCTACCTCGGCGAGAAGGTCGACCTGATCAAGACAGCGCGCACCGTGGTGATCATGGATACCGTGATCGCACTCGGCGCGGGCCTGGCGATCTTCCCGATCGTGTTTGCCAATCAGCTCGACCTGGCCTCCGGCCCGAGCCTGATCTTCGTCACCCTGCCGCTGGCCTTCGGCAATATGGGCGGTGGCCTGATCCTGGGCCTGATGTTCTTCCTGCTGCTGACCTTCGCCGCCCTGACCTCGGCTATTTCGCTGCTCGAGCCGGTGGTCGAGTTTGTCGAAGAGCGCACGCCGCTGTCGCGTTCCGCATCGGCGGTGGTCTCTGGCATCGGCGCCTGGGCGCTGGGTATCGCCGCTCTGCTGTCCTTCAACGTGTGGAGTGACCCGGTACTGTTTGGCCTCGGGGTGTTCGACCTGCTGGACAAGCTGACCAGCAAGTTCATGCTGCCGTTGACCGGCCTGGGTGCCATCCTGTTCGCGGGCTGGTTCCTCAACCGCAAAGGCGTGGCCGAAGACCTCGGTCTGTCCGGTGGCAAGGAAGCCCTGTGGGTCGCCTTGACCCGCTTCGTGGCGCCCATCGGTGTGGCGGTGGTGTTCATCTCCAGCCTGTAACAGGCGCCATTGCTGCACGCCAGACCAGAGACCCGGCCTTGTGCCGGGTCTCTGCGTTGATAGGCAATGCCAGACGATCCATCGGAACCGGGCGGCAGGGCAAGACTGCCCGTACAGAGTGACCAGAGGCGGAGGTCAACGAGGTGGCAGTGGGGCCTCAGCGGGAGTCCAACGACCGTCAGTGCTTGTTCATTGATGCCTGCAGCCAAAGACATGCATTTGGGAGAGCATGCCAGGAGGGACGCTTGACGGTGCCTTTGACGCGCCTGGGGCTTTCAGGCGACAGACACTCGATGGCGAGTCTCGTCGGTGCGATTCTCGCAAGGGATGGGCCGGCCGTCGCTATAGCCAGCGGCCAGGCCCCGAATATGGTTCAGACCCGCGTTGTTGGCGGTCTGGCGCACGTCGGGCCGGCGGCCACGCGTGCTGGTTCAGTCTACCGGGTCAGTGCATTTCGTCGTCGTTGCCGTCTTCCGGCAGTTCGGCGATGTCTTCGGATAGACGCTTGAATTCCCGATGAAGCTCGATGCCGCGGCGGGCTCGCAGGTTGCGTTGGGCCGCGGTGCGGGAGCGCCTTTCGTGTTCGGCGACTTCCATGCTCATGAAGATGTCGAGGAGTTCACTCTTGACGGAGGATAACCTTTCGACATTACGCATGATCGATTCTCCTATGCAGTGAATGTGCCGGCATCCAGGACGCTGCGCGACACTGCCCTTTTACTATACCCCAGTTGACAAAAAGATGACGGTGTGGACGTCAATCCTGCAACGTTCTGCCAACGCTAGAAAAAAATCCATCCGGTTGCGCAGGGGCGGCCTGGGGGCTCGATGCATGACGCAGCACAGGGCGCATTTGACGCCGTCATGGGGCATACTGGAACCAGACCGGATCGATAGCGACGGGCATTGCGCCCTGCCAGCTCCGGGTCCTCCCAGCCAGTCAAAGGAGTAGAGGGTGAGTCGCGCGCTGTTTGATGAAATGCGACGTCGCATGGAGCACTTCCGTCGGTCGGAGCAGAAGGTCGCACGCTTCGTATTGCGCAACCCCGACGAAGTTATCCACATGCGTATCGTCGATCTGGCCACCGAGGCCAAGGTCAGCGAGCCCACGGTGGTACGCTTCTGCCGGGCCCTGGGCTGCAACGGCTTTCAGGACTTCAAGTTGAAGTTGGCGCAGATGCTGGCGTCGGGCAGCCAGTTCGCGCAGTTCTCGATGAATGACAGCGACTCCGTGGCCGAGTTTTCCCACAGCATCTTCGATTCCACGGTGGGAACCCTGCTGTCGATCAGGGACCGGCTCGACAACGAGGCGTTGAACAAGACGATCAACGCCCTGGCCATGGCCAATCGCGTCGAGTTCTACGGCTACGGAGCCTCCGGTGCGGTGGCCTTCGACGCTCAGCACAAGTTTTTCAGGCTGCAGATTTCCACCGCCGCCTACGCCGATCCGCACATGCAGAACATGTCGGCGGTGACCCTCAAGGAAGGCGACGTGGTGGTGGCGATCTCGCAGACCGGCCGCACCCGGGCACTGGTGGCCAGCGTCAAGCTGGCACGGGAGGCGGGCGCCACCGTGGTCGGTCTCTGTCCCAGCGGCTCCCCGCTGGCGGGCGAAGTCGACCTGCCGTTGTACATCGATGTGCCCGAAGACACCGAGATATACACGCCCATGAGTTCCCGTATCGCCCATCTGGTACTGGTCGACGTGCTGGCGGTGGGAGTGGCGAAGACCCGGGGCCCCAAGCTCGCCGAGCAGCTCAAGGCGGTAAAGCGCAGCCTCAACCCACTGCGCTATCCGGAGTCCGATCCTTCCTGACCGAGGGCGCCCTGCCTGTCCATTTATCCAGCATCGCTGTGATAGACTGGGCGCCCATTTTCGATCTCGAGCGGTGCCTTCTCCATGGACGACGTCACGGCGATCATCGACGGCCTCAATGCGGCGCAGCATGAGGCGGTCTGCGCTCCCCAGGGCAATATGCTGGTGCTCGCCGGCGCCGGTTCCGGCAAGACCCGCGTGCTGGTCCATCGCATCGCCTGGCTGATGCAGGCAGAAGGTCTCTCGCCCTACGCGGTGCTGGCGGTGACCTTCACCAACAAGGCCGCCAGGGAGATGCGCACTCGCCTGGAGGCGTTGCTGGGGATCTCGCTGCGCCACGTCTGGGTGGGTACCTTTCACTCCATTGCCCACCGCCTGCTGCGTACCCACTGGCAGGACGCTCGTCTGCCCCAGCACTTCCAGATCATCGACTCCGATGATCAGCTACGTCTGATCAAGCGCCTGTTGAAGGACAACAAGATCGATGACGAGCGTTTTCCGCCCCGTCAGGTGCAGTCGTTTATCAGCGGCTGCAAAGAGGAGGGATTGCGTCCTCACCAGGTCCGGATCAACGGTGACGCCTACGTGGAGCAGATGGTGGCGCTGTATGACGTCTACCAGCTGACCTGCGAACGTGGCGGCCTGGTCGACTTTGGCGAGCTACTGCTCAGGAGCCTCGAGCTGTTGCGCGACAATCCTGCTCTGCTGGCCCACTATCAGGAGCGCTTCGCCCACGTACTGGTCGACGAGTTCCAGGATACCAACACCCTGCAGTATGCCTGGCTGAAGCTGTTGACCGGACAGCGCACGCCGATGACGGTGGTCGGCGATGACGACCAGTCGATCTACGGCTGGCGCGGGGCGCGGGTGGAGAACATTCGTCGCTTCGAGCAGGAGTTCAGCGACACCAAAACGGTGCGCCTGGAGCAGAATTATCGCTCCACCAGCGCCATCCTCGACGCCGCCAACGCCCTGATCAAGCAGAACTCGGATCGCATGGGCAAGGAGCTGTGGACCGCCGGCAGTCGTGGCGAACCGATTTCGGTCTACGCCGGTTTCAACGACATGGAGGAGGCGCGCTTCATCGTCGACACCATCAAGGAAAAGGTCGACGAGGGGTTCAAGCGCCAGGAGGTGGCCATCCTCTATCGCTCCAACGCCCAGTCCCGCGTCATCGAGGAGACCCTGATCCGCCAGGGCATGCCCTACCGCATCTACGGGGGCCAGCGCTTCTACGAGCGCCTCGAGATCAAGAACGCCCTGGCCTACCTGCGGCTGCTGCTCAACCGCGACGACGATGCCTCGCTGGAGCGGGTGATCAATGTCCCTGCCCGCGGTATCGGTACCCGCACCGTGGAGGGACTGCGCGATCGTGCCCGTCGTACCGAAGTGTCGCTGTGGCAGGCGATCCACGACACCCTGGCCGAAGGCTCGCTCAAGGGGCGTGCGGCCAACGCCGTGGGTGCCTTTGCCAATTTGATCGAAGGCCTCGACAACGACACCTCGGGGATGGCGCTTCACGAGATCATCGCCCACGTGAATCAGCGCAGTGGACTGATCGACCATCATCTGAGCGAGAAGGGTGAAAAGGGGCAGGCCCGGGTCGAGAACCTGGAAGAGCTGATCAACGCCGCCCGTGCCTTCACCCAGGGTGAGACGCTGGACAACGTCGAAGCCGGGGAGGGCATGGCCGCGCTGGAAGCCTTTCTGGCCGAAGCTGCCCTCAACGCCGGCGAGCACGAGGCCGACGAATTCGAGGACAGCGTCCAGTTGATGACGCTGCACTCGGCCAAGGGACTCGAATTTCCCATCGTGTTCGTGGCCGGGGTCGAGGAAGGCCTGTTTCCCCACCGCATGTCGCTGGAAGAACCCGGGCGCCTGGAGGAGGAGCGCAGGCTCTGCTACGTCGGGGTCACGCGCGCCATGCAGAAGCTCTACCTCACCCACGCCGAGATCCGGCGCATGCACGGCAAGGAGACCTTTCAGCGCCCGTCACGCTTTCTGCGTGAGCTGCCGGAGTCACTGCTCGAGGAAGTGCGTCTGCGTGGCCAGGTGTCACGTCCGGTCAGCGCCCGGCCAGCGCCGTCGCGCTTCGCCCAGACGACCGTGGAGGCGAGCGGCGATCTACCTGCCTTGTCGCTGGGCCAGCGGGTGCGCCATCCGGTATTCGGGGAGGGGGTCATCCTCAACGCCGAAGGAGAGGGCGAGCGGGCCCGTGTCCAGGTCAGCTTCGAAGGCCACGGCGACAAGTGGCTGGTGCTGGGCTTCGCCAAGCTGGAAGCGCTGTAACGGGGTTCTCGCCCTGTCGGCGAGGCACCGGCGTTCGCCGGTGCCCCTCAGGCAACGTTGGAGGAGGGCTGATCGCAGTCCTCTGGCCTGATCAACGTATCAACAGATGGATGCCTCAGTCATGCCGTGTCGGGTCGGTTCGAACGGCGTGACGTCCTTTCTTTATTCGTCGGAAAGGTCGTGGCAGGCATCCTTGGCGGAACTATTGCCATTCAGGAGTAGTAGTTTGCCGTAACTATTATGAAATACTAAGAAGCATATCAGACGAACCATAACTGGTTTTTCGAGA
The DNA here is from genome assembly GCF_003056325.1 of Halomonas sp. BN3-1. Classification (NCBI taxonomy): domain Bacteria; kingdom Pseudomonadati; phylum Pseudomonadota; class Gammaproteobacteria; order Oceanospirillales; family Halomonadaceae; genus Halomonas; species Halomonas sp. BN3-1. The sequence goes on along the minus strand of NZ_PYVV01000012.1, from coordinate 55,357 downwards.
TGGCGATGCCTCGCTCATTTGCTAAATCTCCAATGTTGCTGAAGATAAACGAAGTGTAGGGAGGTTGATGGTGAATACTTTTCGTTTTTTGTTATGTGATTGATTTTCTTTGCCGATTTAATTTTATTGCGTGGAGTGGTAAAACAAATTAAATGGGCAGAAAAGGGGGTTTTTTTTCCCCATACGAGTGTTTTATAAAAAATTATTGTACTAAGGTGATGTTTTTTGCCGATGCCGGAGTCTGCCATTCGAGGTAATTGTTTTTCCAACGCGAAGTTATTTAACTCTGTTTTCACCATTCATTGCTTGCTCAAAGTCGTCGGCCGACGAAATCAGGACAGCGTCGCGCCGCTGTGACAGGCAAACTCGCCCCGGCTCCCTCTCGTCTGCGACGAATGGCATGGGCCGGGCAAGGTTGCGAGAGCTGGCGCTCGCATTGAAGAAGGAGAAGCAGGCATGAACAAGTTGGGAGCGGAGTTTTTCGGGACCTTCTGGCTGGTACTGGGAGGGTGCGGGAGTGCGGTACTGGCGGCGGCCTTCCCCGACGTCGGTATCGGCCTGCTCGGGGTCTCCCTGGCCTTTGGCCTGACCGTGCTGACCATGGCCTTTGCCATCGGCCACATTTCTGGCTGTCACCTGAACCCCGCGGTGTCACTGGGGCTCTGCGCTGCGGGACGCTTTCCCGTGTCTCAGCTGCCAGGCTACGTGATCGCGCAGGTGGCCGGCGGCGTGGCGGCGGCAGGGGTGGTCTACCTGGTGGCCTCCGGCCAGGCCGGATTTGACCTGTCCGGCGGCTTTGCCGCCAACGGCTTCGGTGAGCATTCTCCCGGAGGTTACAGCTTGACCGCGGCGCTGATTACCGAGGTGGTGATGACGGCGATGTTTCTGGTGGTGATCCTCGGTGCCACCGATTCGCGGTCGGCCGCCACGCTGGCACCGATCGCGATAGGCCTGTGTCTGACACTGATCCATCTGATCAGCATCCCGGTGACCAACACCTCGGTCAATCCGGCGCGCAGCACGGCGGTGGCGGTGTTCGTGGGTGACTGGGCGCTGGCGCAGCTGTGGTTATTCTGGGTGGCGCCGCTGATCGGTGGTGTGCTGGGTGCGCTTGTCTACCGCCTGATCGGAAGCGCTCGACCGGTGGGCGAGCAGGCGACCTGAGGTGAGTTGAGCAAGACGCAGGAAACCGGCCCGGCCATCGCCGGGCCGACCTGCGTGGTGGTGGCTTGCAGGCGAATTTCGCTTTGCCGCATACTGCTTGGCGGACACCACGCCGAGCGCGGGGAATGGCGCTTCAGCGCGGCTCCCTGCGCTCCCGGCGTCGACACTACAAGCTTCAGGAGCTCGCCCCATGGAACGTCGTTCCTTCCTCAGGACAGCCGGCCTCGGCGCCGCCGGCGTGGCCGCCGCCCCCTTCGTCAATACCGCCAGCGCACAGGAAACCATCACCTGGAACATGGTGACGTCCTGGCCCAAGAACTTTCCGGCCCTCGGCACCGGAGCCAACGATCTGGCAGAGCGCATCGAGCGGATGTCCGGCGGACGCATGAAGGTCAGGGTCCATGGTGCCGGCGAGATGGTACCGCCGATGGAGGTCTTTGACGCCGTGTCCCAGGGAACCGCCGAGATGGGCCACTCCGCTTCCTACTACTGGCGGGGCAAGGTCGCGGCTTCTCAGTTCTTTACCGCCGTGCCCTTCGGCATGACCACCACCGAGACCAACGCCTGGCTGTACTACGGCGGCGGCCAGGAGCTGTGGGACGAGCTCTACGCCGACCACAACCTCAAGCCTTTCGCGGTGGGTAACACCGGCACCCAGATGGCTGGCTGGTTCAAGAAAGAAATCAACTCGCTTGAGGATATGCAGGGCCTCAAGCTGCGTCTGCCAGGGCTCGCCGGCGAGGCGATGGCCGGGATCGGCGTGACCACCCTGACCATTCCGGGTAGCGAGATCTTCACCTCCCTGCAGACCGGCGTGCTCGATGCCGCCGACTGGGTGGGGCCCTACAATGATCTGGCCTTTGGTCTGCATCAGGTGGCTGACTACTACTACACCTCGGCCTGGAATGAACCCAGCGCGGTGCTGGAAGGCACGGTCAACCTGGATGCCTGGAATGCGCTGCCCGATGACCTCAAGGCGGTGGTCAACGAAGCCGCCAAGGCCTCCAACCTGGCCATGATCAGCGAATTTGCTTTCCGCAACGCCGAGGCCCTGGACGCCTTGGTCAACGAGCATGGCGTCAAGCTGCGCTCGTTTCCGGAGGAAGTACTGGCGGCCCTGCATGACTCCTCGCAGCAGGTGCTGCAGAAGCAGGTCGACAACGACGAGGCGTCGGCGCGGATCTACGAGTCCTATCGCAATTTCCAGAGCCAGGTACGCAAGTTCTCTGACGTCGGTGAGTTCGCCTACCTGAAGGCCCGCGATAGCGTGCTTGGCCAAGGCGAGTCCTGACGCCAGGCAAGGCTCAAAAGTGGTGGCGCAGTCCCGGCGGTGACGGGCCTGGCGAGGTGATGAAGGCTAGCGACGGAAAACCAGGCGCGCCACGGGCGCGCCTCTCTTTCACTGGTCTCTCTCGAAGGCCTCGCTCAGGCGTCGGATCGGACGCCGCGTATGCGACCGTTGTCATCCAGTGCCACCATCACATGGCGGGCCTCGGTGACCTTGTGCAGGTCGGCGTCTTCGGCGTCCTGGAGGGACCGGATCCAGACCTCCACGTCGATCTTGATGGAACTGTGGCCGATATCGCGCACCTCGGTGTAGACGCAGACCAGCGAGCCGACTCGTACCGGGCACAGAAAGTCCATGCCTTCGATGGCGACGGTGGCGGTACGTCCCATCGCCTCGCGGCTGGCGGTCCATTCCGCGGCCTGATCCATCAGGCCCACCAGCCAACCTGCCGGGATATCGCCGTGGGCATTGGTATGCTGTCGTGTCGCGGCCAGCTGGAGCGTCAGCTGTCCCTTTGGCACGGGAACGTCATCGAGTTCTGTCATCATGGTGGGCGGCGCCTGGTCGTGGATGTTGTTGTGTCGTCATGGTACCCACCCGGGTCAGTCTTTCTCTACCGTTGGTGTCATGAAACGCCCAGGGGAGCGCATGTCTAGGTTGTCGCGTTGCATAGGTGCGCTCAAGCGCACGCTGTTGGCTCCCAGCCGGGGGCCGATCACTCTGTCGAAGTCGCTGTCGAGGCTTGTCTCGGGCCTGGTGCTTTCCGCCATGCTGGTATCGGCCAAGGTTGCCGCCCATGACGTGGCCGGCTCTCTCGATGCGATAGGCTCGGATACCATGGCGGAGTTGATGCTGCGATGGGGCGAGCAGTTCGAAGAACAGCGACCGGGGGTCAGGCTGCAGCTTCAGGTGGCTGGTTCGGCCAGTGCACCGCCTGCCCTGATCGCCGGCACCACCCTGCTGGGCCCCATGTCCAGACCCATGCAGGAGGACGAGTCCGCGGCCTTTATCGAGCGCCATGGCTACGCGCCAACACCGGTGGTGGTCGGCAAGGATGCCCTGGTGGTGGTGGTCAATCGCCACAACCCCTTGTCTCGACTGTCTCGAGCAGAGCTCGATGCGATCTTTTCCGACACCCTCGCGTGCGGTGCCAGCGAGAGCATCGAGCGCTGGCAGCAGCTGGGGCTCGAGCGCCCGGGGGGCACCATTCACCTGTATGGCCGCAACGCTGTCTCCGGCACCCATGGATTGTTTCGTCGCCGCGCCCTGTGTGACGGCGAATTCAAGGTATCGGTCATGGTGTCGGCAGGCTCTGCCGCCGTAGTGGCCGCCGTCGGTGACGATCCCGCAGGCATCGGTTACGCCGGCCTGAATCACTTGAATGCGGACGTCAAGGCGGTAGCGATCGGCAACGCCGAAGACGGGATTCTTCCGCGCCGACAATCGCTGCGAAGCGGCGGCTATCCGTTGTCACGGGACCTGTTGATCTACGTCAATCGCCCCCCCGAGGGCGAGCTTCCCGACGTCGAACGGGCCTTTCTCGACATGGTGCTGTCACCCTCGGGCCAGCGGGTGGTCAAGGAGCTTGGTTTCGTGGCGCTGCCGCCGTCTGTGCTGGCCGCTCAGCGACATGCCCTGGGGCTGGCTGAACTGCCACGGGACGGGCCTTGAGAGATGCCAGGCCCCGGTCGGGTTGTCATCTGGGTGTCATGAAGTTGTCGTAATCTTTCGCTATATACCGATGGCCCAAGATCAATGTCTGACCCTTCTCCGATAACCTCACTGCACCAGACGAGACAGCGACGTGACCGCCTGGCGACCATGCTGATCACGGCCGGAGGGGTTGGCGTGCTGTTGGCGGTGGTCGCCATTGCGGTATTTCTGCTGGTCGAGGTGCTGCCGCTGTTCTGGCCGGATGGCGCAAGCTTTCCGCTGGAGGCGCTGTGGTCATCGCCAGACGTGAGCGGCGAGCCCGAATATCGCTGGCTGCCCCATCGGCTGGATGACGCCGCGGTGCCCCAGGCGAGCCTGGCCCCGCTGTTGTGGGGCACCCTGGAAGCGGCCGCCTGGGCGTTGGTGGTGGCGATTCCCCTGGCCCTGGGTGCTGCGGCGCACTCCAGCCTGTACATGTCTCCCGGCCTGCGCGCACGGCTCAAGCCGACGCTGGAGCTGATGGAGGCGATGCCCAGCGTGGTGCTGGGGTTTATCGCCGGTCTGGCGCTGGGGCCCTGGGTCGAACGTCACCTGGCGCAGTCGCTGTCGATTGTGGTGGTGCTGCCCGCGGCGGTGGTGCTGCTGGCGTTGGGCTACCGGTGGCTGCCCGATCGGCTGAAGGCTGCCCTGACGTTACGCTGGGCGGCCCTGTGGTTGATACCCTGCCTGTTGCTGCTGGTGTGGCTGGCGATGAGCGTGGCGCCGATGTGGGAAGGATGGTGGTTCGATGGCGACCTGCGCCTGTGGGTCGAGGAGTCCTGGGGGCTCGACGTGCAGGCACGCAACGCCTTGATCGTCGGGCTGGCCATGGGTTTTGCCGTGATTCCCGGCATCTACGCGCTTGCCGAGGATGCGCTGAGCGATGTGCCTCGGGAGTTGGCCGAAGGCGCCCAGGCCATGGGTGCGACCCGCTGGCAGACGCTCACCCGGGTGATGCTGCCGGTGGCGCTGCCCGGTGTCTTTTCGGCGATCATGATCGGCGCCGGGCGCGCCGTGGGCGAGACCATGATCGTGCTGATGGCCAGCGGCAACAGCGCGCTGATGACGGCGAGCCCGCTGGATGGCTTGAGGTCGCTGGCCTCGAGCATCGCCATCGAACTGCCGGAAGCCGCACCCGGGGGCAGCCACTATCGGCTGCTGCTGCTGGCGGCGCTGGCCCTGTTTGCCTTCACCTTTCTGGTCAACACCCTGGCCGAGGTGGTGCGTGCCCGCCTGAAGCGTCGTTTTACCCGGCGTAAGGGGGACGCATGAAGATTCCCGGCCACACCGCGGTGGGCATGCCCGGCAAGCGGCGCACTCGAGAGGGCCCCTGGGCCTGGTTGGCAGCGGCCTCGGTGGCGCTGTCGCTGATCATGCTGGGGGCCTTGCTGGTGCTGTTGAGCGTCAAGGGCCTGTCCAATTTCTGGCCAGCGACGGTCCACCAGTTGACCCTGAAGAGCGGTGAGACGGTGATAGGGGTTCCCCTGGCGACCCGCGAACTACCCTCCGGGCAGGGGCTGGAGCGGCGCTATCTGACCGCCAATCGTGATGACGGCGGTGGCATCTGGCGGTGGCTCGCCAATGACCAGATCACCGAAGACACCACGCCGGAGGATCTGGTGGTGCTGGAGCGGCGCCACTGGGGCACCTTTCTGGGGCGTCTGGTGGCCTTGCAGTCAGGTGATCAGCGCTTGACCGGTCCGGATGCCTGGACGGTGCTCGAGTCCCGGCTGAAGGAGATCAATGCCCTGCGCGACGAACGTCGGCGTCTGACCCACGACGAGATATTACCGCTGATCCGCAGCATGGAAGACCAGGATGGCCACCGCTCGGAGGATCGACGTCTGGCCGACCTGCAGCGCCGGGCCAGTGAGCTTCAGCAGCGCATGCAGGGTGACCTGGTGGTGCTCGAGAATGGTCAGGGGCGTCGTCAGGAACAAGCCCTTGCCGAGATACTCGAGGCCTGGCGCCCCAACGCCATGGCCTGGCATGAAAAACTCGGCCACTGGGTGCGGGAGCTGTGGCAGTTTCTGTCCCAGGGGCCACGCGACGCCAATACCGCTGGTGGCGTCTGGCCGGCGATCTTCGGCACCATCCTGATGGTGCTGTTGATGTCGATTCTGGTAACGCCCTTTGGGGTGCTGGCGGCGGTCTACCTCAATGAGGTCGCCCACCAGGGGCGATTGACCCGACTGGTCCGGATCGGCGTGCGCAATCTGGCCGGGGTGCCGTCCATCGTCTACGGCGTGTTCGGCCTGGGGGTCTTCGTCTATGGCATCGGCGGCAGCATCGATCGCTGGTTCTTCGAATCGACGCTGCCCTCGCCGACCTTCGGCACCGGCGGACTGCTGTGGGCCTCGCTGACCCTGGCGCTGTTGACCTTGCCGGTGGTGATCGTGGCCACCGAAGAAGGTCTGTCGCGGATCCCGCTGCACCAGCGTGAAGGCGCCCTGGCGCTTGGGGCCACGCGCTTCGAGACCTTGACGCGGGTGGTGCTGCCGATGGCCACGCCGGCGATGCTGACCGGCCTGATCCTGGCGGTGGCCCGGGCCGCCGGCGAGGTGGCGCCGCTGATGCTGGTCGGGGTCGCCAAGCTGGCGCCGCAGGTGCCGCTGGACGGGGAGTTCCCCTTCCTCCACCTTGAAAGGAAGTTCATGCACCTGGGGTATCACATCTATGACGCGGCCTTTCACTCCAGCGATGTCCAGGCGGCGATGCCGCTGGTGTATGCCACAGCGCTATTGCTGGTCACGGTGATTCTGGTGCTTAACCTGACTGCAATATTCATGCGTCACTATTTGCGTAAGCGTCATGGTGCCCCGGTGCGCCGATGATGCAGGGAGAGGCAATGTCCATCGATGGCGAGCTGCCCAAGCGTCAGCTGGCCCAGGCAAGACTGGGAAATCGACGCGGGGCGGTCATGGAGTTTTCCGCGGCCGATACCTGCCTGGATATCCAGGGTTTGACCCTGGCCTATGGCGGCAAGACGGCGCTCAAGGATCTGACCCTGCGCATTCCACGCCATCGGGTCACGGCCTTTATCGGGCCGTCGGGCTGCGGCAAGTCGACGCTGTTGCGCGCCTTGAATCGTCTGCACGACCTTAATGAGGACGTCAGTCGTCACGGCCAGATTCATCTGGACGGCCACGATATCCATGACCCCAGGGTGGCGGTGGCCGAGCTCAGGCGTCGGGTGGGCATGGTGTTTCAGGCACCGAACCCCTTCCCCATGTCTATCTACGACAACGTCGCCTTTGGCCTGCGTCTGCAGGGAGGCTTGAGCAAGCGCCGCATCGACGATGTGGTCGAATGGGCACTGAAGTCGGCGGCGCTGTGGGACGAGGTCAAGGGGCGTCTACGGGCGTCGGCCTGGTCGCTCTCGGGAGGCCAGCAGCAGCGTCTGGTCATCGCCCGGACCCTGGCGGTGGAACCCGAGGTGCTGTTGCTCGACGAGCCGGCCTCGGCCCTGGATCCGATCTCGACGCTGAAGATCGAGGAGCTGATTCGCACACTCAAGCCGCATCTGACCCTGGTGCTGGTGACCCACAACATGCAGCAGGCGGCGCGGGTGTCGGACTATACGGCGTTTTTGCACAACGGTGAGCTGGTGGAGTACGGCCCGACCGACACCCTGTTCACGCATCCGCGCCTGAGGCGCACCGAAAACTACATCACTGGACGCATGGTGGGCTAGCGTCCCGTCCCATGCTTCTTCAGGAGACCTTCATGGATATCACCAGCGATACCCACAGCCAGCACATCTCGAGGCAGTTCAATCATGAGCTCGAGGAACTCAAGACCCACCTGATGGCCATGGGTGGCCTGGTGGAAAAGCAGGTGCAGGATGCCGTCAGTTCGTTGCTCGACGCCGACTCTGCACTGGCCTCTCGTGTGGTCGACAACGACCGTGCGGTCAATGACATGCAGGTCAAGATCGACGATGAGTGCACCCGCGTGCTGGCACGCCGTCAGCCGGCGGCCTCGGACCTGCGACTGGTACTGGCGGTGATTCGTGCGGCGTCGGATCTCGAGCGTATCGGAGACGAAGCCAGCAAGATCGCGCGCAACGCCATCGAACTGGTCGACGGCAACAACGGCACCCGCGGCTTCGTCGAGGTGCGCAATATCAGCGAGCACGTGCGTCACATGATGCGTGACGCCCTGACCTCCTTCGCGCGTTTCGACACCGAGCTGGCGATGCAGGTGGTGCAGGAAGACGAGCGGGTCGACAGCGAGTACCAGAGCGCCATGCGCTCGCTGATGACCTTCATGATGGAGGATGCGCGTTCGATCTCTCCGGTACTGGGCATCATGTGGATTCTGCGCGCGCTGGAGCGTGTCGGCGATCACGCCAACAACCTGGCCGAGTACGTCATCTATCTGGTCAAGGGCCTGGATATCCGTCACATCGCCCCTGACGACCTCAACCAGGAACTGCTCGACGACAGCAGCACGTCTTGACCTCGACGCCCTGAGCGGCGTCAATAGGCCGGCCCCGTCAGGGTCGTTGCCTGCACTCTGAGCATCGGGCCATCGTCGAGACGATGGCCCGATGTCGTTGGGGCACTGTCATCTTCAGCCACTGCCAAGGATCGATGTCATGCTGAATGCCCTCGAGGCGGTCCGCCGCGGAACCCGCCTGGTCTATAGCCAGGGCCTGCGTCGTTATGTGTTTCTTCCCATTCTGGTCAACCTGCTGGTCTACGCCGGCATGCTCAGCTACGTGCTCGGTGAGTTCGGTGGCTGGCTCGATAGCTGGATGGCCATGGTGCCGAGCTGGCTGGAATGGCTCGACTGGCTGATCTGGCCGTTGTTTGTGGTCAGCCTCGTGCTGATCGTGTTCTTCAGCTTTACCCTGGTTACCCACCTGATCGCCGCCCCCTTCTACGGCTTCCTGGCGGCCCGGGCCGAGGTCGAGCTGACCGGCCGCGAGCCCATCGACGACCGGGGCTGGCTCAAGACCGGTCTCGACGCCCTGGGCAGGGAGCTGTTGAAGCTGGCCTATATCCTGCCGCGCATGATCGGGCTGTTTATCCTGAGCTGGATTCCGGTGGTCAACCTGATCGCGCCGCTGTTGTGGGCGGCCTTCAGCGCCTGGGTCATGGCGATCACCTACCTCGACTACCCGATGGATAACAACAAGGTCAGCTTCGCCGATATGCGCAAGCGCCTGTCGGCGCGCTGGTGGCCGAGTCTCAGCTTCGGTGGCCTGGTGACCTTGATCACCTGGATCCCGCTGGCCAACCTGTTTCTGATCCCCGGGGCCGTGGCCGGCGCGGTGCTGATGTGGGATCAGCACTATCGGCAGTTGCCGGTGGTAAGGCGTTGAGCAGCAGTTTGAGTACCGCTATCGGCGCTGTTGTTGGTTGTAAGGCGTTGAGCAGCATTGTCGGCGCTGTTGTCGATGGTTGTACGGCGTTGAGCAGCACTGTCGGCGCTGCCGATAATGGTGAGGCGTTAAAAGGGGAAAGCAGGGAGTGGCCATGACGGCGCTGTTGCCTAGTCTTTTGCTCTATATCGCGGCGGCGCTGGCCGAGATCGCCGGTTGCTTTGCGGTGTGGCGCTGGTGGCGAGATGACGCCTCGGCATGGTGGTTGTTACCTGCGGTGGCGAGTCTGGTGGCCTTCGCCTGGCTGCTCAGTCAGATCGATGCCGACTACGCCGGGCGTGCCTTTGCCGCTTACGGGGGCGTCTACATCGTGGCGTCACTGGGCTGGCTGTGGTGGGTCGAGCAGCGCCTGCCGGATCGCTGGGACCTGATCGGGGGCGCGCTGTGTCTGGTGGGTGCCGCGGTCATCCTGCTGGGGCCCAGGAGCTGATGGGAGCACGCTCGGTTCGTTCTGGCGGGGCCTAGGCGCTGTCCGAAAAGTCGACGAGCGAAGGTTAGACAAGGCAAAAATCGGTGAGAAAGCGCAGTTTACGGGGTGTAAATGAGCATTTTGATCCGATTTTGACGCCGTATTACCGAGCGCAGGCACTTTTCAGACAAGCCCTAGTGCACAGCGCCGGCGCGGCCGAGCGCCACCGGGTCGGCCGCTGCCAGCCGGCTCGAGGGAAAGATGCAGCGGAAGGTTGCGCCCTCGCCGAGTCGGGAGTCGATATCCAGGCGTGCCTCGTGGCGCAGCAGCACATGCTTGACGATGGCAAGCCCCAGGCCGGTACCGCCGGTGGCGGTGCTGCGGCCCTTGTCGACCCGGTAGAAGCGTTCGGTAAGGCGTGGCAGGTGCCTCGGATCGATGCCTTCGCCGTCGTCTTCCACCTCAAGGCAGGCGCCTTCGCCGTAGGCACGCCAGCGTAGCGTGATATGGGCGCCGTCACCGGCGTAGCGCACCGCATTGAAGGCCAGGTTGGAGACCGCGCTGTGCATCTCCTTCTCGCTGCCGGTGAGACTGCGCGATTCTTCGACGACCACCTCGATCTGCTGGCGGCCGCCTGACAATGCCTCGGCGTCGCGCTTTACCGCCTGCAGCAGGGTGGTGGGGTCGAGGCGAACGTGGTCGCTGCCGCCCTGGTCGTTCTCGAGTCGTGACAGCAGCAGCAGGTCGTTGACCAGATTCTGCATGCGGCGCGTCTGGCTCTGCATCTGGGCGACCCCCTTGCCCAGGCGCTCCGGCAGCATGCCGGCCATGTCGCTGTAGGTCTCCAGGTAGCCGGTGAGCACGGTCAACGGCGTGCGCAGCTCGTGGGAGACGTTGGCGACGAAGTCGCGGCGCATCTGTTCCAGGCGATGCAGACGGGTGATATCGCGGGCCATGACCAGGCGTTCATCGTCACCGTACAGGGTGATCTGGAACTGCAGGATCATGTTCTCGTCGATGGGGGAGGGCAGGCTCAGCGGTTCGCGGTAGTCACGGGCATTGAAGTAGCCGACGAAGCGCGGGTCGCGCAGCAGGTTGGTGATGTGCTGGCCGCGGTCCAGCGCCGGCTTCAGGCCGAGCATGCGCTCGGCGGAGCTGTTCCACCACTCCAGGTCGCCGTGGCGATCGAGCATCACCACGCTGTCGCGCATCGCCTCGGACGACTCCTGGATACGCTGGAGGGTCGAGCGCAGGCGGCGCTGAGTGATCCGCTGGCCTTTCTGGTAGCGATAGAGGCGATCGAACAGCTCGCCCCACAGGCCACTGGCGGTGGGAGGTTCCTGCTGGGGGCGGTGGGTCAGCCAGTCGTGCATCGCGTGCAGGTTGCGCAGGTGATAGCTGAGCCCAAGCGCCAGGCCCAGGCCGATGCCTACGCTGGACAGCGAGAACGGCCAGCCCAGCAAGGCGCCGAGACCCACCAGCACGGCCAGGCGCCAGACTTCTCGTCTCCACAGACGACCCACGTCAGTTCTCGGCTCCGTTCACCTCATCCCTCCTGGTGCTGCGTTGCGTCGATGGCTCGCTCAGACCTTGGCCGAAAAGCGATAACCGGTACCGCGTACGGTCTGGATCAGTTGCTGATGGGGTTCCCCCAGGGCCTTGCGCAGGCGGCGGATATGCACGTCGACGGTACGTTCTTCCACGTAGACGTTGCCACCCCAGACCTGATCGAGCAACTGGCCACGGGTGTAGGCGCGCTCCTGGTGGGTCATGAAGAACTGCAGCAGGCGATATTCGGTGGGGCCCATGTCCAGTGACTTGCCGTCGACGCTGACGCGATGGCTGACCGGGTCGAGCTTGAGGCCTTCCACCTCCACCGGGTCCTCGACGCCCCGCGGAGTGGCGCGTCGCAGCACGGCCTTGAGGCGGGCCACCAGTTCTCGCGGCGAGAATGGCTTGGTGATGTAGTCGTCGGCGCCGGCTTCGAGGCCCTGGATCTTGTTGTCCTCCTCACCCTTGGCGGTGAGCAGGATGATCGGCAGCTCTGCGGTGGTTTCCTCGCGCTTGAGCCGGCGGGCCAGTTCGATGCCGCTGGTGCCCGGCATCATCCAGTCCAGCAGCAGCAGGTCTGGCTGGTCATCGACGATGATGGCGTGGGCGGCCTGAGCATTGTCCGCCTCGAGCACCCGGTAGTCGGCCATTTCCAGCGCCACCGCGATCATTTCGCGGATCGGGGCTTCGTCATCGACGATCAGTACGGTCTTGGCGGTCATCCCGGGAGCCTCTTGGTCAGGGTCTTACACTCGACGGTGACAAATGACACCACGTCAATGTGACAATTAGATGACATTGTATCCATTGTCGAGCGACCGAGACGGGCATTTCCCTCACCCGAGGGAGGGATAGAGGCTCAGTCCGAGTCCGGCGAACAGCAATAGGCCCGACCAGTGGTTGTTGAGAAAGGCCTGGAAGCAACGGTCGCGGTCACGGCTCTTGATCAGCCGCTGCTGGTGGACAAAGGTCGCGCCCATGGCCAGCCAGCCGAGCCAGAAGAAGCCGCCCAGCGCCAGCAGGCTGCCGGCCCAGGCCAGCAGCCCCAGGGTAGCCAGCTGCAATAGCGCAATGATGCGGGTGTCCCAGCGGCCGAACAGTACCGCGGTGGACTTGATGCCGATCTTGAGGTCGTCGTCGCGGTCGACCATGGCGTATTCGGTGTCGTAGGCCACGGTCCACAGCACGTTGGCGGTAAACAGCAGCCAGGCGACCATCGGGACTTCGCCGAGCACCGCGCCGAAGGCCATCGGAATGGCCCAGGAGAAGGCTGCGCCCAGCACCACCTGGGGGAAGTGGGTGTAGCGTTTCATGAAGGGATAGCTGGCGGCCAGCACCGCTCCGATCAACGACAGCCACACGGTAAAGCCGTTGGTCAGCCAGACCAGCGCGAAGGCCGATCCCAGCAGGCACACGAACAGCACCTTGGCCTCCCGCTCACTGATGCGGCCGGTGGCCAGCGGTCGGTTCTTGGTGCGTTTGACGTGGCCATCGAAGTGGCGATCGGCGTAGTCGTTGACCACGCAGCCCGCCGCCCGCATCAGGTAGACGCCGGCGACGAAGATCAGCAGGGTGTCACGGGCCGGAATGCCCTCGGAGGCCACCCACAGCGCCCACAGGGTCGGCCACATCAACAGCCAGGTACCGATGGGGCGGTCCAGACGCATCAGCGCCAGAAAGTCGGGAATTCGGTTCAGGTATCCAGGGGGACGCAGCAGCGAACGATCCATCGGTCTCTCTCATGCTCTGGCGCAGGTCAGGCGAAAATGAGGCGTTAGCCGGGCAACAGTCGCTCCTCGGAGAAACATCGCCGAGAAGCCTTGGCGCAGCCTAGCGCGAGCCGACCGCCATGACCAGCCAGGCGGCTCGCTCCGAAGGTGGCGACGGAAGGGCGATGGCGGGGTGACGGCCGGTGAGCGACAGCTAGTCAGCCGGTGGCAGAGGCCGACAGCGACAACGCCCGGCCCATGGCCGGCATAAAGCTCTCCTGCACCAGCAGCACCCAGCCGCTGTGACGAAATACCGAGCGGCGTTGCCATAGCCCGGTATAGCCGTGGATCGGCCTCGAGTTACGGCCGATCTGAATGGCGCTGCGCTCGAGATCGGGCTGGCGAAACAGCCAGCTGCCGAGAGAGGTCTCGCCGAGGCCTTCGAAGGGAGCGTCGTGACGCTCGACGATCGGCGCCACGCTGCGCGCCACCACCCAGGGCTCCTCGTCCACGCACAGGGCGACCTCGCGCAGCCAGGCCTGCTCGTCGCTGGCCAGACCCAGCACGCGAGCCTCGTCCGGCCACGGCAGGCCCTTGGCCTCCGCCAGCAGGCGTACGCGAAAGTGCCCGGCGCCTGCCGCCTCGATCAGGCGTTCTGTCAGGGAGTCCCGCGAGGCCAGCCAGGCGTGCCAGTCAGCGGGCACCGCGATGCCACCGGAGGCCAGCGACACCCAGCCGGGGTCGACGATATCGGCCGCGTCGGCATTCGGCGAAGAGGCTGTGGCTGGCGCGGGATTACCCGGTCCGGACCCCGAGCGCTCCCCCAGGGAGCGGAATGTGGAAGGAAGCTGTGTCATGCGGCCTCGGCAGGGCTGTCGTCACCGGAGGCGGTGCTCCGGTCGGTCGGCGCATAGTGTACCATGTGGCCCAGCACTCACCCGCTGGTGTGGCCCCGTACGGGCCGGCCCAGCTTCAACAGCGACCGCCCGGCGGTCGTCGGCAGAGTCGAAGGAAGCGATGCAAGGACCCTTGACCATCATCGGTACCGGCATGGCGGGCATAGGCCTGGCACGCCAGGTGCGGGCGCTGGACGCCCACCGACCGATCACCCTGATCAGCGCCGACTCAGGCGATGACTATTCCAAACCGCTGCTGTCCACCGGCTTCGCCAAGGGCCTGGCGGCGGACCGGCTGGCCGCGCGCTCGGCGCTGGAACTGGCCGATCAACTGGGCGCGGTGGTACGTCCCCACACCAGGGTCGATGCCATCGATCTGGCGTCGCGCACCCTGAGCCTGGGCCAGGAACGCCTGCCCTGGTCGGATCTGGTGATTGCCACCGGTGCCAGCCCCGTGGCGCCCTTCGAGATTCCCGATGCCCTGGCCGGACGGGTGTTCTCGATCAATGATCTCGACGACTATCGGCGTTTTTCGGCAGGCCTCGAGGCGCTGGGGCGCCCGGCTCGGGTGGCCATCGTCGGCCTCGGACTGGTCGGCTGTGAATTTGCCAACGATCTGCACGCCGGTGGTCATCGCGTCTGCCTGGTCGGCCCTGAACCCTCGTTGCTGCCCAGGTTGCTGCCCCGGCGGCTGGGTCAGACCCTGAGCCAGGCCTTCATCGAGGCCGGCATCGACGTCATCCATGGCCGTCTGGTGAGCAGGCTCGAAGGTGCCGGTGGTGACATCGGTGTGCACCTCGACGACGGCCATGAGCTGGAGGCGGATATGGTGCTGGTGGCCACCGGTCTGAAGCCGCGCTCTCGGCTGGCGCGAGAGGCCGGTATCGCGACAGATAATGATGCCATCGCCGTCGACCGCTATCTTAAAAGCTCCGATCCTCGTGTTCATGCGCTGGGTGATGTGGCCTCGGTGGACGGTGTCAATGCCATGTACGTGCAGCCGCTGCAGGCTTCGGCCAAGGCGCTGGCTGCGACCCTGTGTGGTCGTCCCACCCAGGTGCGCTACGGGCCCTGGCCGGTGCTGGTCAAGACGCCGCTGCTGCCGGTGGTGGCGCTGCCGCCGATGACCGACAAGGTGCATTGGCGAATCGAGGCCGACGGCGAGGATATCAGCGCCCTGGCCGAGGATGACGAAGGGCGTCTGCAGGGCTTTGCGTTGACGGGAAAATGCGTTCGTCGGAAAGTCGAACTGGCGCGGGCGGCACCGCCGTTGCTAGGCTAGGTTCGTCAACGGCGCGGGTTGTACGCGATACAGCCGTCGTTGAAGGTGCCACCGAGGCAGGGCAATTCTATCGGGGACGACCGCCACGACGTGTGGCTGGCCGGTGTCGTATCGCCGGTTTCGTACCGATGGAAGAGGCAAGGTCCCGTCGGCGGTGGCTCTCGCTAGTCGAAAGACAGTCAGGAAGCGCTGAGCGCACCGTGATGTTCATCGTCGTGGTCAACGATCCTGTTGTCACGGCGCAGGGCCGGGGACTGCCCGTGTGGACACTCGGACAGTGTTTCCATAACAATGATGCCGGTGTCACGGCACCGGAGTATCAAGCCAAACCAGGAGGGCTGTATGCGCAAGCCAGAACTCGCCGCGGCGATTGCCGAGCGTGCCGATCTATCCAAGGACAAGGCCAGCCAGGTGTTGAACGTCATCCTCGACGAAATCACCGGTAGCGTGTCTTCCGGCCAGGACGTGTCGTTGATCGGCTTCGGCACCTTCACCGTGCGCGAGCGTGCCGCCCGCACCGGCAAGAACCCTCAGACGGGCCAGCCGCTGAAGATTCCCGCCAGCAAGACAGTCGCCTTCAAGCCCGGCAAGGGGCTCAAGGACGCAGTCGCCCGCTGAGGTGACGACTACCACCGCCTGTCCTCCAGGCGGTGGATCGATATCGCGGCCCGGTAGCGGGCCGCGCCTACCCGTCGACCGGTGAGGCAACATGACCCTGAGACTGATGCTGTGGCTGCTGGGCGTCATGCTCAAGCGGGCCTTCAAGCGCAAGGCGCGATTCTGCGAACGTCTGCAAGACCGGGGTGGGCTCGACTGGGGCATCGCCACCGAAGATCTGTCCATCGCGCGCCACTATCGCATGCGTCCCACGGGGATCGAGAGTCAGCGCGGACTGCCGGTGGATCTCGATCTGGAACTACGCTTCCAGGACAGTCAGACCGCGATCAAGGTACTCCGGCGCCCCTCCCAGCGCACCTTCCTCGATGCCATGATGGCCGGCCAGCTGCGACTGGTGGGCGACGCCCAGGATCTTGATCGGCTGCAGCGTCTGCTCAAGCACCTGTGAGGCACACCTGATTCATACCCGGCCCACACCTGGCCCACACCCGGTTCACACCTGGCCATAGCGGCCGGCTTCCTCGCCCAGCCAGCGCCTGATCAGTGGCCTGCTGGCCTCCGCTGCCTGCTCGAGCAGGGCATCGGCCAGTGGAGTGATGCGCGGCAACAGGTCGGCATCACGCTCCAGGTCGGCGATCTTCATCTGGGCCAGCCCCGTCTGGCGGGTGCCCAGCACCTCTCCGGGGCCACGAATCTCGAGGTCCCGCTCGGCGATGCGGAAGCCGTCGGTGGTCTCGCGCATGACCGACAGGCGCTGTTTGGAGGACTCCGACAGCGGCGGATGGTAGAGCAGCACGCAGTAGCTCTCGGTACTGCCGCGCCCCACCCGGCCACGCAGCTGATGCAGCTGCGATAGCCCCAGACGTTCGGGGTTCTCGATGATCATCAGGCTGGCGTTGGGCACGTCGACACCGACCTCGATGACCGTAGTGGCAACCAGCAGGTCCAGCTCGCCGCTCTTGAAGGCGGCCATCGTCTCGGCCTTCTCGGCCGCCTTCATGCGCCCGTGGACCAGGCCGACGGCCAGGCCCGGCAGAGCCTCGGTCAGCTCCTCGTGGGTCACCTCGGCTGCCTGGCAGGTCATCGCCTCGGACTCCTCGATCAGGGTGCAGACCCAGTAGGCCTGGCGGCCCTCGTCGCAGGCCGAGCGGATGCGCTGAATCACCTCGGGCCGGCGTTCGTCCGGCACCACAGCGGTGGTCACCGGGGTACGCCCGGGCGGCAGCTCATCGATCACCGAGACGTCCAGGTCGGCGTAGGCGCTCATCGCCAGGGTGCGAGGAATCGGGGTGGCGGTCATCACCAGCTGGTGGGGCGTCAGCCCGCCCTGTTCGCCCTTCTCGCGTAGCGCCAGACGCTGATGCACGCCAAAACGGTGCTGTTCGTCGATGATCGCCAGGCCCAGACGAGAGAACACCACATCATCCTGGAAGATGGCGTGGGTGCCGACGATCATGCGCGCTCGACCGTCGGCGATGGCGGCCTTGGTGTCCAGGCGCGCCTTGCCCTTGAGCTTGCCCGACAGCCAGGCCACGTCGATGTCCAGCGGCGCAAACCAGTCGCGGAAGGCGCGGTAGTGCTGCTCGGCCAGCAGTTCGGTGGGGGCCATGATGGCGGCCTGGCAGCCGCCGGCGATGGCCGTCAGTGCCGCCATCGCCGCCACCACGGTCTTGCCCGAACCGACGTCGCCCTGGACCAGACGCAGCATTGGCGCGGGCCTGGCCAGGTCGGCTCCGATCTCGTCGAGCACGCGACGCTGGGCGCCGGTCAACGAAAACGGCAGCTGGGCCAGAAAGCGAGTCTTCAGGCTGCGACCGCTGGGCAGCTCCGGCGCGCCGTCCGACTGAATGCGCAGGCGCACCTCGCGCAGGCTCAACTGGTGGGCCAGCAGCTCTTCCATGGCCAATCGCCGGGTGGCCGGGTGATGCCCGTCGCTTAGCGCCTCGACGTCGCTGTCGGGGGGCGGATGGTGCAGGGTGGCGAGGCTATCGTGCAGCGAGGCCAGGCCGAAGCGCTGACGCAGGTTTTCCGGCAGGTAGTCCGGCAGCGCCTCGGGGGTCTCTTCGAGCAGCGTCATGGCCTGATCGATCAGCGCCCGCAGACGTGCCTGGGCAAGCCCCTCGGTGGTGGGGTAGATCGGTGTCAGGTGGTCTTCCACCGGCGGTTCACTGCCACCGATCAGACGATATTCCGGGTGGTAGATCTCCAGACCGGTCGCGCCGGCGCGGGCCTCGCCAAAGGCGCGTACCCGCACGCCGGGACGAAACTGCTGCTGCTGCGCCGGCGAGAAGTGGAAGAAGCGCAGGCTGAGGATGCCGCTGCCGTCACGCAGTCGTACCAGCAGGCTGCGGCGGCGACCGCGGACCACGTCGGCGGCGGATACCTCACCCTCGACCACCGCCTCGTGTCCCCCCCGCAGGGTGGCGATGGGGGTGATCCGGGTGCGGTCCTGGTAGCGCAACGGCAGGTGAAACAGCAGGTCCTCGATTCGCTCCACCTTGAGCCGGGCCAGCTTCAGGGCCAGCGCCTCGCCGACCCCCTTGAGCGTCGTGACCGGGTCCGCCAGCCCGCTCACGGAGTCTCCGATTCGGCGGCGCGGCAGCGCGCGATGGCTTCGG
Organism: Halomonas sp. BN3-1; assembly: GCF_003056325.1. Taxonomy (NCBI): domain Bacteria; kingdom Pseudomonadati; phylum Pseudomonadota; class Gammaproteobacteria; order Oceanospirillales; family Halomonadaceae; genus Halomonas; species Halomonas sp. BN3-1. The sequence continues at coordinate 36,741 of NZ_PYVV01000012.1, read as the reverse complement.
TCACCGCATCGATGGCCTTGGGCCGGGGAAAGCTGGCGCGCCAGGCGATCGCCACGGTACGTCCGGGGGGATCCGTGAAGGGACGGCTGATCAGCATGCCGCTCTCGTAGTGGCTGGTGCCGATGGCCGAGCGTGGCAGCACCGTGATGCCGAGTCCCGAGGCCACCATATGGCGGATGGTCTCGAGCGATCCGCCTTCGGCGGTGAGGGTATTGTTGGGGCTGTTGAGCTTGTGGCTGATCGCCGGGCAGGCCTCGAGGATCTGGTCGCGGAAGCAGTGGCCTTCGCCCAGCAACAGCAGGCGTTCATCGAGAAGGTCTTCCTTGGCGATGGTCTCGCGCTCGGCCCAGGGATGCTCCGCCGGCAGCAGCACCTCGAAGTCTTCCTTGTAGAGCGGCTTGGTGACGACGTCGGTCTCGGTGAACGGCAGCGCCACGATGATGGCGTCGAGCTCGCCATTTCTGAGCTTGCGGCGCAGCCCGCCGGTAAAGCCTTCCTCGATGTACAGCGGCATCTGGGGCGCGCCGCGGGTCAGCTCCGGGATCAGGTGCGGGAACAGATAGGGCCCGATGGTATAGATCGCACCGATACGCAAGGGGCTTGCCAACTGGTCCCGGCCGGCGGTGGCCAGTTCCTTGATGGCGCTGCTTTGCTCCAGTACGCGCTGGGCCTGTTCGACGATCTTTTCGCCGAGGGGTGTGACCTGTACCGTGGACTTGGAGCGCTCGAACAGGGCAACCTCCAGCTCCTCTTCCAGCTTCTTCACCGCCACCGAGAGGGTCGGCTGGGAGACGAAACAGCGCTCGGCGGCGCGGCCAAAGTGGCGCTCCTGAGCCAAGGTTACGATATAGCGGAGTTCTGTTAGAGTCATGATGGTGCCGATCGGCATCCTCTATCCGGGGTATTGATCGAGGCGCCAGACGCTGGACGCGCGGGTCTCCGGGCCGGAGCCTCATAGGGATTTTATATCAGGGGGACGCGGTAAAGGTGAAGACAACGACACTGATTGTTGGTTGTGGCGACATTGGCATAACGCTGGGACGCGAGCTGCTCGCCAGTGGACACCGGGTGATCGGCGCGCGTCGCCGGCCCGAGCGCCTGGCGGATTCGGGTATCGAAGGCGTCAAGGTCGATCTTGCCGACCCCGAGACGCTGGCTGAACTGCCCGATGCCGACATCCTGGTCTACGTGGTCAGCGCCGACCGCTTCGAGGAGGAAGCCTATCGCGCCGCCTACCCCGAGGGCCTGAAGGCGGTACTGGCGACCATGGCCACCCGTGACAAGGCGCCTCGCCACGTGTTCTTCGTGTCCTCCACCAGCGTCTACGCCCAGCGTGACGGCGAGGTGGTGGACGAGACCAGCCCGGCTGAACCCACCGGTTTCTCCGGTGTGCTGATGCGAGAGGCCGAGCAGGCGTTGATCGAACATGATCTGCCTGGCAGCGTGGTGCGTTTCTCCGGCATCTACGGCCCTGGGCGTGATCGCCTGATCCGCCAGGTGGGCGAGGGCCGCATCGCGCCGGCGTCGCCGACAATGTACTCCAACCGTATCCACCGCGATGACTGCGCCGGGGTGCTGGCCCATCTGATCGGCAAGGCGCTGGAGGGAGCCACCCTCGAGCCTCTGTACCTGGCCAGTGACACCGAGCCGGCCCCACTCAACGAGGTAATGACCTGGCTGGCGAAACAGCTCAAGGTGGAATGTACCGAAACCATCCAGTCACCGCTGCGTCGCAGGGCCAGCAAGCGCTGCGACTCCAGCTTGTTGATCGACAGCGGGTATCGCTTCCGTTACCCGACCTTCCGCGACGGCTATACCCAGGTGCTGAAGGAAGGCGGTTTTCTCAAGGCCGGCGTGGTGGAGTAAGGCCGGCGTCGAGCACCGGATCGACGAGGGTTTCAAAAGGACCGACAGCGCAAGGTCCGACAGCGCATGGCCGGCAATGGAAAACTGCCGGCCAGTTAGCAGAAAAAGCCCGCAACAAGGTTGCGGGCTTTTTCTTATCGACTTTTTCTTGCGGACAGTTTTTGCGGTAGTGGCAACGCGGAGGCGATCGCTGGCTCCGTCTTGTTCAGGACGAACGGGGAGTCACCGTTAAAAATGGCATGACAAGATAGTGCAGCGCACGTCTTGTCCGATAAAAGCGTATTCGCTTTTGTGTCGCGAGTGCGCCGAATGCATCGCCAGGGTCTGACCCTTGTCGGTCACATCCCGCAAGGCTTCAGTAGGCAAGGCCTCAGTAGGCAAGGCGCCAGTTGAGCGCATACAGCTCGAAGCCATCGTTGGGCTCCTTGATACTGGCGTTGGAGTAGTGGGTGGCACTGATCGACAGATCCCCGTAGGGGCCCATCCGTAGACCCAGGGCGAGACGATCCTCGAACTGGAAGGAGCTCCCCAGATCCCGGTCCTCGATATGGGTATCGATAAAGGCCGAGGCACCGATGCCGCCTTCCACGAAGACGTGGTCCCAGCTGTAGCGCAGCGCAGGACGCAGGTAGAAGGCCTGGTTGGCGCTACGGTCGTCGCCTTCGAACAGGATCACCCCGGTGCCCAGGCGCAGGTCCAGTGAGGGGTGGTAGCGACTCAGGTCGAAGGTCCAGTCGTAGCCCAGATCCAGTGCCCCGGTGCCCTCGCTGGTGGAGCCGAGGCCGAGGGTGGGGCCTGCCGTGGCGGTAGAGGCGAGTCCCATGAGCAGGCAGCAGGCCAGCGGGCGGGCGAGTGAGGTAGTCATGGCGATTCCCCTATCCTTGTTGTGTCCTCGGGTCGTGAATCCGGCTGGCCCGAGCGCTGTTCGTTATTGTCTTTTGCAAATGGCTTTCGACACTGGCATTCGCACTCGTGCCACTGTCGCGTCTTGCCCGGATATCGTTGACGTTGCTGTGCTGTAATACGCTAGTCCCGGGTCCCACCATCGTTCGTGATTCAGGTCACATTCTTCTGCATAGCTGTGAGGTTTCTGCACAGCGGAAAAGCTCTTGTCGATGGGCCAACCCCAGGTAGATCGGTCAACAGGCAGACCCTCCGGGTGTACGAAAGGTGGTGTTCCTGTGCCTGGCCGGAGCCTACGCTCAAGGGTGCCACTATCGGTCAGATGGCAGAGCTACCTATACCGAGTTATCGACTGGTTGCGAGCGTGGTATATCGGCTGCCTTCATGACTAATTGATGACTGTATTAGTTGAATTGAAGTATAAGGCCAGCAGAAATAATCTTCTGATAAAGGTTGTGCTGATTGAGTCATCGCACTACGCAGTAACGATACATGGGGACGAAATTGCTGCGGTTGGTGGGGCAGGCCCCATCGGGTGAGCTGTCGCGACAGGTCGCTCTGCAGCTTGAGAAGGGAATCGGGGGGAGAGGAAGGACCGATCCAGACGATGCCGGGCCGGTGGAAGTAGCCTACGTGGTCGAGGGTCAGCCGACCGGGCGCACAGGGGTAGCGCTGGACCCAGCGACGCAGCTTCAAGGCGGTGGTGTCGCTCTGCTCACCGAGGAAGGCCAGCGTCAGATGAAGGTTGTCGTCGGGGATGCGGCGCCCGCCCAGTTCGGCGTGCAGCCGGTCGGCCAGCCCGCCGAGACGTTGGCGCAGCGCAGTCGGCGGTGTGAGCGCAAGAAACAGTCGCATCCCCGGGTTGCCCAGGCAGGGAGCGAGGCCGGAAATCCAGACGCCTCGGACCCTGACCTCAGGCTCCGTCCATCAGTCGCCGATGACCATCACCGCCTCGGCTTCGAACTGGGCGCCCTTGGGCAGGGCCTTGACGCCGACCGCGGCACGCGCCGGGTACGGCTTGGTGAAGACCTCTTCCATCACCTTGTTGACGGTGGCGAAGTTGTCCAGGTCGACCAGGTAGAGGTTGAGCTTGACGATGTCCTGCAGCGAGCCTGCGGCCTCTTCACACACCGCCTTGAGGTTGGTGAAGACCTGGCGCGCCTGGGCCTCGAAGTCCTCGGAAACCAACTCCATGGTGGCCGGGTCCAGCGGAATCTGGCCAGACATGTAGACGGTGTTGCCGGCCTTGATGGCCTGGGCGTAGGGGCCGATGGCGGCGGGCGCCTGGTCGGTGTTGATGACAGCCTTGTTGCTCATTGTTGACTCCTGATGTCGTGTCAGCGGCAAATAGCAACACCACCACCAGGGCCGTCATCGGGATGACGGCCCTGGCGTCGGGGCTCAATTGCCAAGTCGAGAGATCTTGCCGATATGCGAAAGATTACGCAGTCGTTTGATGATGCGTGCCAGATGGGTCCGATTACGCACAGAAAGTGTCAGATTGACGATCGAGAGACGGGCGTCACGCTCCTCGATGCCGATGCGCTCGATATTGGCGTCGGCGTCGGTGATCAGGCCGGCCAGCTCGGCCACCAGGCCGCGACGACTTTCGACCTCGAGTCGCAGCGCCACGGGGAAGTCCTCGTCGATGGTGTCCGACCAGTTGAGCGTCAGCAGCTTCTCCGGGTCGCTCTTCAATTCCTGCAGGTTGCGGCACTCGGAGCGGTGTACCACGATGCCCTTGCCCACCGACAGATGGCCGATGATCGGGTCTCCCGGCAGCGGGTGGCAGCAGCGGGCAAACTTGATCACCATGCCTTCGACGCCGCTGATGGTGACCCTGGAGCTGTCCTCGGCGGCCTCGCTATGGGAGATTCGCTCGCCACGGTGCAGTTCTACCAGGCGACGGGCGATCACCTGGGTCATGCGATTGCCAAGGCCAATGGCTTCGAGCAGGGCGGATTCGCTCTGCAGCTCCATCTCCTTGAGCAGCCGTGCCATGACGTCTTCGCCGACGTCCTCCAGATGCACGCCAAACTCGCCCAGCGCCTTGGTCAGCAGGCGGCGCCCCAGCTGTACCGCTTCGGTATGCTGCTGATGCTTGAGCGCATGGCGGATGGCCGAACGCGCCTTGGCGGTAACGACGAAATTGAGCCATGCGAGGTTCGGCTTGCCGCCCGGAGAGGTGATGATCTCCAGCGTCTGGCCGCTCTCCAGGCGCGATGACAGCGGGGCCAGATGGCGGTCGATACGACAGGCGATGCAGGTGTTGCCGATCTCGGTGTGCACGGCGTAGGCGAAGTCGATCACGGTAGCGCCCTGCGGCAGCTCCATGATGTCGCCTTTCGGCGTGAACACGTAGATATCATCGGGGAACAGGTCGTTCTTGACGTGTTCGATGAACTCCAGCGAATCGCCGGCATGGCGCTGCATCTCGAGCAGCCCCTTGACCCATTCCCGGGCCCTGGCGCGGCTGCCTTCGGCGATCGGGTGGGAGGTCTGCCCGGCCTTGTACAGCCAGTGGGCGGCGATACCGTTGTTGGCCATCGCCTCCATTTCCCGGGTACGGATCTGGACCTCGATGGGCATGCCGCTGTTGCCGAACAGGGTGGTATGCAGGCTCTGGTAGCCGTTGGCCTTGGGGATGGCGATGTAGTCCTTGAAGCGCCCCGGGACCGGCTTGTAGAGATTGTGCACCATGCCGAGGATGCGATAGCAGCTGTCGACGTCGTCTGCGATGATGCGAAAGCCAAACACGTCCATGATTTCGGCGAAGGACTTTCGCTGGTCGCGCATCTTGCGATAGATCGACAGCAGGTGCTTCTGGCGCCCGATCACCGTGCCCTTGAGCTCGTGCTCGTCGAGCCGGGTCTGCAACGCATTCTGCACCTGACGGATGGCCGAACGACGGTTGCCTCTGGCGCTGGCCACGGCGCGCTTGATCCGTTCGGCGCGCATCGGGTGGATGGCCTGGAACGACAGGTCTTCCAGCTCGACCCTGATGGTATTGATGCCGAGGCGGCTGGCCACCCGGGCATAGATCTCGAGCGTCTCCCGGGCGATGCGGCGCTTCTTGTCCGGGCGCAGCGCGCCCAGGGTACGCATGTTGTGCAGCCGGTCGGCCAGCTTGACGATGATTACCCGGATATCCCGGGACATCGCCATGACCATCTTCTGGAAGTTTTCCGCCTGGGCGACGGCCTTGTCCTCGAAGGTGATCTGGGTGAGCTTCGAGACGCCGTCGACCAGTTCGGCCACGGCTTCGCCGAACTGCCCGGCGAGGGCATCCTTGGAGACCCCGGTATCCTCGATGACGTCGTGCAGCATGGCCGCCATCAGGCTCTGATGGTCCATGTGCATGTTGGCGAGGATGTTGGCCACCGCCAGCGGGTGTGTCACATAGGGTTCGCCGGAGCGACGACGCTGGCCGTCGTGGGCCTGTTCGGCATAATAGAAGGCACGCCTGACCTGCTGGATTTCCTCGGCGGGCAGATAGCCTCCGAGTCGGTCAGACAGATCGTCGATCGTGAACATGTGGCGTGCCCTGACTGCGTGATGAGAGGTCCGAAGGGCGACCTGCGGCCGCCTTCGGCACGATCATTCCTCGGAGGGCGAGGCCTGGTACTCGGGACGGAAGCGGCTGGGCGCCTCGACCGGCTCGTCCAGCACGCTGTGGTCGATCAGGCCCTCGGCGATCTCGCGCAGAGCCATGACCGTGGGCTTGTCGTTTTCCCAGGGAAGCAGCGCGTCGCGTGAGCCACGGGCCAGCTGCCGGGAGCGCTGGGTGGAAATCATCACCAGCTTGAAACGGTTCTCGACGTGTTCCAGACAATCTTCGACAGTAACTCGCGCCATTGGGCCCTTCCTGATCTGACAGACGGTGTGTCGGGCAGGTGCTGGCCTTTCGCGGTCGGCGAGACGGACTGTGCCCCCGTCGACGATTGCGCCCGGGGGTTGCACCTGCGAAGTGACAGGCTAGATTACTCGAGTCACGCCGCCTGTGACAAGACGCCGGGGTCTGGTTGCAGCGCCGAAAAGCGAGCCGTGGGAGCCGTGGGTTGCCCGCGCTCCTCGGCGACTTGCCTTTGATAGCCTGTTCTAGTCGGACAGAAGCGCCTCGAGCAGCGGGGCATGGCGCTGTCCAAGGCGCGGTGTGGCCAGGCGCTGGCTCACTACCAGGGCGCGCAGCTCGTCCAGTGCGGTGGTGAAGTCGTCGTTGATGACCAGGAAGTCGTATTCGCTGTAGTGGGACATTTCGCTGACCGCCTCACGCATGCGCGCGCTGACCACCTGATGGTCGTCGGTGCCGCGGCTCGACAGGCGGCGTTCAAGCTCTTCCCGCGAAGGCGGCAGGATGAACACCGAGACAGCCTCTGGCATCTGCTCGCGAACCTGGCGGGCGCCTTGCCAGTCGATCTCCAGGATCACGTCCTGACCGGCGGCCAGCAGTGTTTCCACTGCGCTGCGCGAGGTGCCGTAGCAGTTGTCGAAGACCCGAGCGTGCTCGAAGAAGTCACCCTGCTCGATCATCGCCTCGAAGGTGGCCATGTCGACGAAGTGGTAGTTCACGCCGTCGACCTCGCCCGGGCGCATGGGGCGGGTAGTGTGGGAGACCGAGACCTGAATGCCGTCGAGACCCTCGATCAATTCACGCACCAGGCTGGTCTTGCCGGCGCCGGAAGGGGCAGAAACGATAAACAGCGTACCTTGGGACATGGGCGGGGTCTTCACTTGGAGGCCTTGGGGATCGAGCGCCGTTCGCGGGCGACTTCGCGGGCGACAAGGTGGCGAAGTATGGCACAGTTGGGCCTGGGCCTGCATCCGCCCAGGCTGACCCGCGACGTCGCTCGGTGGGGCCATCGCTCCCCCTGGACTCTCCGTGAATTCCCCCTGAACTCCCGTGAAAAAGCGCCGTGGAGAGGGAAACGGGACCGCCTGGGCGTGCGGCGGGATCGGAAAAAGGCAAGCCGATGGCGGCGGGGGATCCGGGGAGCGTCATTCAGCCGGGGCGGAACAACGTCCGAGCATTGGCAGGGGAGCAAAAGACATGAAAGGAACAGCCTGGCGGGCGGCGTTGACGGGGGTGCTGATCCGGCTGGTGGCACGGCTGGTGACGGCGCCCAGGCCGGTCTGGTCGGGGGTCGCGCCGGTGGCACGTCAGCGGCTGTACTTTGCCAATCACTCGAGTCATGGCGACTTCGTGCTGATCTGGACCACCCTGCCGCCGCGCCTGCGGGCGCGCACCCGCCCCGTGGCGGGTGCCGACTACTGGCTGGCGTCACCGCTGCGGCGCTTTCTGATCCACGATGTCTTCAAGGGGGTGCTGGTCGACCGTCAGCGCAAGCCCGGCCAACCTGACCCCCTGGCGGTGCTGCGTGAAGCGCTCGACGGCGGCGACTCGCTGATTCTGTTTCCCGAGGGCACCCGCAATACCGATGACAAGGGCCTTTTGCCGTTCAAGCCGGGGCTCTACCACCTGGCCCGCGACTATCCCGAGGTAGAACTGGTGCCGGTCTGGATCGATAACCTCAATCGGGTGCTGCCCAAGGGCGAGGTGGTACCGCTGCCGCTGCTATGCACGCTCAACTACGGCGAGCCGCTGGCTCGGATAGAGGGCGAGGACAAGGCCGATTTTCTCGCCCGGGCGAAGCGAGCACTGCAGGCACTGGCGCCGGCCGGGGCCAGCGTTCCCAGCGACCCCGTGTCTCCCGACACCGCGCCACCCGACACCGCTCATCCAGGTTCTACCACCCCTGGCTCTACCACCCCAGCTAACAGCACCCCAGGCTCCGCCACCGAGGCATCTGGCCCCAGGGAGGGGGCGCCGAATGACTGATATCGTGATTCCCGCCGGTCTCGGCACCCTGCTCGCCGCCATCGTCGGGATATTGCTGGTGGCCAGTAGCGTTGGCTTCGTACTGGCCCGCCGCTATTCGCCCGAGGGCGAAAACGAGGTGATCGAGAACCTCAACCAGCGCATCCGCTCCTGGTGGATCATGACGCTGTTGATGGGTATCGCCCTGCTCGGTGGCAGGACCGGGGTGGTGCTGCTGTTTGCCTTCGCCTCGTTTTCCGCGTTGCGCGAGTTCATCGGCCTGGTGCCGTCACGACGGGCCGATCACTGGGCCCTGGCGCTGGTGTTCTTCGTGGTGCTGCCGGTGCAGTACCTGTTCATCTGGCACCAGTACTACGGCATGTACTCGATCTTCATTCCGGTCTACGCGTTCCTGCTGTTGCCGGTGGTGGCGGCCCTGAGAGGGGATAGTCAGGGCTTTCTCGAGCGGGTCAGCGAGGTCCAGTGGGCGCTGATGGTGTGCGTCTTCTGCGTTTCTCACGTGCCTGCGCTGTTGAGCCTGGAAATCCCCGGCTACGAGGGGCGCAACGTGCTGCTGATCGCCTTTCTGATCGTGGTGGTGCAGCTCAGCGATGTCCTGCAGTACGTCTGGGGCAAGCTGCTCGGGCGCCGGCGTATCGCCCCCAGGCTATCGCCCTCCAAGACCCTGGAAGGCTTCCTCGGCGGGGTGGCCAGTGCCACCCTGGTCGGGGCCGGATTGGCCTGGATGACCCCCTTTTCCATGGGCCAGGCGGCGCTGCTGGCGCTGATGATCGCGCTGCTCGGCTTCGTCGGAGGGCTGGTGATGTCGGCGATCAAGCGCGATCGCGGGATCAAGGACTGGGGTCACCTGATCGAGGGACATGGCGGCTTTATCGATCGTCTGGATTCGGTGATCTTCTCGGCACCGATCTTCTTCCACGTGGTGCGCTACTTCTGGTCGGTGGCATGAGGCCCTGGTGGCGTCACAGCGCAATGCATGGGCTGGTGGGGTTCGTCGCCATGGGCGGTTGGGCCGCCTGGGTAAGGGCGCGGCGCCTGTCATTGCGGTTCTCGCTTGGCGAAGGCGGCGCCTGACATTGCGCTTTCCGCTCAACGAAGGCGGTGCCTGAGCCCTGGGCGAACGATCAGCTCTCGCTGGCGCAGTCGGTGGTCGCGGCGCGGCGCCTGTCGCTGCGCTTCTCGGCGCGCAGGCCGATATAGAACACCACCAGGCCGCCAAGGGCGAGCCCGGCGCCGACCAGGCCACTGGAGGACCAGGGCGCACCGGCCTTGATGGTCACCCCGGCCAGATAGGCGCCCAGCGCATTGGCGCAGTTGAAGGCGGCGTGATTCATCGAGGCGGCCATGGTCTGGGCGTCGCCGGCCACGTCCATCAGGCGTGTCTGCAGCGCCGGACCCAGCGCCATGCTGGTGCCGACCAGGCCGACGAACAGGATGCCGGTGTAAAGGTTGTCGGCGGCAAAGTAGAAGGCGCCCTGGACCACCAGGCACCACAGCAGGATGCGCGGCACCGCCTTCATCAGGTTCTTGTCCGCTGCCCGGGCGCCCACCAGATTGCCGATGATGCCGCCGATGCCGAAGATCGCCAGCACCCAGGGGCCGACCATCTCGGGCATGTCGGCCTGGGCGCGCAGGGTCGGTACCACATAGCTGAACACCGAGAACATGCCGCCAAAGCCGATGCTGGCCACGCCCAGGGTGTAGAGCACCCGCTGTTTGACCAGGGCGGTCAGTTCGCGCTTGGGGCTGGCCTTGACGTCATGCGGCTGACGCGGCACGAACAGCTTGATCAGGCCCATGGTGACAAAGGCCACGACGCCCACCGCGAAGAAGGCGAACTGCCAGCCGAACCACTGGCCGGCCCAGGTGGCCAGTGGCGCGCCGATCACGATGGCGCTGGTCAGCCCCAGCATGACCCGGCTGATGGCTCGGGCGCGTTCTTCCACCGGTACCGCTGCTGCGGCCACCAGGGCGGCCACGCCGAAGTAGGCGCCGTGGGGCAGGCCGGCAAGAAAACGCAGACCGACAAAGGGCCAGAAGCTGGTCGCCAGGGCGCTGGCGATGTTGCCCACGGCGAACACCAGCATCAGGCAGATCAGCAGGGTGCGCCGGGGCACCCGCGCGGCCAGCGCCGAGATCAGCGGCGCACCGACCACTACCCCCAGGGCATAGGCGGAGATGGCGTAGCCGACGTCGGCGGCGCTGACCGACAGGTCCTGGGCGACACGCTCCATCAAGCCCATGATCACGAACTCGCTGGTACCGATGCCAAAGCCACCGAGGGCCAGGGCGAGCTCCGCCAGGCGAGGATGACGAGCTCTGAGATGGGTGATGGAGATTGCCATCGGGCCTCCTGGAAAACGAAAACGATCCCGACGGGTGTCGAGATCGTAAATTTACGACAAAAGTATAAGGCATCCGAAAGGTGGGTTCTAGCGCCTAAAACGTCAATCTTGTCGATTAGATAGGGCTAAAATGCGGGTAAGTGACGGTTATGTGTCGTCGAGCCGGGGCGCTCTCCAGCGCCACGGCGAGCTATCGTGTTGTTAATTTTACCACTGTGAAAAAGCGCTCAGCTTTAGCGCATTTCTGTTGAAGAAGTTTCACCTATACGCAGTGTACTGTTTTTCTGTGCTCTTTTTTTGACACGACCAGCAGGCTGATCTCTTCAAAACTCTCCACTGCGCTTAACATTTGATTGAAAATCAATAGCCTGGCATGTGTTCACCGGCAAGTGATCATGCCGATGTCGACGCGTGATTGTCGTGACGAGTGATGGCGGCGAGTGAGGAACGAACTACCTTAGTAGTTCAGTACCACCCGACTAAGTCCGTTGAGCCCCATTCCTCGGTTCAGCGGCGGTCGTCGTGGCGACGCCGAAACCGATGGTTCGGTGCACGCGCTGACGGCAGGGAGTCGACATGAAGGTCGAACAGCATCAGGCAAGGAGCGGCGACGCGACGCTGACCGAGCGCGTCGAGAAAGCCGGTGGCTGGCTGGTGGAGGCTGGACGCAAACGGCTGCTGGTCGCCGCCAACGCCCGCTGGCGGGCCGTCCGCGAGGCCACGAGCCTGCATGACGCCGATGACGCGATGGTCCAGGACCTGGGCCAGGGAAGGCTGCACGGTGTCTGCCAGAAGGGTCGGCTGTTCCAGCAGGCCCATCCCGAGGTCCCGGTGCTGCTGGATGCGGGGCGCTATCTGGTGGTGGACCTGCCCAGGTCCGAGGCCAACAGGATCAACAAGCCCCTTGAGCAAAGTGAAGCGCCCTGCTTCCGCCTGTTCCCTTTACGCGAATCGACCCGTCTGTTTCGCCAGGTTGCGCCTCGTCGCGACGCCGCAGGATCCCGGGCCGTCGACGCTGTCGTCGCGTCGGCCTCCCAGGCCCGCTACGTCACCCTGCTGAGTCAGCTGGTGTCCTATCCGACGCGCCTATCATCGAGCGCCGAGTACGCTCAGGCGGTGGACTGGGCCGAGTCTCAGCTGACCACGGCGGGGCTGGCCGTGGATCGCCAGCAGGTATCGCTGCCCGGCGGCGCCAGCAGCATCAACCTGCTGGCGCGGCTGCCGGGGCAGGCCGCCAGCCCCCGTCACTGGCTGGTGGTCGCTCACCTGGACAGCGTCAACCATCAGGGCGGTCCGTCCGCACCGGCGCCGGGCGCCGACGACAACGCCAGTGGCTCGGCGGCGCTGATGCTGATGGCCGAGGTGCTGGCCGGGCAGCGTTTCGATGATGACCTGAGCTTTGTGCTGTTCGGCGGCGAGGAGCAGGGGCTGCACGGTAGCCGCCAGTTCGTGGCGGGACTCTCCGCTGCCGAGCGGGGGCGCATCGCCGGGGTGCTCAATATGGACATGATCGGCTCGATCAACGCCACACCGGCGGCGGTACTGCTGGAAGGCGCGCCCCTCAGCCAGGACATGATTGATGGCCTGAGTGCGTCGGGAGGCCGCTTCACCGATCTCGAACTGCAGGTCTCGCTCAACCCCTTTGCCAGTGATCATGTGCCCTTTATCGACGCCGGCATACCCGCCGTGCTGACCATCGAAGGGGCCGACGGCGCCAATGACGCCATCCATGGACCTAACGATGTCCTGGCCACGGTGGATCCGTCCTACGCCATGAAGATCGTGGCAATGAACCTGGGGTTTGTGGCCACCAGCGCCGGCCTGCACGCGGTCGACGCCCCACCCCTGCCGGAATGCCACTGTCGTGGCGACGAGCGCCACCACCTGGGCGACCCCTGGCGCCAGCTCGAGGCCCATCATGAAGCCCTGCTGGCCCAGTATCGTCGCTGGCAGGGACAAGGTGTCTGGTCGGCGCAGCTGGACGTCGGCTGGCGTCAGGCCTGGCAGCGGTTGGAGTTGCTGCGCTCGCGCAGGGAATGGGAGCGACGGTCTCGGTCAACGGGCCGTTGAACGAGCCAGTGGCAAGGCCGCTCACCCAGCCACTCAGCCAGCCACTCACCCAGCCAGTGATCGAGTGACGCCCCGGCGAGACGAGAACAGGCAAGACAAGATCAGGTAAAGCAAGACAAGACCGATCAGGAGGATGTGATGCCAAAGGACCTGTGCGGAGACTGGATCGAGATGCGCGAGGAAGGCATCGGCGACTGCACGGTGCTGCGGCACCCGGATTCGCCGGCTGTCACCCCCTCGCGGATGCCGCGAAGGCGCCTGTGTCTGCACCAGGACGGCGCCGTCGAGCTCCACACCGGGGACGCCGCCGACCGCCTTGCCTGCGATGCCCGTGGTCAGTGGCGGCGTGATGGCGATCAACTGCACCTGACACTGCCCGGTTGGGACGGTGACTACGATATCGATGCGCTGGAGGACGATCTTCTGATCATTACCCGTCATTGAGGCCACCAACGCCGCCAATACCGTGCGTTGTGGGGCCACTTGAGGCCAGTTGCTGGCCATTGAACCTGTACTCACGACGCCGACCGGCTGGCCGGCGGGGAGGCTTGCATGTCCGATAACACCACCCATCCGGAACGGTGTCGCTGTTGTGGCACCATGGCGGTTCACCGGCGACTGCTGGACCAGGACCCCGGTTATGCCAGGCGGCGATCGCGCATCGAGGAACACGCCTTTCGTGCCATGCGCGGCACCATCGTCCAGCGTCCGGGGTGCACCCGCATCCCGGTGGTCGTCCACGTGGTCTACAACACCGACGAGCAGAACATCTCGCGGGAGCAGATCGACAGCCAGATCGAGATCCTCAATGAGGACTTTCGCAAGGCCAATGCCGACATCTCGACGGTACCTGCGCCCTTCGCGCCGGTGGCCGCCGATGCCAGGCTGTTGTTTGCGCTGGCCACCAGCGATCCCGACGGCAACCCCACCGATGGCATCACCCGCACCCGCACCGACGTCAGCGGTTTTGTCGATGACGACAAGGTCAAGGCCGACGCCAGCGGCGGCAAGGATGCCTGGCCCGCAGACGAATACCTCAATATCTGGGTCTGCCCGCTTTCCGGTGGCCTGCTCGGCTACGCCCAGTTCCCCGGCGGTCCCGCCGCCACCGACGGCGTGGTGGTGACCTACACCGGCTTCGGCAACATGGGCACCGCCCGGGCGCCGTTCGACCTGGGGCGCACCACTACCCACGAGATAGGCCACTGGCTCAATCTCTTTCATATCTGGGGAGACGACGGCACCGGCTGCTCTGGCTCGGACTTCGTCGACGACACCCCCAACCAGGGCGGCGCCAACCTGGGCAAGCCGACTTTTCCCAAGGTGTCCTGCGACAACGGCCCCGATGGCGACATGTTCATGAACTACATGGACTACGTCGACGACGACACCATGGTGATGTTCACCGAGGGCCAGGTGGCACGAATGCAGGCCTGCCTGGATGGCCCCCGCAGCGCCATTGGCGAGATGGTGTCGTGCACGCCGTTGCACCCCAAGGCGCTGCCAAAGGACACCCCCAAGGAGTTCACCAAGGAACCGATCAAGGATCCGCCAAAAGAGCGGCCCAAGGATAACCCCAAGGAGTTCGTCAAGGAGCCGGTCAAGGAGAGCGTCAAGGAGGGACCGAAGGACCTGATCAAGGATGGCATCAAGGACGGCGGCAAGGAGTTGCCCAAGGACAACCCCAAGGACTTTGGCAAGGATCCAGGCCTGGAGCCGGGCAAATGGAAGCCGCTTGACCCGCCTCCCAAGCAGATCTTCGAAGTGCCGACCAAGCAACTGGTGGAAGGCCCCGTGGGCGGCAAGCAGGCCTTCGAGAATCCGCTACCGGGGGGCTGGGGCAACCAGCCTGTCCAGCCCATGCAACCGATGCAACCAGCCCAGCCGCTGCAGCCCTTTGTGCTGGCCACCGGTCAGGCGCCGTCGGGCGCCTCGCTCAAGCCGCCGGTGGCGGACGGCGGAGGCGAGCAGGATCAGAGCCAGGCGTTGCTTGGCGAGTACGCTCAACTGCTGGCGCAGTACGCCCAGCTCTACCAGCAGGGCATGCTCGATCAGCAGGGGATGCTGGCCTGGCAGCAGGCCTGGGCGGCCTACGTGCAGCTTGGTGGACGGTGAGCGATGACAGGACCCGCGGGCACCCTGTCGGTGCCCGCCTTTTTCGAGGGAGCCGAGCATGATCCTGATCCTGTCGTTTGCCGACAATGCCCATGTCGAGCGGGTACTGCCCCATCTTCACTCGCCGGTGGAGGTGATCGATGTCGCCGACTTCCCCCGGCGCCTGGGAATCCTGGCCTACGCAGGTGCCAGTGGTGACAGCCTGTGGCTGGAACTTGGCGACGGGCGCCGGCTAGCGCTGGACGAGGTGCGCTCGGTATGGAACCGGCGCATCCGTTCCTTTGACCTGGACCCCGCCCTGGGCGACGGCACCGAACGGCTGTTTGCCTGGTCCGAGACCCAGGAGGCGGTGCTTGGTCTGTGGTATGCCCTGGATAGCTTCTGGATGAACCATCCGCTGGCCGACGAACGCGCCCAGCGCAAGCTGACCCAGCATCGTCTGGCCCACCGGCTGGGGCTCGAGATTCCCGATACCCTGATCACCAATCGCCCGGACGCCGCTGCCGAGTTTATCGCCCGCCACGGCGATGGTGGAGTGGTGCGCAAGGCCTTTCGCAATATCGTCGAGGCGCCGCGAGAGACCCTCAAGGTCGGCCAGGACGAGATGGCCAGGCTCGAGGCGGTTCGTCTGGCGCCGGTGATCTTTCAGGAATACATCCCGCTGGCGCTGGATCTGCGCGTCACCGCGGTGGCCGGCGAGATGTTCGCGACCGCCTTCAGGAGCGAGCCGCAGTACGAGGTCGACTACCGCAGTGGCGTGGGCAGCGCCGAGGTTTTCCCCTATACCCTGCCGGATGAAGTGGAGGCGGGACTGCGCGCGCTGATGAGAGAGCTCGGACTGGCCTACGGCGCCATCGATCTAAGGGTCACACCCGAGGGGCGTCATGTGTTCTTCGAGGTCAATCCGGCCGGCGAGTACCTGTTCGCCAGCGAACGCAGCGGCCAGCCGATTCCCCAGGCCATCGCCGCCGCCCTGGAGCGCGGCGGCGGCGAGTGGTGACGTCCCCGGCCGGTGGCAGCAGGGCCCCCCGGTCGGTGTGATCAGGGCCCCCGACCGGAGTCAGTTCAGTAGGGTCCCTGGGACCCGGGGCCAGCGCTGGTGGATGAGTCTTCCTGCGAGTCGGCCGCCTGCGGGCCAAGCGCAAACTCCGATGCACGCTGGCGCACCGCCTGCATCATCAGGCTGACGTCGAGCCCCACCGCCACGAAGCTGGCACCAAGGGCGAGATAGTGTCTGGCAAGCTCCGGGTCACCGGTGAGCACGCCGGCGGCCTTGCCGCTGGCAACGATGCGGGCGATGGCCTCGTCGATGGCGGCCTGGACCTCGGGATGGCCCGCGTCACCGAGGTGGCCCATGGAAGCGGCCAGGTCGGCGGGCCCGACAAAGACCCCGTCGACGCCGTCCACCGCGCAGATCGCCTCGAGGTTATCCAGCGCGGTCACGCTCTCCGCCTGGAGCAGCAGGCAGATCTCGTCGTTGGCTCGATGCACATAGTCAGGCCGTGCATTCCAGCGTGACGCCCGGACGATAGCGGAGGCTTCACCTCGCACCCCGTCCGGTGGGTAGCGGGTGGCGGCGACCATGGCGCGGGCCTGCTCCGGGGTGTCGATCATCGGCACCAGCAGGGTCTGGGCGCCGATGTCCAGCAGTTGCTTGATCCGCGCCGTCTCGCCGTTCACCACCCGAACCACCGGGTGGCTGTCGTAGGCGGCGACCGCCTGCAGCTGGGCGAGCATGGAGCGCACATCATTGGGGCCGTGTTCGCCGTCGATCAGCAGCCAGTCGAAGCCGGCGCTGGCGCACATCTCTGCGCAGTAGGGGTCGCCCAGCGACAGCCACAGGCCGATTCTGGCCTGGCCACTGGCCATGGCGGTCTTGAAGGGATTGCCGGCGGGGACACCCGCGCAGTGGGAAGGGGTCATGGGCAGCGTCCTTGATGAGTGTCAATCGTCCAGCATCGCCTTGAGCCGACGGAACACCCCGGGGTCCTGGCGCAGCCCGTCGTGCTCGTACTCGTTGGTGATCCAGTAGCGTAGCCGCGGGATCGCCTCGGCGGTGGCCAGCGACAGCTCGGCGTCCACGTACATGTCGTCGAAGTAGATCAGCGCCGCCACCGGCACCCGGTTGGCGGCGAGCTGTCTGGCGTCGTAGAAGGGGCTGGCCAGAGGTCGCCGGGCCAGCTGGTGTACCGCCCCACGGAAGGGCTTGAGGGCACGAATCTCGTCGAACATCCAGGGGTAGATCATCTCGCCGGTCAGCCTGAGCGGGCGATGACGCTCGTCGAACTGTGGCCCCTGCTGGCGCTCGGCGGCCCAGTCGCACAGGCGCTCAGGATTGGCGTAGATGTTCTCGTGGATGGCGCCGAACAGCGGATTCTCGTCGAAGCCGGTCAGCGTCATCACCTCCACCAGGAAGTGATGGTTGAGCGCGCTTCGCGTGTCGTCGCTGAAGGCCTCCTCGAGCAGCCAGTGGAGCTGCTCGGCGCCGTCACCCATGCCCAGCATCAGTCCCAGGCTCTGGAAGCGGCGCACGCTCAGTCGGTCGCCGTCGGGCAGGCGGACATCGTGGTCCAGCAGATGGTCGGCGATGGCGTCGATCCGCTCGCGATCATCGGGAAAGCGCGCCAGATACGCCTCAAGCTTGCGCTCCACCCGACGGTGGGTGCGGCGGTAGACCTCGTCGGGGTCGGCGTCGAGCGCCGGCAAGCCGCCGGTGATATAGCAGCGGCTCAGTCCCTGGGGCGCGTAGGACAGGTAGGTCAGGGTCAGAAATCCGCCGTAGCTCTGGCCCAGCGTGGTCCAGGTGGCGCCCTGGTAGCGGGTCTTGCGCAGGTGCTCGAAGTCCGCGACCACCGCATGGGCGTCGAAGCAGGCCAGGTAGTCACCGCCTGCCTCGTCACTGTCGAAGGCGGCCATGGTGGCCTCGGTGATGCGCGAACTGCGCCCGGTGCCACGCTGGTCGGGCAGGATCACCCGATAGTGCTTGAGCGCCTCGTGCAGCCATCCCGGTCCATTGGCGGTGGGGCGTGGCGACTTGCCGCCGGGGCCACCCTGCAGGAACAGCAACAGCGGTAGCTCCTCGTCGACACGGTCTGACGCACAGACCTCGCGGTAGAACAGGCTCAGGGTCTCGCCGCTGTCCGGGTGGGACCAGTCCAGCGGCACCTCGAGGCGATGGTCGCTGATGGAAAGGCCCGGGATGGCGTGGTCGGAAGGCATGCCTACATCCTGTGTCGAGAGAGTGTCGAAAGAGTGCCGAAAGAGACAAGGTCGGCCAGCTTCTTGTTGCCAGCGCTGGCCGACCCTGGCGGTAGCTCAGTCCGCGCCGCGCATGGCCCGGCGAATGAACGGCAGGCAGGCCGCCAGTAGCAGGGCGCTGACGCCACCAATGGCTGCCATGGCAATAAAGTAGCCGACTTCGGTGTCCTCGGTATAGAAGGCGCCGAGCTTGCCGCCGGCGGCGAAGCCGAGCGCCAGCGAGAGAAAGAACAGCGCCATCATCTGGGTCTGGAAGGCCCGCGGCGCGAGCTTGGTGGTCACCGACAGCCCGATCGGCGACAGGCACAGCTCCGAGGCGGTGAAGCCCAGCAGCAACAGCACCAGCATGGCCAGCGGCATGCTCGCCCCTTCGCTGCCGAGAAACGGCAGGTAGCCGAGGAAGGTGGCGCCGATGATCGCCATGGCGATCACGAACTTGCCGGCCGACGACGGCTGGCGCTTGCCCAGCGTCGTCCACAGCCAGGCGAACCCCCCCGAGAACAGGATGATGGTCAGCGCCTGCACCGACACCAGCCAGCCCACCGGAATCTCCCAGCCGAACAGGCTGCGATCCACGCGCTGATCGAAGAAGGCGGTGATTACGGTGTAGGACTGGCTGTAAAGCGCCCAGTAGGCGGCGCTGGTCAGAAACAGCGGAATGAACGCCAGCACCCGGCTGCGCTCCTCGGGGCTTACGTGGGTGGAGCGCAGGATCACCGCAAAGTAGCAAAGTGCGGCCACCGCGATGATGCCAAGCATCACCCCGGACAGATTGTCGGCACGGATCCAGCCCGCCAGGGCCGCGCCGACCACTAGGGCGAGCACCACCAGGGCGATGCCCAGATAGCGCTTGAGGGTCGCCGGCGCGATGGGGTCCGGCGCGGCCTTCTGATCATCTGGCAGCCCCTTGCGTCCCGCCGTGTACTGGGCCAGACCGATCGCCATGCCCACGGCGGCGATGCCGAAGCCATAGTGGAAGCCGGCGTTCTGCTGCAGCAGACCGGTCAGCAACGGGCCGACGAAGCCGCCGATATTGATACCCAGATAGAAGATCGAGAAGCCGGCGTCGCGCCGGGGGCTGCCGGGCTCGTACAGGGACCCCACCAGCGCCGAGCAGGTGGCCTTGACCCCGCCGCTGCCCAGCGCCACCAGAATCAAGCCGGCGGTGACGCCGTAGACACCGGGCAGGATGGCCAGGGCGATATGCCCGAGCATGACCACGATGCCCGAATAGAACAGGGTGCGTTCGGCGCCGAACACCCGGTCGGCGAACCAGCCGCCGAGGATGGTGGCCAGATAGACCGAACTGCCGTAGGCACCGACGATACCGATGGCCACCGACTGGTCGATCGCCAGGCCCCCACGGCTGGCCTCGTAGTACAGGTAGATCAACAGGATCGCCTGCATGCCATAGAACGAAAAGCGCTCCCACACCTCCATGCCGAACAGGGTGGCGAGAGGCCAGGGATGGCCGAAGAAGCGGCGTTTGCCGCTGTCGCCGTGCTGGCGGGCGGCGGCCTCGGTGGTTTTCATCGGGAGCTCCTGCTTTGACGAGAAAATCGGAACGAAAAATACATTTTCCGCCCATGAAAACCCTAAAGCGTTGCGAATTACAGGGCAAAACCCATGTCCGCGATCGGAAAGGCCACGACGAAAAACGACAAGCGGGAGCGAGGACGTTGGCTCACAGCAAAACGAGCGGAACTGCTGCTGCACAGTGATGCTCTGGAGACAGCCCGTCGTGGGGGAGAAGGCCTGCCTGGCTGGGCGGCACGGGCCCCGCCCCTTTCGACGCATAGCCCGCCCCTTTCGGCGCATAGGTAGTACACTTTTAGCGTGCTACTATCCGCGCGAATGTGCAGGGATAACGTCAGAAGGCGACATGATAAGAACGTTTTTCAAGAAAAAGGTGGCCGAAACGCCACTGGGGAGCATCACCGTCCAGGACCGGACCATCACCGATCTGACGCCTCTGGGCAGCAAGCATTCTCCCGGCATGACCAAGGCCGGCCGGCTGTCGTTTGCCGGCTGGATGAACGGTCGCAAGGTCAAGGTCTATAGCGCCTTCTCGCCGCGTCAGATCGCGTTGAGTCACGCCATTCGCGAACTGCCGGCGTCGGGGCTCAGCTTCCCGGCGATACTCGCCCACGACGACGAGCTGGTCGTCGAAGAGTGGATCCAGGGGCCGTCTCTCAAGCAGATCGAACGCTCCCGGGCAGACAAGGCGCCTATCGCTGCGGCGGCGGAGGCGGTGAATCGCTTTCTCGAGATGACGCAGTCGGACGAGCGTTTTCGCGCCCTGGCCGACGAGCACGCCGGGGCCTTCTGCTACATCGACGACTACCTGCTCAGACGGGTGGACTGCTGGAAGCACCTGGATGCGATCGGTAGCTTTCTGGCCCGCTGGCAGCGTGAGGACGATCGCCACCGCGCAGCGGTGGGCGCCAGGCTCAGCCATCCTGACCTGTCGCTGGCCAATATCGTGATGGAAGAAGGCAGCGGCCGCTTTGTGGTGATCGACAACGAACTGGTCGGGGTCGGCCCGGGCTGGGTCATCGACTGGCACAATTCCTTCCTCAAGCGGCGCAGCATGGCCGACGCCCCCGTCGTGCCCGAGGCCATCCGCCCCTTCATCGACCTGACCTGGCGCCTGCGTCTGCTCGGGTCCGCGCTGTCCACCGGCAAGCTTCATCGAGCCATCGAGCAACTGGACGCCGAGACCGCGCCGAGCTGGTAGTGCCCACAACAAGGCGCTGCAGGCCCCCGCCGGCAGCGCCTTCCCGCCTCTCGATTGCTTTCCTTCCCGTCGAGTCCCAGGCCGGGGTTCGACTACCTGTTCAGCAGGCCCCAACCCCATACCCCATACCCCATACCCCACCATTGGCTAGTTGCCATTTGCGCTGCGAGTACGGTTGTGCTTTATTGTTCACATCGCACGCAGAATTGCGTGCAATCCTGACAAGGCCGCCAGACGGTCGATAACAACACCAACAATCAGGGTCGTCGCATGCTTGGCGACCTCAGGAGAAACGGGATGCTCCCGCAGCGTGATCTGGTCGGCTACGCCGATACTCCCCCCACCGGGGCCTGGCCCAATGGCGCCCGCCTGGCGGTCAATATCGTGGTCAACTACGAGGAGGGCTCTGAAAGGTCCTTCGCCATGGGCGACGACGACCAGGAGTCGATGACCGAGTGGGGGAGTTACGTAACTCCCGCTGGCACCCGTAATCTGGCGATGGAGTCGATGTACGAGTACGGCTCGCGGGTCGGCATCTGGCGCATCCTCGACATCCTGCGCGAGGCCGACGTGCGTTCGACCTTCTTTGCCTGCGCGGTGGCGCTGGAGCAGAACCCCCGCGTTGCCCGTGTCGCCAGCGCCGATGGCCACGAATTCTGCAGCCACGGCTATCGCTGGGAGGAGGTCTTTCGCCTCAGCGAAGACGAGGAACGCGAGCACATCCGCCTCGCCATCGAGTCGATCGCCGCCACCACCGGCAAGCGCCCGGTGGGCTGGTACTGCCGCTACGGACCCAGCGTGCGCACCCGGCGCCTTTTGGTAGAAGAGGGTGGCTTCCTCTACGACTCCGACGCCTACAACGACGATGTACCCTACTTCACCGAGGTGGCGGGCAGTCGTCAGCTGGTGGTGCCCTACACCACCGACATGAATGACTTCCGCTTCTGGCTTTCTCCTGGGCTTACCTCGGGGCGCGAGTTTCTCGACAACCTCAAGGAAGGCTTCGACGTGCTGTTCGAGGAGTCGGCCCGCGGCCCCAGGATGATGTCCGTCGGCCTGCATCCGCGCATGGTCGGGCGCCCCGGCAAGATTCGCGCGCTCAAGGACTTTATTGCCTATGCCCAGGCCCACGAGGGCGTATGGTTCGCCACCCGTGAAGAGATCGCCCGGGCCTGGCTTGCCCGGGAAGGTGAAGTGACCGGCGTCGTCTGACGTCGCCGGTGAACCCCGTGTTTTCTGCTGTACCCGCAACAACGACAATAACCAGAGGAAATATCCCATGAGCCTTTCCTACAAGACCTTCTCCAAGCGTTCCCTGGCGCTGGCCACCGCCCTTTCCGCCGGCCTGGCAGCAGGCGGCGTGATGGCAGAGACCCTCAAGGTCGGTGCCAACATCGGCAACCTGCCCTGGGAGTTCCAGGACGACAGCGGTGACTACGTCGGCTTCGAGATCGACCTGGTCAACGAGGTCGGCAGCCGCCTGGGCTACGACGAGGTCGAGATCAGCAACATTCCGTTCAATGGCCTGTTCTCGGCGGTACAGTCCGGGCGCATCGACGTGGCGGTGTCCTCCATCACCATCACCGACGAGCGTCTGGAGTCGGTGTCCTTCGCCCAGCCCTACTACGACAGCGACCAGTCCCTGGCGACCCACACCAGCAAGGGCATCAGCGGGCTCGAGGACCTGGACGGCAAGGTGGTCGGCGTCGATACCGGCTCCACCGGCGACATCTGGACCAGCGAGAACCAGGAGCAGTACGGCATCAAGGAAATCCGTCGCTATGAAGGCCTGCAGCCGGCCATGCTGGACCTGTCCAGCGGCCGCCTGGATGCCTACATCTCCGACATTCCGGCGGTGCAGTACTACGTGCGTGACAAGCCCAGCCTCGAGGTGGTCAGCCGCATCCCCAGCGGTGAGCAGTACTCGATGATGTTCGCCAAGGACGCCGAGCTTGCCGCCAAGGCCAGCGAAGTGATCAGCGAACTCAAGCAGGAAGGCTTTGTCGCCGAGCTGCACGAGACCTGGTTCGGCGCCGCTCCGGATGCCGGCACCAGCACCGTCGAAGTGCGCGATATGCCTTCCGCCCAGTAAACCTGGCCCAGCAAGTCCCGTGGCCGCGGCGGTGACCGCCGCGGCCAGCGTATTACCCTCGATCGTGGAGACGATCCATGGACCTGGTCCAGACATTCTTCAACTGGGAGGTGCTGGTGCGCACCTTCCCGATGCTCCTGCAGGGGCTCGGCATGACCCTGATGCTGGGCTTTCTGAGCATTCTGCTGGGGCTGATCGGCGGGCTGGGACTGGCGCTGTTGCGCCTCTACGGCCCCAAGCCGCTGCGTTTTCTCACCATCGCCTACATCGATGTCTTTCGCTCACTGCCGGTGCTGGTGTGGCTGGTCATCGTCTACTACGCGCTGCCGTTCGTCGGCATCACCCTGTCACCGTTCGCCGCGGCCTGTACCGCCCTGACCATGATCTCCAGCGCCTACGCCGCCGAGATCTACCGCGCCGGTATCGAGGCGGTGCCACGGGGCCAGTTCGAGGCCGCCCAGTCGATCGGCCTTAGCCAGTATCGGGTGATGTGCGACGTGGTCCTGCCCCAGGCGATCCGGCTGATCATTCCGCCGCTGACCAGCAACTGCATCAACGTGATGAAGGACACCGCCCTGGCCTCGGTGGTGGCCATGCCCGACCTGCTCAAGCAGGCCACCCAGGCCCAGGCGCTGGCGGCCAACCCGACACCGCTGATCGGCGCGGCGCTACTCTACCTGGCGGTGCTGCTGCCACTGGTGCGCCTGGTCGGTCTGCTCGAGAAACGCTTCGCCCAGGGCCGGGCCTGACAGGAGAGCTGCCATGATCAATGAAACCCGGACAACCCAGGGCACTACCCAGGGCACTACCCTTCCCCCGCTCGAGGCTGGTCTGCCCGAGGCGCCCAGAGCGATCATCTCGCTCGAAGGGGTCAACAAGTACTACGGCGACTTCCACGCCCTCAAGAACATCGACCTCCAGGTACGTGAAGGCGAGGTGGTGGCGATCCTCGGCCCGTCGGGCTCCGGCAAGTCGACGCTGATCCGCTGCATCAATCATCTGGAGGCCTACAGCGCCGGCGACATCTACGTCGACAGCGTGCGGGTCCAGCCCGGCCCCGAGCTGATCGAGGTGCGCAAGGACGTCGGCATGGTGTTCCAGAGCTTCAACCTGTTTCCCAACATGACGGTGCTGGAGAACGTGACCCTGGGACCGATCCGGGTGCGTGGCATGAGCCCGGGGGATGCCCAGGCGCGGGCCAAGGAGTTGCTGGAAAAGGTCGGCATCGCCGAGCAGATGTACAAGTATCCAAGCGCCCTGTCCGGCGGTCAGCAGCAGCGGGTCGGCATCGCCCGGGCGCTGGCCAATGAACCGCGCGTGTTGCTGTTCGATGAGCCCACCTCGGCGCTGGACCCGGAGATGGTCGGCGAGGTGCTCGACGTCATCAAGACCCTGGCCGGCACCGGCGTGACCATGCTGCTGGTGACCCACGAGATGGGCTTCGCCCGCCATGTCGCCGACCGGGTGATCTTCATGGAGGCCGGCCAGATCGTCGAGGAAGGCGCTCCCGAACAGATCTTCTCGGCGCCGCAGGAAGACCGAACCCGCGCCTTTTTCCAGTCGGTGCTGGCTCACTGAGTCGTGGCGCCTGTTCGACGGCTGGCTCGGCACTTGTTTCGCCCCGGCCTTGTCTCTCGACGTCCATATATCGCCTCTCGACCCCTATTCAAGGACTTCCCATGTCACTCGATTCTTCCTCAGACGCTCGCCTTGATCTGACACACGTCAGAGCCCAGTTTCCCTCGCTTGAAAGCGACTGGGTGTTCATGGACAACGCCGGCGGTGCCCAGGTGCCGAAGATGGTGGTGGAACGCATCAGCGACTATCTGCTGGGCGACAACGTGCAGCTCGGCGCGAGCTGCGCCCCCAGCCAGAATTCCAAGGCCAAGGTCGACGCCGGCCGTCAGGCGGTGGCGACGCTGGTCAATGCACGCCACGTGGAAGAGCTGGTGTTCGGTCCCAGTTCGACCATCCAGTTCCGCCTGCTGGCCGACGCCATGGCCAGCCAGTTCGACCCGGGTGACGAGATCATCGTTACCAACACCGACCACGAGAGCCACGTCGGCCCCTGGATGCGCCTCGAGCAGCGCGGCGTCAAGCTGCGCTTCTGGAACTGCAATCCCGAGACCCTGGAACTCGAGCTGGACACCCTGGCGGAACTGCTCAACGAGCGAACCCGCCTGGTCTGCGTGACCCACGTCTCCAACCTGCTCGGCACCATCAATCCGATCAAGCGGATCGCCGCCATGGCCCACGAGGCCGGCGCTCGCATCTGTGTCGATGGGGTGGCCTTCGCCCCCCACCGGGCCATCGACGTCCAGGACTGGGATGTCGACTACTACGGCTTCAGTCTTTACAAGGTATTCGGTCCCCACCACGCGGTGCTCTATGTGAAAAAGGAGTGCCTGCTGGAGCTGGATAATATCTATCATCACTTCTTTACGCGTGAGCAGATTCCGGGAAAGATGGAGCCGGGAAATCCCAACTACGAGCTGACCTACGCCGCCACCGGTATCCTGGATTATCTGACCTCGCTGACGGGCGATAATGGTGAAGGTAGCAAGCGGAAAAAGCTGGAAACAGCCTTCGATGCCATCGCCAAGCATGAAGCGATATTGAGCAAGAAACTGCTCGATTATCTCTCTGGAAAAGAAGGCGTTCGCATCATCGGAAGGCGGGATGCCGATATCGAACATCGCGTCGCGACCATCAGCTTTACCGTGGAAGGGCATCAGTCTGACGAGATCGTGCGCAAGATCGACGAGGCCAAGGTAGGAATCCGCTACGGCGACTTCTATGCCCGTCGCCTGACCGAGGACCTCGGTCTGATGGACATCCAGGGCGTGGTGCGGGTGTCCATGGTGCACTACAACACCGAGGCCGAGGTGGACCGACTGATCGAGGCGCTGGACGCCGCACTCTGAGGGCGTGGGCCAGAAGCTGGCAATGACGTCGTGGAAATGCAGAAAAGGGGCTTCTGGCCCCTTTTCTGCTACGCATGTCCCAGGCTCAGGGCCGGCCCTGTCTCCTGCTTAGGCGGGTTTTTCGGCCTGGCCGGCCCTTTAGCCCAGCGGATCGTCGATGTCGATATCGTAGATGTTGGCCTCGGCGCGGCGGCGCTCGGACAGGTCCAGGCTGTAGAAGATGTGTCGGCAGTGTTCCATCATCGACGCGGCGGCGCCCTCGGCGTCGCGCTTTTCGATCAGATCGACCAGGGACTGATGCTCGTGGGTAAGGCACAGCACGCCGGTGGAGCGTTCGTAGAGCGACTGGATGATGCAGAAGCGTCGAATGATTGGACGCACGATGGCGATCAGCTCGTCATTGCCGGTCAGCTCCGCCAGCATCAGGTGGAAGTCACCGGAGATGCGATTGACGCTGGGCTGGTGCTCCTCGAAGACCTGATGCTCCAGCGCCAGGTGGCGGCGCAGGGTGGCGATACCTTCGGCGTCGATGCGCTCGCAGGCGATCCGCGCTACCGCGCCCTCGATATGCAGCCGCGTCTCGAAGATATCGTAGGCTTCTTTCACCGATGGCAGCGAGACGAAGGCGCCCCGGTGCATCTCGAAGCGTACCAGACGCTCCGCCGTCAGCCGGTTCAGTGCGCGACGTACCCGGCTACGCGGCGTCTTGAAGGCGCTGGCGAGCTTGGCTTCGTTCAAACGCTCGCCAGGACGCAGACGCTTGTCGATCAGGGCGTCGACGATGCGGTCATAGACGAGCTCCTCGGCCAGGGCTTCCGGCTTGGATGGTGCAGCGGAGGTGGCGTCACTCGTCATGGCATTGTCTCGCCAGAAGGCTCGCCCATCATCAGGGGAAAATCACCGGGATGGTTGAGCATTGTGAAAGGTGAAATAGCGTCAATTTACGGCCGTCGTGCAAGGGACAGATTATCACGATGTCACTCGAACGGTAACGTTGGATCGACCAAAGTTCAGGCGCCCAGTGTGCTGCATTTTTGCCATCCGGTCAGCCAGGGCGTACTACTATAAGCAAGCTTCTCGATAACTCCGGACGAACCAGGAAGGATCGGGTAGCGTCCCTTGCCTCGTTCTGGCGCCCGGCTGGGGGTGAGGTTCGCTGTTCCGCTGCCACCAAGGAACGATCAGATGCAGACATTGAAGCCTTCCAGCAAGGCCAGCGTGGCGGTATTTGACGACGCCCTGATGAGTCAGGTGCGCGCTCGCTTTCACCACGTCGACCGCTGCCCCTACACCGGCCCCCGGATATTCTTCGAGAACGCCGGCGGATCTCTGACGCTCAAGGCCGTAGTAGCACGCATGGGCGAAGTCGCCGCGCTGCCGGACAACGATCATCGCGACAATGACGCCTCCCGGGCCATTTCGTGCATGATCGATGACGGTCGCGACGCCATGGCCAGCCTGCTGGGGGTGGAGGACGGCATCGTGTTTGGCGGCGAGACCGGCACCGAGTGCCTGTTCCGGGTGATTCGCGCCGCCGCCAGTGCCGCGCCAGCGGGTGGCAACATCGTCGCCTGTGAGCTCGAACATCCCGCCACCTTTGATGCCACCGCGCAGTGGGCCCGGCGCACCGGCAGGCAGCGGTTGACGGTGCCCTTCGATCCGCGTCAGGGGCGCGCCACCGCCGAGGACTATGCCCGCGTCGTGACGCCGGAGACCCGTGTGGCCACCGTTTTGCACACCAGCCCGGTGACCGGCATGACCCAGGGCGTGGCCGCCATCGCCGAGGCGATTCGCGCCATCGCACCGGATTGCTACATCATCGTCGACGGCATCCAGCATGCCCCCCATGGTGCGTTGGCGGTATCGCACTACGGCGTCGATGCCTACGCGGTGTCGCTGTACAAGGTGTTCTGCCCGTTCAACGACGGCTACGCCTGGGTCTCGCCGCGACTGGGTTGCGTCGATCACGACCGCCTGGCGGGCAAGCCGGATGACGCCTGGGAGCTGGGTAGCCGCGATCCTGCCGCTTGGGCCGGCGCCCACGAGATGGTCCGCTATCTCGAGTGGCTGGGAGGACACTTCACTGACAAGAGCGACCGCCGTCAGCGCCTGCTGGCCGCCGGCCAGGCCATGCATGACCAGGAGGCCGCGCTGATGCGTCGGCTGATCGACGGAGCCGATGGTGTCACCGGACTCAGGGACCTGCCCGGCGTTACCCTGATCGGCGAGGCGGATTCGCCCTGGCGGGAAGGCGCGGTTTCGTTCTGCGTGAAGGACCGAGACGCACTGGAGATCGTCGCCGAGCTCGGCAAGCGTGGCATTCGCGTCCACGCCCGCAAGGACGACGCCTACTCCGGCAATATCCTGCGCCCACTGGGCCTGCCCTCGGTTACCCGGGTGTCATTGGCCCACTACAACACCCCATTCGAAGTGGACGCCTGTCTGGCGGCGCTGAAGGACGTCCTCGGAGCCTGAAGCGGCTCCGCTGCTTCGTCCACCCGGTCCGGCGCTGATCAGACCTGGCTTGCCAGGACACCGAGTTCAGGAGATGGCTTCGACGCGCACTCGCCGAAGACGCGTTTGGCGCAGCCCTGGCAGACGTCTGGATTCAGTGACAGAGCAATCGAGGTGATGGCCGCCTCGGTGGTCTCGAAGAAGCGCGCTTCGCCGATTCTCTTCAGATCCCCGCGACGGCACAGCTCATCCATCACCGTACCCTTGAGCGAGCTGATCATCAGCTCGCCCCCCTGGTCCGTCAGGCGACGGACCTCCTGCAGCAGCATCTCCACGCCCGCCGTGTCGATGAAATTGATGCCCTTGCCGATGATCAGCGCACGGGAGCCCGGCTCGGCGGTGAAGGCGCGAAGATGCCGCTGTACATGGTCGGTGGCGCCGAAGAACAGCGAGCCGTCGATGCGCAGTATCTTGAGCTGTGGACACTGCTCGAGCTGGTAGCGTCTGACGTTGCGAATGAGCCGCCGGGGATGATCCTGGCGCGGCGCCACTTCCATGACGGTAGGGCGCGAGGTGCGCTTTAGATAGAGCACCAGTGACAGCAGCACGCCGATATAGATGGCGAACTCCAGTGCGACGAGCAGGGTAGCGGAGACGGTGGCGACCAGCACCATCGCCTCGTGGCGACTGACGCGCACCAGATGGACGATATGCGGGACGTCGATCAGGTTCCAGGCGATCAGCAGGATGCCTCCAGCCATGGCGGGTAGCGGCAGGTAGGCGGTGATGCCCGGGGCGAAGATCAGGATCAGCGACAGCAGCAGGGCGGCGAACACCGAGGCCAGCGGGGTGCGGGCGCCTGCGTCATAGTTGGCACCGGAGCGGGTGAAGGAGCCCGAACTGGCGTAGCAGGAGAAGAAGCCCCCCACGATATTGGACAGGCCCTGGCCGATGAATTCCTGATTGCCGTCGATCACCTGACGCGAGCGCAGGGCAATGGCGCGGGCGATGGATACCGCTTCGATCAGCCCCAGCAGGGCGATGGCGAAGGCGCCGGAGGTCAGCACGCGCAGGCTGTCCGGCGTCAGTTCGGGCAGCGTAACGGGTGGCAGGGTCCCAGGCAGGGTGCCGACCAGCGCCACACCGTGGGCGGCGCCATCCATCAACCAGCAGGCCAGGCTGCCGGCGGCCAGGCCCAGCAGCAGGTGAGGACTACGACGATGGAGGCGTCGTGCTACCAGCGAGGTGATCAGCGAGATCAGCCCGATGGCCAATGCGTAGAGGTTGATATCCGGCAGCGCCCGGAACAGCGCTGACAGCTCGGCCAGGAATCCCTGAGCGTCGATGGACACGCCAAGCAGGTGCTCCATCTGACTGGTGGCGATCAGGATGGCCGCACCAGAGGTGAAGCCGATGACCACCGTGTGGGAGATGAAACTCACCAGATTGCCGAGGCGCAAGAGCCCCATGGCCAGCTGGATCAGTCCGACCAGGAGCGTGATGGTCAGCGCCGCTCCCAGGTATTGGTCGGGTGTCAGCGTGCCGAGGCCGCCGATCACGCTGGCCAGCACGATTGAGAGCGCCGCAGTGGGGCCTGAGATCATGTGCCAGGAACTGCCGAACAGCGCCGCCACCGTGGCCGCGACGATCGCCGTGTAGAGCCCGACCTCCGGTGGCAGCCCGGCGATGAAGGCATAGGCCACGCCCTGTGGCAGTACCAGGATGGCGCCGGTAAGGCCCGCCATCATGTCCGCCGACAGGGTGCGGCGGTCGAGGCCACGTCTCCAGCGCAGGAAGGGCAGATAACGCTTGGGGGACGACGCCATGGCGGAACCTCAGGTGGGCAGAAGTAGGGGGTCGGGCAAGCCTAGAGAAATGCGGGTATCCTGAAAAACAAAATTTTTTGCGCTTCACGAACAAAAAAACCGCATAGGTGAGCCGTGGATACCCAACTGCTGAAGACCTTTCTCGAGGTCAGCCGGCTGCGCAATTTCGGCAAGGCCGCAGAGAGCCTCTGTGTCTCGCCCTCGACGGTCAGCGCACGTATACGCCAACTCGAGGCGCAGCTGGGGTTGTCGCTGTTCAGCCGCGGCCATCACCACATCGGTTTGACCCCTGCCGGGGAGCGCATGGAGCGTCACGCCCGCTTTCTGCTCGACGCCTGGGAGCGAGCCTACGAGGACACCGCCCTGAGCGAGCGGCACCAGCGGCGTCTGGTGGTGGCGGGGGTCGCCAGCCTCTGGGATATCTTCCTGCAGGACTGGCTCGCCACCATCTATCGCGCCTACCCGACCCTGGGCGTTCGCGCCGAGGAGAGCACCCCGCTGCGGGTGGTCGAGAAGCTGGAGCGCAACATGGTCGACGTCGGCTTCCTCTACGACACCCCGCGCATCAGTGGCGTAGGGGTCGAGGAGGTGGCGACCATCCCGCTGGTGATGGTCTCAAGCCAGCCGGATAGACGCGCCGAGCAGGCAGTGGGCGAAGGCTACATCCGGGTCGAATGGGGCACGGCGTTTGCCAGCATCCACGAGAGCAGCTTTCCGCAGCGCCAACTGGCGCGCGGCAGAGTCAACAGCGGCCGCATCGCCCTCGGCCTGCTTCTTGAGTGTGGCGGCGCCGCCTACCTGCCCCAGGACATCGTCGCCCCCTGGTGTGACCGGCAGCGGCTGTTCGTGGTCAAGGATGCGCCCGTCATCGAGCTAAAGGCCTATGTGGCCTACCACTGGCACGGCGAGCACCGCGAATTGATCAGCGAGTTGATCGAGCATCTGGGGTGATCTGCTATGGAGTCTGTGTTGCTTGCGCAGGTCGCTGCGTCATTGTTCCTGAGCCTTGCTCAAGCAACTGATCGGTCGGGGGGGAGTGAAGGCGCTGTTCTATCTTGGCCTTCCGCAATCACTTGGCAGAGAAACTTTCGCTGGGAGTTAAGGAAGCCGAAGCGGATGGCGTTTGATAGTAGTATTTTGGATTAGAGAGATGGAAGTTCCTTTAGAGCTTGGTGCGGAAGAGAGGTGGTAGAGATGAAGGATGGTGAGGCGGGTCAACTTCCCCTTTTTGAGTTCAGTGAGGAAAATGTTAATGTTTCGAGATCTAGTACAGAGTCATCTGATGAAATGCATGATGAATTCGGGAAATATATCGTATATGTAGACAAAAGTGGCGATCATGGTCTTTCAAGTATTGATCCAAACTATCCAGTCTTTGTTCTAGCCTTTTGTGTTTTTCATAAGCGTCATTATAGTGAAGCAATTGTTCCTTCTTTGGAAAAGTTCAAGTTCAACTATTTTGGGCATGATCAAGTGGTTTTGCATGAGCATGAGATTCGAAAGGAAAAAGGAGCATTTAGTTTTTTCAAAAATCGAGATCATAAGAACCAGTTCATGACGGGGCTGTCTGGCATCGTAGAAAAAAGCAATTTTATCCTTATTAGCTGTACTATAGATAAGCGGGAACTGAAGAAGCAGAATGGTAATAAATCAAACCCATATCGTCTTGCTTTACGTTTCTGTATGGAAACTTTGTACGAATTTCTTCAGGAAAAAGGTGAGGAAAATAAAAAGACTCACGTAGTGGTTGAGTGTCGAGGGAAAAAAGAAGATAGAGAACTGGAGTTGGAATTTCGTCGGATCTGTGATGGAAGCAATCAGGCAGGGATTCAACTGCCATTTGACGTGGTGTTTTCCGACAAAAAGACCATGTCTTCAGGACTTCAGCTTGCGGACCTCGTCGCCCGTCCTATCGGTCTAAAAGTTATTAGAAAAGAACAGAGAAACAAAGCGTTTGATATACTGAAAAAGAAGTTCTATTGCGATGGTGGCCGGGAAGATGCGGGAGATGGATACGAGGGAAGGGGTATGAAGGTCTATCCGGAAACCTGAGTTCGTATCGCTAAGGCTTGTCTGAAAAGTGTTTGCGCTTGCCGGCTTTTTTGATAAGCCTAAGCATGTACACAAAAAAGCGAAAAGCCCCGATGAAACCACCGAGGCTGTAGCGCCGACCGGGAACTCCCAATCCACTTGACTATCATGCTAGTAGATTCGCTAGCCAGGGTCAAGACGTCTTCTGTGCTGAGCGCTCGGCTGGCCTTGGCGGATACAGCGGCCCTCACTCAATATTCTGAATCTGAAGATGTAATTTGATGTTTTTTTATTTATAAAACAGTTGGTTGGTTTTATTTTGTGCATAGTTTTTTGTTTGTTCCTACCCATCTTACTCCCCATCTGGTAGGAGAGAGACAGTCCTAGCTGAGAGCAAATGCAAACCTACCACAATCAGCTCAAGGTGACGCTCTCGCAGGGGGCTTCGTGCGTGCGATAAAATGTCCACCATCTCTGGGCTGGTATTGAGAGTAATGTCAGCAGCGTAGTGGTGAAAATGCCGCTACTGACCTTGGGGGCGTGCATGATGTCCTGTTCAAGGCTTCCCAGACACCGTTCGCTGCGGGGAACCTTCTTCTTGTTCTGTTGCTGAGCCTGAGCGACAGAAATCTGCTTCATCGGTTGGCTTTGGTCAGACAGTGGCAAGAAAGCCAGGTTTTACCCTGCGGTTGACTCTCCGTCAGCTGCGGAGGTGTTTACGCAGCGCTTCCCTAGCCCCACAGCTAATCACTCTGCGACGGAAATGGGGCTCCCTCGCTTTCTTCCGCCTGATGACGTCGTTGCTCCGGCGTCCATAGCGTCATGAGATAGTTCACCACGGAGCGGATCTCGGCGGGGGTCAGGACATTCTCGAAGGCCGGCATGGTGAGTCTCTCGGTCTTGTTCCAGGGATCGCGCCATCCCTCGGCGACGATTCGGTAGAGCATCGCATCGGAGTGTTTCCAGGTATGCCCCTCCGGCCCGTGAGGGGGAGCGGGCAATTCGCCCTGGGCATTCTGGCGCTCCCAGTTCGGCTGGCCCTCGCCCTCGCTGCCGTGGCAGCTGGCACAGTACTGCTGGTAGATCCTTTCTCCCTCTTCCAGCCGAGAGGTATCGCGCGAAGAGGCGCCACCCCCCGCCATGGCCTGCCAGGCGGCACTCATCAGCAGCCACGTTGTGACAAGGATCAAGCGCTTACGCATCGAGGGGTGTCCAGGTTTGGCCCTGATCTTCGCTGCGCATGAGCTCCCCCTCGCGATCCAGGGCGTAGAGCGTTCCTTTCGGCGCAAGCGCAAGCGTGACGAACGTCGGGCCATCACCCTTTACTTGCTGCCACTCCTGGCCGCCATTGACGCTGCGCCACAGTCCTTGCTCCGTGGCCACATAGACGTGCTCGGGATCGTCGAGCTTGTAGGCCAGATCATAGACCCTGCCTGCATCGAGCTCTCCGGTCGGTCGCCAACCGCAGAAGCAGTCCATCGACAGGCGAACCGCATCGTCGGACACCGCATAGATCCAGCCGGTCTGCATGCTACCCTCCATATCGGAGTGGACGAGCCGACGAACGGCCTGGGCAGGACCGCTATCCATCTTCTTCCAGGTCGTGCCGGCATCTTCGCTCTGGTAGAGGCCGTCATCGACGACAACAGCATAAAGCGTTTCTGGCTGGTTACGATGCACGGTGAATGCGATAACGTTTTGGCTAGGCAGACCCTCATCGATCTCGTGCCAGCTTTCTCCCTGATTGATGCTGCGCTGCACTCCGATCGAGGGGCCCGCGATATAGAGAGCCTGTTCGGCGGTTGCCGATACCGTCACCAACCGTCCCTCCGCTACTTCGTCGGGCAAGGGAATCATCGTCCAGGCCGCTCGGCCATCCGTGCGTTCGAAAAGCTGGTTGGCCTGGACCTTGAGCAGCCGTTCGCCTGTTTGGTCATAACTCAGCGACGGCAATGCCTCCTCGGCGGCCCCGGCCATACTGACGAAGCTCAGACTGGCCATGACCCAGCTCGTCAGTGACAGGGCACGCCAGAAGCGACTCGTGATCTTGTTCATTGCAATATTTCCTCGAATAATGGCTAGCCGATGCTGCCTAGCGCCGGGAAGGTGCGCAATAACCAATAGGACAGCTCGGTCAGTTTGCCGGTGATCATCAAGATGCCCATCAGGATCATGATCAGCCCGGCCGCCAGATGCGTGACCCGGCCCCAGCGGCGCAGAAATTTCTGGTGTTGCAGGAAGCGATCGAGTGACACCGCCGTCAACAGAAAGGGCACCCCCAGGCCCAGCGAATAGATGCCGAGCAACGCCATTCCGCTCGGGGCATTGGCCGTCGAGGCGCTGACGGTCAGAATGGCGCCCAGGATCGGGCCGATACAGGGGGTCCAGCCGAACGCGAACGCCACACCCAGCAGATAAGCCGCACTGGGCCCCCCGCCCGCTTCCTTAAGCCTGCCGATAAATCGCCATTCTCGCTGTAACCAATGCAGCGGAATGAGCCCGGTCATGAAGGCACCGAACAGGATGACGATGATACCGCCGACCAGGTTGGCTTCCTGGCGGTAGACCAGCAGCAGGCGACCGATGGCCGTGGCACTGGCACCCAGCATCAGGAATACCGTGGAGAACCCG
This sequence comes from Halomonas sp. BN3-1, assembly GCF_003056325.1. Classification (NCBI taxonomy): domain Bacteria; kingdom Pseudomonadati; phylum Pseudomonadota; class Gammaproteobacteria; order Oceanospirillales; family Halomonadaceae; genus Halomonas; species Halomonas sp. BN3-1. The sequence goes on along the minus strand of NZ_PYVV01000012.1, from coordinate 1,653 downwards.
AGCACGAACCATATTGACTGGGTCAATACCCGGAGCCGCTCCCGCCGGTCCGCTTCCCGTATCTGCCCCAGCGAGCGCCCGGCCACGAAGGAGAGATAGCTAGGCACGAGCGGCAAGACACAGGGCGAAGCGAACGAGGTCAGGCCCGCCAGAAAGGCCGTGGCCAGGCCGATATTGGCAACTTCCCACATCCCCCCTTAATCCCGTGGCTAGGCTTGGAGCTTGGAGTCGGGGCGCTCGGATGGCACCTGGTGATCCGCTGCTTGGCGATTGGCAGATGCCGTCTCCGTGGTTACCGCGGTAGAGGCTTCCACGTTGGCTTGGACGTCAGGGGCTTCGCCCGGCTCGGTAGCCTTGCCTTTCTTGTCCTTGCATTTCAGCATACACATTGCTCCACACATGACGAGGCAAGGCAACAGGGTCACCAGGATAGGGGCGATGCCCAGCAGGACCAGTTGATCCCAGCCCATGGCAAGACCACCAGCCACCGCCACAGCGCCCAGCAGCATCCAGCGGCGTGGGCCTGTTACCAGGCCTTTCAGTCCGGCTTTCTCTTGGCCCTTTTGGGGCTTGTCGTCACAGCAACTCATGGCGCGTCCTCCTGGGTGGTTTCTATGGTTTCGGCAAGAAAGTCGATCATTTCAGGGGTATCCCACTCGGCCTCCCCGACCAGGCGTCCGATCTCCCTGCCCTGGCGGTCGAGCAGAAGCGTCGTGGGAATACCCACGGCACTGAGGTTCGCGCTGGCCATGCCGGTTGGATCGACGTAGGGAGCGAGATGCTCGATCCCCACCTCCTGATAGAATTCGTTGACGACCTCGATGCCTTTGCGATCGATCGAGAGTGCGACGACCTCGAAATCCGTACCACCCAATTCAGCCTGGAGGGCATCCAGGGTGGGCATTTCCTCGCGGCAAGGGCCACACCATGTCGCCCAGATGTTGAGCAGGATCAGCTTTCCTCCGAAAGTGGTCAGCGTCAGCGGGGTACCGTCGCCAGCCTCGAAGCTAATTTCCGACACCTCGCGTGGGCTTTCCCAGAGAAGAAACCCATTCGGCCCCACACGTTTGGGTGGTTCGGCGACGGCCAAAGAGGTGATCATTCCCCACAATGCCACCGCTACCCAACTGGTCCCGATCAGTTGTCTCATGACCAAGGCTCACCTTCAGTGGGTGGCGTAAACTTCAGGGGTATCGGTCGGCTGAAAGGCCAGGGTGTAAACCTCCAGTGGGCCCTGTTTCTCGCCCGACATCCCCGGTGAGCCAAGTGGCATTCCGGGTACGCTCAGGCCTTTGATGAAAGGTTTCTCTTCGAGTACCTGGGTGACGCTTTCCACGGGTACGTGGCCCTCGAAGACATAGTTGTCGATGAGCGTGGTATGGCAACCCTGCAGTTTCTCGGAAACATCGTGTTCGGCTTTCATCTTCGCGAGATCGTGAGTATCGATTGTCTCCACTTCGAACCCGTTTCGTTCGAGATACTTGGCATATTCGGCGCAACAGCCACAGTTGGGGTTCTTGTAGAGGGGGCGGTCTCAATGAGCAAGTGCAACACCTGATCGATCAGGTACGCTATCGCTATGACTCATTGCTACCACCACCTTACTGCTGAAGAACGTGCCACCATCATGCTGATGCGTGAAGGTCACTCGAT